>DATJMR010000001.1:0-4943 GCA_035508595.1 Dyella sp.
GAAAGGTTGCCATCGCGGCGCGCGCGTCGAGGCAACCTGTGGTGACAGGGCCGGCACTCAAGCGTGTAGGTCACCATCACAGTCACGGTCCGGCCCGAACATGGAAATCGAACGAGTCCAGTTGCAACAACATGGCGACAACCGCGGCATGCTTATCGCGCTGGAGCAGGACCGAAACGTGCCGTTTCAAATCCGTCGCGTGTATTACCTGTTCGCGACGAAGGGCGACGTGCGTCGTGGACAGCATGCGCACCGCCATTTGCATCAACTGGCGATTGCCGTGCGCGGTTCGGTGACGTTTTTGCTGGACGATGGCACGGGGCCGGTGGAGGTGGTGCTCGACGATCCGACGCGCGGCTTGGTATTGGGTCGCATGGTCTGGCGCGAACTTTACGACTTCAGCGACGATTGCGTGCTGATGGTTCTGGCCGATCAGGTTTACGACCCCAGCGATTACATCACCAACTACGCCGATTTTCTGCGCGAGGTCAGCGGCGCCGTGTATCAGGAGAACATGGCCGCATGTCTCGCCCGCTAGTGCTTATCGGCGCCGGCGAGTTCGCGCAAATCGCCTGCGAATATTTTACGCACGATAGCGACTACGACGTCGTCGCTTTCAGCGTCGAGCGCGAGTACCTCGCGCAGCCATCCCTGGCCGATCGACCGGTGGTCCCCTACGAAGATCTGGAGGTGCGCTATCCGCCTGCCGATTACGACGTGTTTGTGGCGATTCCGGCAAGTCAGCTCAATCGTTTGCGCACGCGTTTTTATCTGGACGCCAAGCGTCGCGGTTATCGATGCGCAAGCTATGTCAGCACGCGTGCCTTTGTGTGGCGCAACGCCGAGGTGGGCGAAAACACCTTCATCTTCGAAAACAACGTGATTCAGCCTTTCGTTCGCGTGGGCAACAACTGTGTGTTGTGGAGCGGCAATCACGTCGGGCATCGGGTCGTTGTGGACGATCATGTATTTATCGCATCCCATGCCGTGATATCGGGCTATTGCCATATCGGCGAGAGCAGCTTCGTGGGCGTCAACACGACCTTCAACGACAAGGTGAAGGTGGCGCACGACAATGTCATCGGTTCGGGTGCGCTGGTGACGAGCGATACCGAGCCGGGCAAGGTTTATGTCGGATCGCCCGCGCGTGCGCTGCCGGGCAGGTCAAGTTTCGATGTCAGGCTGTAAGACGCCCATGTTCGAATGGACGAAGAAAGGGCTCGTTTTCGAAACCGCGCGGCACAGCGTGGGTGCCTGGATGCGTCACTCGGCGTTGACGCCCACGCCGTATCGGCTTGACGACGATCTTATCCGCGTCTATGCGGGTTTTCGCGACGACGAAGGCATCAGCCGTATCGGATATGTGGATGTGCGGGCGGACAATCCCGTGGAGGTCGTTCGCGTCAGCTCGGAACCGGTGCTGGATATCGGGCGAGACGGCTGCTTCGATGATCACGGTTTGATTCTGGGCGATGTTGTCGACACGCCGCGCGGCTTGCACATGGTTTATGTCGGCTTTCAGCGTGTCGCAAAAGCCAAGTTCCTGGCGTTTACGGGTTTGGCCGTTTCCAACGACGGTGGCGACCGTTTTCAGCGTGTGCAGGAAACGCCGATTCTCGATCGTGCACGAGGCCGCAGCACCATCGCCGCGATTCATTCGGCCATGTACGAACACGGCAGATGGCGACTTTGGTACGCCGTCGGCGACGACTGGGAATATATCGGCGGTCGTCCCTTTCCGCGTTACCACGTCCGCTGTGTCGAAACGGATGACCTCACCGACATACCGCGCGAGGATCGCATCTGCTTGCTGCCGAAAAACGACGAATACCGTATCGGGCGGCCGCGCGTTTATGAGCTCGGCGGAAAATACGTGATGTATTTTACCCGCGGTACGACATCCGGCAGCTATTTCCCCGGTGTGGCGTACAGCGACGATGGCATCCATTGGGATCGTCGCGACGATGCGCTCGGCATCACGCTGTCGACGCAGGGGTGGGATTCGCGCACCCTCTGTTATCCGGCGCTGATCAGGCAGCGCGACAAGCTGCTGATGTTCTACAACGGCAACGACATGGGTGTGGACGGCTTCGGCGTGGCGGAAGCGGACGCTGCAAGAATCGGTGGAGATGCCCATGTTTGCGCTTAGGCCGTACGCGCCGGCGGATGCGAAGGCGTGGGACGCCACGGTGCGGCGCTCCAGAAACGGCAATCTGCTGCATCGGCGGGGGTATATGGATTATCACTCCGATCGGTTTGTCGATCGGTCGTTGCTGATCGAACGCGACGGGGAGCTTGTCGCGGTGTTTCCCGCCAATCTACAAAGCAAGGCGGTCATCAGCCATGGCGGCTTGACCTACGGCGGGCTGATCGTCACGGAAGCCTTGCAGGCGGAAGCGGCGCTTACGGTCTTCCAGATGATCGGCGCGCACTATCGCGCACAGGGGATCGAACGCCTGGTCTATAAGGCCATACCGCATGTGTTCCACCGCTACCCGGCCGAAGAAGATCTTTTTGCTCTTCATTGGCTGGGAGCGCGTCTGGTGCGCCGGGATATTTCTTCCGTCATCGCGATGAACAACCCGGTAGGCTATACGTCGATGCGCCGACGTTCGATCAGGCGGGCGGGGCGTCACGCCATAGCGATGCGTACGGTGTCCAATGCCGCTGCGTTTCACGGTTTGCTTTCCGACGTGCTGCGCCGCCACGATGCGGTGCCTACGCATAGCTTGCAAGAATTGCAATTGCTTCAAGGGAGGTTTCCCAGCGAGATCGTTCTGTATCAGGCGCATTGCGGCGACGAATTGGTGGCCGGGGCAGTGGCCTACGATTTCGGGCATATCGTGCACATGCAGTATATGGCCGCTTCGCAGCAAGGCCGCGAGCTTGGCGCACTCGACTTGTTGTTGGACACGTTGATCACAACGACTTATGCGTCCAAGCAGTATTTCAGCTTCGGCATCTCCACCGAACGCGACGGAAAAATTCTCAATGGTTCGTTGATTGCGCAGAAGGAACATTTCGGTGCGCGCGGCGTCGTACACGATTTTTACGAATGGAGCCTGTGATGCGCGTTCCATTCTTAAGCTTGAGAGATGTGCACGCACGCTATGCCGATGAGTTGAAGGCCGCGGCATCGCGAGTCATTGATTCGGGCTGGTATGTGCTGGGCGAGGAAGTGCCTGCGTTCGAGCGCGACTTCGCCGTCTATTGCGGCGTCCGCCATGCGGTGGGCGTCGGCAACGGGTTGGATGCCTTGTCGCTGATCTTGCGGGCTTACAAAGAACGGGGGCTCCTCAGCGATGGCGACGAAGTGCTGGTGCCTGCCAATACCTTTATCGCCAGCTTTTTGGCGGTTACCGCGAACCGGCTCGTTCCGGTCCCGGTCGAGCCGGATGCAGGCAGCTTCAATATCGATCCTGTATGTGCGCAGGCGGCCATTGGCGCTCGCACGCGAGCGATCATGGCGGTGCATCTGTACGGACAGCTGTCGGACATGGTGGCTTTGACGGGGCTGGCGAAACGTCATGGATTGTTATTGATCGAGGATGCCGCGCAAGCGCACGGCGCGATGTGCGACCGGCGAAAAGCCGGATCGTTCGGCGACGCTGCCGCGTTCAGTTTTTTCCCGGCCAAGAATCTGGGCGCGCTGGGTGACGGTGGGGCGGTGGTGACGAACGACACGGTGCTGGCGGAATGCATCGCCGCGCTGCGCAACTACGGGTCGGAAACGAAGTATCACCACTTGTTTCAGGGACTCAACTCGCGGCTCGACGAAATTCAAGCAGCGATGCTGCGGGTGAAACTGAAGTATCTGGACGACGATACCGCCAAGCGTCGTCATGTCGCCTGCCGCTATCGCGAAGGTATTCGGCATCCGCATATCCGGCTTCCCGATACGCTGTCCGAAGAGCGGCATGTGTGGCATCTGTTCGTGGTGCGCAGTCGATACCGCGATGCGCTGCAGCACCATCTGCAGGCCAACGGCATCCAGGTACAGGTGCATTATCCGGTCCCGCCGCACCGACAGCCGGCATATCCGTCGCTGCATGCATTGTCGTTGCCGCTTACGGAGGCGTTGCATCGCGAAGTGCTGAGTTTGCCCATGAGCCCCGTCATGAGCGAAGACGACATCGACGCGGTTATCGACGCATGCCAAACCTTCGAGCCGACGACATGAACATGTTGCGCGCCAGTACGTATTCCGTGATGGCGACCGGCGCGCGCTTGCTGGCCGCTTTGGTGGTGGTGAAACTGGTAGCGTGGTTTGCCGGCCCCGAAGGCGTTGGAAAGTTGGGGCAATTCATGAGCCTGATGTCGTTGCTCGCCGTGCTCGCGGGTGGCGGAATTGGCACGGGCGTCGTGAAATATGTGGCCGAATACCGAGACGATGCAGCGAAGCTCGCGCGTCTGCTTTCCGCGGCACTGTGGTATGCCTTATGTGCGTCGTGCGTGATCGGCCTTGTCACGCTGATTTTCAACCGCCCCATCACGCGATGGCTGTTGGGCGATCTGCATTACCAGAGCGTGATTCAGGTGTTGGCGATCGCCCAGCTTGGTATTGCGCTGGCGAACTACGCGCTGGCGGTGATCAACGGTTTCATGGATGTGCGTCGACTGGCCTTGATCCAGGTATTCGGATCGCTGGGGAGCATGGTCGCGGCGATTTGGCTGGCGCGCGTGTTTCATCTTTACGGAGCGTTGCTTGCCCTGATCGTCGGCCAGTTGGCTTTATGGGTCGTCGGCTTTCCGGTGCTCAAGCGCAGCGGCTATTTTTTACCGGCCATGCTTCGCGCGCGCTTTGATCGCGAGATGGTTTCGCGCCTGGCTGCGTTTTCCGTAATGACCCTGGTTTCGGCGCTGCTTCCACCGCTGATCGGCATAGGCGTGCGAGATCATTTGGCCGAGCAGTTCGGCTGGCAGCATGTGGGTTATTGGCAGGC
>DATJMR010000002.1:0-3087 GCA_035508595.1 Dyella sp.
GATTCGTTCGGCCTCAAATTCAAGGAGAACGACTTCGCCAAGGAAGCGATGAGCGGCAAAGACCCCTTCGTCTTCGACGACCGCGCCGGCTTCTTTCGCGCCAATGCACTGGCCTTCGAGCATGTGCCGAATCTGCCCGGACGACTTGTCGACGTATTTGTCAAGGACAACGTCAAGAACCGCGCCTTCATCGACACGACGTTCAACGAGCTGCGCGAAAACTCGCAAGTGGTGTCGCTGCAGAACCGCCTCGACAAGCTGACCATGCCGGTGCTCGGCATGTGGTGTCGCGACGATAAGATCATCGACATTTCGGCGCTGGAAAGCTTGCGCGACGGTCTTACACATTCGCCTTCGATCAGTACCAGCATTCTCAACGGATGCAATCACATGCCGCAGATGGAAAAGCCACAGGCATTCACGCAGGTGCTGACCAGTTTCGCGCTGGCGCATTGAGCAAACGTTAAAGCCGTGCGCGGGCGAGAGTCGTCAAGCACTCGATCCCGCGCACGCACGGTTCGCATGATGATCGGGCTTTTCGTCCAGCAATCGCCGCGTGACGCCATTGGTCCAGCCAAAACCATCTTGCAGCGGATATTCGCCGCCGCCACCGCCGGCGGCCTGCTCAGGCGAGCCGATCAGCGCGTACTTTTCGACCAGCTTGCTTTCGCGTTTGTAGAGGCCAGCGACGGTATGCAACCAGCGAGAGGCAATGTCGTCAGCCAAATCGTGCAACCCATATTCACGCAACCCGTGAATCGCCAGCCATTGCAGAGGCGCCCAGCCGTTGGGCCGATCCCATTGCTCGCCGGTTTCGACCTCGCTGGCGCCCAGACCGCCCTCTTCCAGCAATCGCTTACGCAATGCCTCGGCCACGCGGCGCGCCTGCGTCCGGCTGGCGAGACCCACGTAAAGCGGCGTGCTGGTTGCGGCATTGAGTGCCTCGCGCGGTGCGTGTCGCTGCCAGTCGTAGTCAAGATAGGCGCCCGCCGTATCGTCCCAAAGTAAACGATCGATCGCTTTGCGACGCGTTTGTGCGCGTTCGGCAAAGGCTTGCGCCTGTTTGCGCTGACCGTCCGCTTGGCTGAGTTCGGCGATCTGTTGTTCCAGGTTGTAAAGGAAGGCATTGAGATCCACCGGCAATATGGCCGTGGTGCGAATAGTTTCGAGCTTGCCGTTGTCGCACCAGCGCGAACTGAAATCCCAGCCGGATGCGGCGCCCGCGCGCAGATCCCGATACACCTGCGAATGGGGCCGCGACGATTTTTGGGCGGTTTCCACGTCTTCGGCGTGCGATTCTTCGCGCGGCGTTTCGCGGCTGTCCCAATAGCGATTGAGCAAGATACCGTCGTCCGTCCGCGCGCAATGGCGATAGGCGTCACCTGGCCGAAGCGCGTCGGCGCCCTCCATCCAGAAGCTGTGCTCCTTGAGCAATTGCGGCAGATATTCGATGGCTTCACGAACGCCGTGTTGCTCAAACAACTCCACCATCAGCGCAAACACCGGCGGCTGCGAGCGGCTTAAATAATACGTGCGGTTGCCATTGGGCACATGGCCGTATGTGTCGATGAGATAGGCGAAATTGTTTGCCATGTCGTGAAGCAAGTCGGAGCGACCGCTCTCGAAAAGACCCAGCATGGTGAAATACGAGTCCCAGTAGTAGAGCTCGCCGAAACGCCCGCCCGGCACAACGTAGCGATTCGGCAACGGCAACAGCGAGGACTGGGCTGGATGTTGATGCGGGTGCCGCGTCAACACATCCCATAGGCTATCGATGTGATCTGCGATCGGCTGGCCTTCTATCGATACATAATGGTGTTTGTAGATTTTCGGCTCGTCGAAATGCGTATGCACAAACGCAGCCAGGTCGAAATCCGACTCGCTTCGCTGTTGCCGGTACAGGGCAAGTATGCGTTCGGGTTCGCCACGCGGTGAGCAATCGACGAAGGTCTTGCTGTCGGGGAACACGCGCGCGAGTTGCACGTCGACAAACAGCTCCTGATAACGATCTGCAGGCGTGAGCATGTCGGCGGGAGCCACGCCGGCGAGCTTTGTGTGCGAATTTGGAAGGGGCGCGTTGCTCATCACCGATTTCTTGTCGGCACGACGCCCGCCTGTTGGAAGAAATCGGACGCCGTATTTCCGGTAGCGAGAACCCTACGGTGCAAACCGTGGAACAACGGTGAAGTCGCCCAAATTCAAAGCACCCCAGGCACTAGCGCTTTCACGCGGTGCATATACGCACGATATTGATCGCCGAAGAGTTCGCACAGCCACCGCTCTTCGAGGCGGAGTTTGCGCCAAAACGCGAACGCGACGAGGGGAACGCCGATGAGCGCATGCCATTCGCCGTTGGCGAGCACGGTGCCCAAGAAGGCCAGCAGCAGCCCTGTATAAATCGGATGCCGCACCCAACTGTACGGGCCACGAACGATCAATTCGTGATCTTGCTTGAGCTGCACGATGCCGCTCCAATTGCGCCCCAGTGTGATGCGCGCCCAGCAGGTAAACGCCAGGCCGATCAACGTAAGACCAAAACCCGTCCACGCCATCCACGCTTGGTCCGGCACGAAACGCTCGCTGAGAAACGTGTCGTTCATCCAGTCGTATCGGTGCAGGAGCAATACGGCAACGACGAGCGGAATGACATGCCTTCCGAGACGGGAGCCCGGTGACTCGACGCGTGCAGCCGTTTTCACGCCCAGCGCGCTGATGCCCCAATAGATGAGCCAGAGCGTCCAGACCCCTTTGAACAAATCATCGAATGACATCGGCATCGTCGCCCTCAAGCATGGCCGCTGGATGATTCCTGTTGAGGCAGTACCGCGCGCATGGGATGCATGTCGAAACGAAAACCGCAGTCGGCCTTCAGCACGGGATCTTCGTTGACCAGCGGTTCGGGCGCAACGTCATCGGGCAATTGCATGACCAGAATGCCGTAGGCGGCTTGAGGGTCCATCACCGGACCGAACACGACAACGTAGCCCTGACGCATCCGTTCGCGCCAATAGTCCGCATGCGATTTCATCAGGGCCATTTCGTCCGGCGTGATATCGGCGGGAAAAGTGGCTCGCGGTCCGTGCAGTT
>DATJMR010000003.1:0-2034 GCA_035508595.1 Dyella sp.
CGGGCATGGTTTGCAAATAGAGGCGCATGGCGTCCCTGGATAGCGGTACGGCGACAACGCCGCAGATCGGCCATTTTAGATGGGAGTCGGCTCACTAGCGAGGGTGACCGCACAAACGGCCAATCCAGCGTTGGAGACAGGCGTTTTCATCGTTCAACGATGCCGGCGCTTGCTTATTCAGCGTTCCGCGCATGCCTCGTGTAGCAGGCCCAGCACATCCGCTTCGTTAACGCCCGAGACAATCTCTGCGCGCCCAATGCCTCGCCACAGAATCAGCCTCAACGTGCCGGCTGTATTTTTTTTGTCCAGCCGCATCAGGCCGAGCAATTGAGCGGGGTCGAACCCCGTGGGGACCGTGATCGGCAAACCGATGCCGCTCAACAGGCGCTCAAGGCGTTGCGTGTCGTCTTTCGAGCTCATGCCGAGCCGTTCGGACAATTGCGCGGCAAGCACCATCCCTACCGCGACGCCCTCCCCGTGTAGCAGCGTGGTGTAACGACCCGCCGTTTCCAATGCATGGCCGAACGTATGCCCGAGGTTGAGCAGTGCGCGCTCGCCTTGTTCGGTCTCGTCGCGCGCCACGACACTGGCCTTGTAGCGAACTTTGGTGGCAATGGCCTGGATAAGCGCGGTTTCCTCGCGCAACGCCAGGGCCGGGGCGTTCTGTTCCAGCCAGGCAAAGAACGGCGCATCGCCGATCGCCGCGCCCTTGATCACTTCTGCCATGCCGGCGCGGTATTCGCGCGCGGGCAGGGTGTCCAGCGTGCCAATATCGGCCACGACCGCACGCGGCTGGTGAAATGCGCCGACCAGATTCTTGCCGGCAGGAAGATTGACGCCGGTTTTGCCGCCCACAGACGAATCGACCATCGACAGCAAGGTGGTCGGCATCTGGATGAAATCGATGCCCCGCATCCAGCAGGCGGCGGTGAAACCGGCAAGATCGCCCACGACGCCGCCGCCCAGTGCTATGACGCATGCATCGCGCGTCGCGCCGAGCTTGCCCAGCGCTTCCAGCGCCAAGCCGACGTTGGCAAAGCTCTTGTGCGCTTCGCCGTCGTCGAGCAGAAAGGAGGACCAACGCAAACCGTCGAGCCCGCGTGCGATGTGCTCCAGGTACAACGGTGCGACAGTCTGGTTGCTGATCACCAGCGCATGTTTCCCGCGCAGCGTCGCACGCCAGCGCGCACGATCGTCCAGCAAGCCGCGGCCGATCCACACGGGATAACTGCGTTCGCCAAGCGTGACAGTGATGGTTTCTTGTAGCGCGGTAGTGCTCATGCGGCGGGGGTGCTCTGACTCATTTTGCGTAGGCGGCCTTCTGGACATCACCCTATTTATCATATCCATGTGCGGGGTCGGTGACGCTTACGCAAAATGCGTCAGAGCACCCCACGATTCCAGTGCTGATCGATCAATTTGAAACAACGTTCGCTCGCCACCGCAACGCCCTCGTGCTCGTGGCCGGGCGGAATGATGAGATCGGCGATCTCTTCGTAAAGCGATGTGCGTGCGGCCGCCATGGCTTCCAGTTTGCGATGGCGATCGGCATCGGCGAGCAGTGGGCGCGACGTATCGAGTGCGAGCCGATGCAACTGCAGCGATACCGTCGCCTGCAACCACACCACGTAACCGCGCTCGACCAAGTGGCGGCGGTTGAGCGAGTCGAGCACCGCCCCCGCGCCGCTCGCCAGCACGATACCGCTGCGGCCGCTGCACTCCTCCAGCGACGACTGCTCGCGGCGACGAAAACCGGCTTCGCCCTCGACGTCGAAGATGGTGCTGACCGATACCCCGGTGACACGCTCGATCTCCTGATCGAGGTCGATAAACGGCATGTTGTAGCGCGCGGCGAGCTGCCGCCCGATCGAGGTTTTGCCGGCGCCGGTCGGCCCGATCAGAAAGAGGTTGCGCGAAGGATTCATGTGCGGATAGTAACAGGGGAACGAAACACAGCCCCCACAGGTGAATGGATGTCCGAACGCGTTTTGATAGCTGGCTGCGGCAACCTGGGCGAGCGCGTGGCGCGGCTGT
>DATJMR010000004.1:0-17172 GCA_035508595.1 Dyella sp.
CCGCCGCGGTGCATCACCCCAACTACTTCACCGCCACGCCTTCGGCATGGTGTCGAGCCATCGTGGGCATTCGCCGAAACGGAAGCAGCTGATTCCGACAAGCCGAGCAGGATTTCCTGTAGCCCTTCACGCCGCGCGCAACACGCGGCGTGACCTAAGCGTGTGGAGAAACATCATGGAAGACATCGATGGCGTGCCGTCGTGGCCGCAGTTCTATGTGCTGTCGGAAGAGGGCTATCAAGGCCTCAAAGACATCCAGGCCACCTTGGCGGTGATGGCGGCGATCACGTACACCGAAGACGATGACAAGAACGGCAAGTCGTTTGTGACGATACGCCGAAAAGAGATGTTCAATGTGTTTGAGGAAATCAGTGCGCAGATCGGCGAGGCGCTGGAGGGGTTGAAGCGTGAGAACGAGATCGCGACGCGAAGCACCATGCGGCATTGATTGGTTCTACCCAAACGGGAGCCAGAATTCACTTCACGTCCTTCGATCTCGGTGACTACCGATCGGTTTTTATTCGAGTGCCTGCATGCTTAAGTGAATCTTCAATAGAACCAGGTCTGCAATCCCTCTGGCCCGAAAAGATCGGATTACCCAATAAAGGCGCACTCTGACTCTTGGTTTTAAAGGAACCTACGAAGGCCGGACTTGTCCTTAATGTGGGTCGAGCCTCCGTAAGAGGCTTCCACATCAACTAGGGGAATCGCATGAAGTTCATCGCGCTGCTGCTGCTCGTGTTGGCTGTTACTCATGTACAGGCACAGGAAACCGCGCTCCCCGATGCGCATCACACCGGCAAATCCGCGCCTGCAAGCGGCAACGAACCGCATGATGTAGGGCCGCCAGACGCGGTTGCGCAGCTCAGGAAGCTTGCCGCGGCTTATAACCAGGCCATGGTCAAGAAGGACGCGGCCACGCTGCTGAGCTTCTATTACGACAAAAATGTTCCCGTGATGGGATCGGTGGCACCGGCTTCATTCGCGAGAATGACGGCGGCCACAAACGGTAAAGCGCCAAGAGTTTTCCCCAATTCCGCCGATAAGCAGTCCGTTGCCGATACGGCTGCCCAGACAACGCCGGAAAAAGTCTCCCATTTGACCGTTCATACCGATGGCACGGTGGCGGTCATTGAGTACGACTATGAAATCCCCCAGGGCTACGGACATACCTACTGGACACTCGTTGACACCAAGGACGCTTGGAAAATCACCTCCGTGGCGTATTCGATGAATATGAAACCCGCTGCGAAGTAATGCGGTGGCAAAATGGCGGTGCCGGGTATTTAAAACATCGATAGGCTCAATGCTTCAATCAACCATGGGTTTTGTTCGTCGGCCGTAAACTTGGGAGTTCCGCAGATCTGGATTTCTAAAGCAACGGAGAGATCGTCATGCGAACCATTGTGCGAGTCGTCTTCATCGCTGCGCTAACGTTCTATCTGACAGGCTGTTACAGCATTATAAAAATGCCTGACATTGCGACGGCCTCGGTTTACGGCCCCCAAATTTCCGGTGGCACATTGAGTCCGCAGGAAGTAGCGCATCTGTCGAGTTGGATGAACGCGCACGATGCCGGCTGGAGAGGCTTGATGGAAAAGCATCCCGCGCCCATGACCATGGCCGTTGTCATGCGAGATTCGGACGGCCGCCAGATCACCTTGAACTTGTTCGAGTCACAAGATGAAACAGCTACCGCGTACCTTTACGCGCCAAGTTCGGCACAACCCCTTGAGCGCTACTTGTCAAAAGCAGATGTGATGGCCCTAAGGGCCGCGATAGGGAAGTAAGCGAGAAGATTTGCAAATGCGTGGGAAAGGCGGCTGGTGTTCTCTGAACTGGGAGAATGTCCGCAACGCACACCTAACCGAAACCTCAGACCAGGAAAGTCATCTATGTATCCGTTCGATTGTGCGAAAGCGTCAACGGTATTGAAAGCCGTATTGGGTGTTGCTCTTCTCCAAACGTTCCAAGTGGCCGCCGCATCGTCTCCCGATCATGCGCTGGCGCGCGTTGCCGCGGCTGACCAGGCGGATCGGGAAACGGGCCCAAACAAAATCGATTGGAGCGTCGTGGGGAAGCGAGATGCTATCCGGCGCGAGCAGGTGATGCAGCTGCTTAACGCAGGCGGGATTCGCACCGCCGAGGATTACTTCGACGCGGCGCTGATTTTTCAGCACGGCGACACCATGCAGGATGCGCAATTGGCGTTAGCTCTCGCCACAGTGGCATCGAGAATGGATGCAAACAACCGAGACGCCAGGGTTCTGGCCGCCGATGCGTGGGATCGCGTCATGACACAAGCCGGAAAACCCCAATGGTATGGAACGCAATTCGTGAGATCGAAAACAACGGGAAAGTGGGAGCTTTACCCCACGGAACCAGGCGTGATCACCGAGGCACAAAGAAAAGCAATCGGTCTTCCTACCTTGGAAGAAGACAAGGCGCATTTGGACCAGATCAACCAATGATGATCCTTGCCGATTGAATGGACGTCCGCTTTCACCTGATGATGCATCTGCCTCCTCCTAAGGTAGCTACCTGTCGGCAGGCTGCGTCGGCGTTCATGGATGACTGGAGAATTGCCGTATGTTGATCAAGTTTGTGCCGCATCAGACGCCTCGCTTTTTCGGTCAACTGGTGGTTCTTGCGTTCGTTGCTTTTTCGATTCCGCTTGCTTCGGCTGCTGAGGTAGCTAACGATAGCTCTTCTTGGGAGAACAACCTGCGCCCCGCTATCGTGGAGGCCGGCCAGCCCGTTCCGCACTGGTCGCTGCGCGAGCGGATGGCGTATTACCACATCCCCGGTGTGGCCGTTGCAGTGCTGCGTCATGGCAAGGTGTGGCAGGTCAAAGGGTACGGGCTCCGGGAAGCCGGCACGAACGACAAAGTCGATGGCGATACGCTGTTTTCGGCCGGCTCGATCAGCAAGGTGGCGACGGCCGTGATGATCCTGCGCATGGTGCAGGCAGGCAAGCTGGACCTCGACCGCAACGTCGATACCTATCTGACGAGTTGGCATGTTCCAGCCACCAAAGACACACCCCATCCCGACGTAACCCTGCGCATGCTGATGTCGCATACCTCCGGGTTCAACGTGGGCGGTTTTCCTGATTTCATGCCTCAGGAGCAGGTGCCGACTTTGCTGCAGACGTTGGACGGCCTGCCGCCTGCGAAACACCATGCCGTTCGACTTATCTACCCGCCAGGCTCGCGCTACGCCTATTCCGGTGGAGGCATCGAGGTGGAGCAACAGCTACTCGAAGACGTAACTCACACCGATTTTGCTACGGCAGCCCGCACCTGGCTGCTCGATCCGCTGCATATGCGGCGCAGCACGTTTGAGAGTCCCCTGTCTGCCTCACGCGGCAATATCGCCAAGGCCCACGATGAGCAAGGCAAGCTCATCGCGTTGCCGCGCGGCTGGCAGTCGTTTCCCGAGCAGGCCGCTTCGGGGCTGTGGACGAGCGCGAACGAGCTCGGTGCCATGGTCGCTATGCTGATCGACAGTTATCAGGGACATAACGGGTTCCTGCCGCGCACCCTTGCCACGCAAATGATGAGTGCCGTCTCGCCCAGCCCCCAGGGGCTTGGACCGGAGCTACTGGGATCGGGTAACGGACGGGTCTTCTTCCACAGCGGCTCCAACGACAACTACCGCGCCTGGATAGAGGGTTACCTGGAGACAGGCGACGGCTTCGTGATCCTTACCAACAGTCCCAACGGTGCCCGTCTGCGCCTGGAAATCCGGCATGCGTTGTCCGACATGATCGGTCAGGGTGTCGATCCGGTGTTACATGCGGTTGCGCTCGATCCTAAGGATGCCTCCTATGCGGACTACCAGGGCACGTATCGCCTGGATGACAGCGTTCCTATGGATGTGCGCGGCCGGCTTGCCGATGACTTTGATGCCAATTCATTTCAGATCACAATGTCCCACGGCAAGGCATCGATGCGAGTGCCGGGCGACGTTAACGTGCACCAGTTAGAAGCCTTGTCGCCGACGCGCTTCGTCGATCCGGATTCCGAGTCCATGCCGCTCATGCAGCTTGAGTTTCATCGCGACGCCCACGGAAAGGTCCGGGCTGTTAGTGTGGAAAGCGGCGATTCTCGTGCCTACTACCGGCGCCAGTAAAGATCACGTAGTGAAAACTAATCAGGCGGTGTTCTGGTGGCGCTAGTTCTTGCACTAGCCCGGCGTAGTTCTAACGAAAATGCACAGGTGTGCATTTTCGGCCGGAATACGCTTGGTATCTATGCTCAATGAGAACCTCTGGGAGGTTCGAATGATGGATTTCTACATATATGGACGACCTGGGACGATTAAAAATTTTAATCGCAATATGAAATTCCAAATATTTCAAAGGCCGATCTTGGCGATCTCCTCATCAAGTGCTTTGACGTTCCCTTCAACGGGCCAGCCAATAACTTCGCCTACCACCTTTCCTTCCCTAAGGAAAATAAAAGTGGGCGTCTGCCATATCTGGACTTCAGGCCAGCTCGCTTGATTAAGAGCGATGGAAATGGGAGCTTCCCTATGGTTCTTTTTCCACTCCTGGAAAGGACCCAAATCTAGGTTTCTATCTGGTGGAGACACCCAGACCGAATTCTGATCGAAGACACGCCTCAACTCTGCATTTGCTTCAATCGCACGCATTGCATTCTGGCTAAAGTGGCACAGGGGGTGACTGATCACGAGAATCTTGCTGCCGTGATCAATATCGTCTCCCCTTACGGTAAGTGTGTTGCTAGTGGATGATACATCGAGCACCACGTGTCGCTGACCGACATCAGCCTTTGCAAAGTAGAGAGGAGGCTTGGGGAGTTGTGCGGATTTGTGTTGAGTGTAGAACGCAGTCATCTCCTCAAATTTTCTGGCTTGGAAGAGCGCTCCATAAAAGGCAGATGTTTGATCGAGTGTCGCCGCGCCGCGCCGGCTTAGCTCCGCATAGTCAAGGCGCATGTCGGTGATATGTCTATCGGAAGGGTCATAGAAATCCACCGTATCCGCCGCCATAAATACAGCCTGTACGTCACGCAGCGTGAGGCTTCTCAGCTTCCAGGGAGATTGATACACGGAGAAAACGCTTTGGTACACCTCTGAAGCTTGCCTTGCCTCATCTGCCTTTCCGGAGTTGTCCCTTACAAGGCGATCAAACTTGATGTAACTCTGCTCAACGGGTGTTAGCTTTTCCTGACTCGGCGTTGACGCTGATGACAATTGACATGCAATTATCGATGAAAAGAACAAAGACAGAGTTGCGACGTTTCGTTGCCAGCTGAACATTTAGCCTCCTGCGTTCGATTGCAGAGAGAGCGATAATTCGCTCCCTCTTGTTGCTTCTTAGCAGTTACCAGTGCATGCAGCGGTTGAATCTGAAAGACAAGTATGGGCGCCCCCGCAGCGAAAGCCTTTTAAGGGTATGAGATTGGGAGTTATCAAGTTTTCGGTTTGTGTATGCGTCCCGGTCTTCTCCAACACTTGCTCAGTTTGGCTTTGTGCTCCAAAGAGGCTGAGAATCTCGAAGACTTCATCGCTACTTAGCCCTGCCAGCGGGCCATAGTTATAAGCTGCGAGGCCCCGGTGATCGAATTGAAGCGATTGAACGAAAAGTGCTTCTTTCAACGGTGAAAGTGCATTGAGTGGAGATGAGCTGTCATGCGCTATTAGATACGACTGAAGGGCGGATGTAGACTGGATGGGTGCGAGTGCAAGGTCAATGTTAGCTCTCGTCCCCATCTCCTTTGCAATTAAAGCGCTTGCAGCATCTTGGCTAGCGGGAACGCTTACTCGTGGGGAGTTCGCTGCTAAACCAGCAAAAGAGGCGCCAAGCACAATCAGAGATGCCAGTAGTGAAGTCGTCACTTTCATTTGCGTTAGTCTCCATTGATATGTGTGACGCATTGCTCAGCAACCGTCCGAACAAGCTTGGTTAGCTCCTTGACGACAGGTTCCCTTACCCTCGCAATAATAGTCCTTCAGCGGTAATAGGCTTGGAGTAATCGACATGATTTGCTCATCGAGAGGAGATACGCTTTTCAGCTTCAAGCTGGGCGTAAGGCTCTGCATGCCGAATAGGCTGAGGATTTGGTAGGCTTGCGTCGGTGTGAGACTTTCAAGCACGTCATACCTAATAGTAGTAATCCCTTTTTCGTTGTACTTGAGACTATTTAGGAATAGTGCCTGGTTCAGCGGTGACAATGCGCGTAACGGGGAATCCGCCTGATGCTGCATTTGGAATTGTGCCAGGTCGCGATCAGACTTAATGGGCGCATGAAATAAGTCGATTGCCGCTTGCTGCTTTTGATAGAGAGCAACGAGTGCATGCCCATTACTAGGGCTTCCCGAACTGTCGAAATTGCCGGTTTCTTGCGCCATTACGAATGGGGTCGTGACGAAAGTTGCAACCGTCAGAGCTTGCATAAGCTTGACCATGATCCTCATTCCAGCCTCCTTTATGTGGAAAGAATCTGAACATGAACCCGCGAATGCGATCAATTATTGGCGAGGCGACTTGAAGTGCCTGCGACAGTCTCTGAAGTAGTGGCGCCCACGGGCTTGTTCTAAATAAACTGAATTGCGCGTCGCGGATGTAGTAAGAAGCCTACAATCTGTGTAAGGCGTCGAATACAGTGCTACGCCGTGACGGACATAATTTCCTATATACGCGATACGCGTCAAAGTATGACCAAACAGAAACTTTTTGGTGTCCAAATGACTTGAATCAAAGTGCGACTAGGGACTCAGGTAATGGAGCCCAGAGATCTATCTGAGTATCGCCCCTCGATACCATGGCGCCGGGTTGCTTGCTGGGATTAGAAGTGTCCGCTTCCGACTGCGACTTAAACGGGTCATGCAACACTCACTGCTCGCGCATTCTTCAGTGTGTTGCATCGGCTGACTGAATCCACAGCCCGGAGAGGACATTAAGATCATCTCGCTCTCATTGGCGTTGCCGGTTTTGCGGCATTCGCACCAGCCGCGCGTACGACTGAGAGTGCCGCCGAAGGAAGCGTTTGCAAATGCGTAAAGTTTGGCGCCCATATTTTGGTGGGGCCGAGGTTTTCGGGTTTTCCGGGCGTGTCGGTCCAATTATCCGTGATGCGCAAATGGCCGCTCCACGATGCCCAGGCACTGACCCACGATCCCAGCACTACGTTATGCGTCACCAGGAAATAGTTGCTGTGCTCGTCCAAGTAAATGCCATTCCCTTTGCCACTTCGGCGCATGTCAATGTCATTGTCCGTTACGTACGAAGTGTCCGGCTTCGCCATGCCTTGCGTGTAAATGGCGCCGCCATCGGCCAGCTGCAACATCACGTTTTCGACACGGTTGCCGACAATATGAATGTCCGACTCGACGGGCTCTTCGCCCTCGAAGTTCCATCCCCAGCCGACTGAGATACCCGTGTACGGCAGGTCGTGAATCGTGTTGTGCCCAATATCCAGGCCGTTTACGAAACCACCCATGATGGCCACGTTGTCGCGATAAGCCAGTGCGACATGGTCGATCCAATTGTTTTCGATCCGAATATGGGAAGTCTTGTCTGCGGGATTGACGGGATGGCCGTTTGTGTCGCCAACGAAAATGCCGCCGCCGCCGAGATCCTGAAAATGGGAATTGAGGATGACCGCGTCGCTGGAACCCTCGGCGACAGACAAACCGCCGGCTGCCAGATGCACGAAGGTATCGTGGTCGAACACGATACGTTGCCCTCGTTGTACGGAAACTGCGGTCCGAATGCGGGTCATGCCCTCGCCGTTGTCGGGTAGCGAGGTTCTGCCTTCGCCCGTCACCAAATAGCCTGCCTGCAGGCTCACATATCCGTCGTTCGATTCGGGTTCGCGCCAACCCGTAAAGGAAAACGTGAGTCCACTGAAGGACACATCGTGCACGGGCCTTTCCGGCGTGCCGTTCACGCGCAACAGCTCCTCGGCGACAGGGATCTCAATCGTCGGGTCGTCACGCGATTCGCTCGGCGTCGGCCGATAGCTCAGAACGCGGCGATCCGCATCAACGGTAAACGTTCCCGCTTTTGACGGTAGCCCATCGATTCCTTGAAACCCATCCATGCCCGCATAGTATTTGCCGAACGGACTGGCAACCGCCCAATCATTGCGTGAGTCGAGCGATGCGTTGTGCCAGCACGGCTGCGCAAGATCGACGCGATCGGGCCCAAGCGCAATCACACGGCAGCGGAAATCGCGCCAGCGAGCATGAACCCGCGCCATGGAACCCACGCGCAGCAGCCGGCGAATCGATGCAGGCACGTTGAAAACACCTTTTTGATCGACTTTGCATTGCGAGCAGGGCTCCGTGCTGGCAGGCCAGTGGCGCTGACCGTTTACGTAGATGCTGGACAGTTCGTCGCCGGGTCGCAGTGGAAAAATCCACAAGCCACCTTCGCGCTTTCCGTCGACGAGTCGGCTTCCAGCGATGACGGGCTTTGCGCCCGGCGCGGCTTGCCAACGTATGGGATGTCCACGGTCGCCACTATCTTGCGCGTCAAAACGCAGTGGCTCGCTCAGTCGGTACAAGCCGTCGTCCAATTGAACGACGATGTCTGCAACATGGCTGGGTGTTTCGCGCACTCGCGCTTGCGCGGCTTGCAACGAACAAGGCGCGTTCACGCTGCAATCGCTTTGCGAAGACCCGTTCGGCGCAACGTGCAAGGTTTGAGCATGCAATGTTCGCGGCGGGAACATCACGGCCACCGATAGCACCAGGGCAAGCATCCACACGGAAAAGCGGTTCATGCGCCTCGCCCTTGTGACGTATGCCGAGCAATGAAATCGCGATAGAACTGAGCGCTGAGTTTTGGCGTGCGCTTCTGCGTGGAATAGTCCACGTCGTACAGGCCGAAGCGCTCGGTGTAGCCGCGAGACCATTCGAAATTGTCGAGCAGGCTCCAGAGGAAGTAACCGTTCACGGGCACGCCTTCGGCCACCGCGCGTTGCAGTTGTGCAAGGTAAGTGCGCAAAAACATCACGCGGTCCACATCCAGCACGCGGCCGGTCGCATCGGGGCGAGCACTGCTGGACGTGCCGTTTTCGGTGATCAAGATGTCGCGCAGTCCAAGGGCTTCGCTCATCAGCTTCGGCCCCCAATAAAGTGCCTCCGGGGTAAACATGATCCAGTCGCTGAGCATGTGCGGATGGGACGAAGGAAACGGCACCGCCTCATAACCCTGCGCGTTATCAGCCGCCAGGTAATAGTTGCCGGTGTAGATATTCAGCCCCTGAAAATCCGTCGGGCTGGCGATAATGGTCATCTCTTCCGGTGTGAACCTGGGTGCGTCCGCGCCAAGATTGCGCAGGAAAGTTTCGGTGTAGCGTCCAGTGTGCATGGCAGTGAGATAGCCGGCGTTCTCTTCCACCGCCGCTTTTTTCGCGGCAGCGACATGCTCGGGGGTATCTAGCGCGGGCATGCACGCATCGATGCCTTCGGCAGAGCCGATACGCGTATCTTTGCGAGTTGCCGCGCGGATCGCCTGTACGGCCAATCCATGGCCAAGCAACGCGTAGTGCCTGGCTTGCGACAGAGCCTGTCCCTTCAACCCCAGCCCAGGCGCAAAGTGGGTACCACCGTAGCCACCATCGATGAACGTGCGAATTTCATTCATCGTGATGAAATGTTTGACGCTGCCTGACAACTGCCCCGTGATATAGCCGGCGTAATCGGCGAACGCTTTGGCTGTATCACGATTCTGCCAACCGCCGCGTTGCTGAAGGGCCTCGGGCAAATCCCAGTGATAAAGCGTGCAATAAGGTTCGATGCTTGCGGCATGCAGCGCATCGATTTGGCGTCGATAGTGGTCCACGCCTTTCTGATTGGGCTTTCCCGTGCCCTCGGGAAAAATGCGCGGCCAGGCGATGGAAAACCGATAAGCCTGAGCGCCAAGTTCTCGCATGAGCGCAATGTCGTTCCGATATCGGTCGTAACTGTCGTCGGCGACATCGGCGTTGCTTCCATCGACCACGTGACCGCGTTGATGGGACCAGACATCCCAGATCGACGCGCCGCGGTTGTCGGCATGCACAGCGCCTTCCACTTGAAACGCCGCGGTCGCGACACCCCACACAAACGATGTTGGAAATGGCTCCGGCGCCCGGGGCGTCGTGCCGTTGGGGCGAGCCATGGCTTTGGGAAGTACGCCGAATGCGGCCAGCCCGCCAACCCCTTTCAGGAACAACCGTCGTCCTAATCGCATGTCATAGGTCTCCGCGCGCATCGAGTTTTTGCGTTCCGCACTACGTCGGCGAGGCGCATCCTGAGAGATCACAAGCCCTTCACCGTCGCCCGCTCGAAATGTAAGTAATCGATATTAAACGAAGCAAAGCAAAAGGCATCGAAGGTAACGTAACACAAATTTGTTCGGATTCTTTCGAGCCTGCGCCGACATGTCGACCGCCTCGATTCAAGTACTACTTATTCCGTTTTCGCTTAATAAAACGGGCCTATCCGTCTTTCGACGATCTAGCCGACGTGAATTCCTATCAGTCGAGCGCTCGTTTTTGCGCCGCAGCGTGACACCTTGCGTCTTCAGCGCCTTAATCTGACCCACGGGGGACTTAGATCGATCCAAATCGAGCATGATTCAGGTCGGTTCGCGGCTGCGAACGGTCTGGACGATTTGGACTGGGGTGGGGAGGGGCCGTGGGTGCGCGCATCAGGCGTGCCCGCCGTGTTGCAACTTCCCGCCAGACCGATTGAAGGGAGTGGGAAGCCGCCGCATGAAACAGGAAATCCGTACCCCTGCCCTGACAGGCCAGCGCGCCACACTTGCGTTCTTTGGGACTGTTGCCAACCACTCGGGGCGTTGCCGCCGTGATTCTCGTATCGACGATAAGGCGGGGAGCAACACGTTCCGTCGATGTGTTTCATCCATCGACAGGCGATCGCAACGGCAGCAACTTCTGTGTTGGGGCCGATTGAAGTGGCGTCTGGAAAGCACGCTTGCCCAACGTGCCGGCGTCGCTTCGCTCAATAGTGGCCAAAGCAACCATGCGCGCATTCGCAGCCTGAGTCTCATCCACTTGCCTGGCTCCGGCTACACCGGAGCAAGCGGCGACGTGCCGCTTTGGCGACGCCAAACCTAGGCGTTCGCAGCACCGCATCTCGGAGCCTTGAAGCCCCCGTCGCTGACGAGCCGTGTTCCCGTTGGCTGCAAAAAAATTTGGATCGATCCAATTCGAGAAGGAGGCCATCCACAACCATCCATCGCGTATTCGCGAAACCTGATCAAACAGGGGGATCACCGCGCCGACTTCAGCAGGGCGCACCGTTAAGGGAATCAGGAAACATGACCTACTTGCCACATGTGTCTACACGCAACCCGTTGTACGCCGCGCTTGCTTTGGCGATCTTGTCATTTGGCGGTTGTATGGCCGTACCCACGATTGCCTTTGCCGCACAGACCTCCGCGCCTTCTGCAAGCCCGGCGACATCGCCGTCCACGGCGCAAGCGTCCGACAGCCATTCCGACAGCAAAAAAACCAAGAAGGACGGCGACAAAAAGGCCGGGGACACCAACAAACCCACGACCTTGCAGACGATCGTCGTGACGAGTTTTCGCCAATCGATCGACGAGAACATGCAGGAAAAGCGCGACTCCAATTCCATTGTCGAAGTCATCAACGCGCAGAACATCTCTCAGTTTCCCGCCAAGAATATCGCCGACGCGCTAGCACACGTGCCTGGCGTGGTGATCAGCCGCGATGCCGGCGAGGGCAAAACGGTCAGCATCCGCGGCCTTGCGCCCGAGCTCACATTGACCGAATTGAACGGCAACTACGTGGCGTCGGCCGATACGTCCGATTCGCTATCGCGCTCGTTCAACTACACGTTGATGCCGGCCAACATGTTCTCCGACATCAAGCTCTACAAAAGTCTTGAAGCGCGTCTGGACGAGGGCGGCATCGGCGGCGTTGTCGATCTGCACACGCGCCGCCCGTTGGAAATGCCGGCCAACGACGGTTTCATCTCCGTCAATGGCGCAGGCTCAGACAACAGCAGCAAGGTCAAACCGCAGGTATCGGCCTTGTGGTCCTGGCGCAACAAAGCGCAGACCTTCGGTGTACTGATCGCCGGTTCGTACCAGGAGCGGCAGGATACCGATTACCTCGCCAATGCATCGAACTGGCACTGGTGGTCCAACAACTGCACCAACTTTGCCACGTGCACACAGCCGCCGGTGAACGTGCACGGTCAGCAGTTCGGCAGTTCCGTGGAACCCAACATCAACTTGTGGCCCGGCGGCGGCGTGACCGACCAAGCCGGCAACAGTTATTCCGGCTATTGGATGCCGCAGCAATTCAGCACCAGCGCCAACAATCTGGATCTGAAGACCAAGGGCGCCCAGGTCACCATGCAGTTCAAGCCCACCAAAAGCTTTCTGCTGACCGGCAACTACTTCCGCTTCCAGCGCCAGCAAGACCAGATCGAGAACACGGTGGAGATTCCCGAGTGGGGCCTTCCCACCGGCAGCTATGCGGATCAGCAGGGCAACTTGCTGCAAGCCAACGGACTGACGTTCGATCCGTCGCACACCATCGTTACGGGGGCCAGCTATCTCTTGCCTAACCCGGGCCAGGGATGCAATTCGTTGACCAATCCCGTGACCGGCGCGCAACGCCAAGCGGTGGATGTGTGTTCGTCGCAGACGCCGTGGATAACGGGCAACTACTCCATCGAAAAGGCGCTCTCGCAAACCATCAACCTCGAAGGCGAATGGGACGGCGACGGCAACCTCAGCGCCACGTTCAACGTCGGGCGCACCTGGGCAACGGGCGGCCCATCGGTGGAGTTGAACATGGCGGCCAAGCCGCGCAACTTCGTCAATGGTCAGTGGGTGGACGGCAGTCAGGTCAGCCAGTGGACGTTGAACGGCACGCCGACACTCACGGCTTCGCCCAATACGTTGCAAAACATGTTGGCGGGCGAGGGGCAGGTCGACCTCGGTTCCACCGGCTCCAACTACATCGACACCCAGAACTCGCAGAACTTTGCGCAGGTCGATTTCACGTATGCGTTCGATTCCAGCTGGATGCAATCGCTGCAGTTCGGCCTGAAGTATCGCGACAATCACGCTGAACAAGAGAACTACGAGATTCGTTGGTATTGCCCCGGCACCACGGAACAATTCCAGACCTGCGATCCGTACGCCGGAAATTTGCCGGCAAACTTCCTCGAGCCGACCATGCTCAACGGCCGCACGCTTGCGTACAACGACAACATCTTCCCGGCGATCAATTTCCCGGCGTATTACAACTACCTCAACAACACCTACGACCGCGTGGTGTATCCACACCCCGAAGATCGATCGTCCATCGGCGAGCAGATCTCGGCGGCCTACGTGCAGGCGAACATCGACACCGGCTCGGTACGCGGCAATGTCGGTTTACGCTTTGTGAGCACGGAGCAAAACCTCAGCGTCGCCGACCTGATCACCACCAACAACGCGGTGTACTACCACTCGCCGCAGGGCGCCATCCTGATCTGTCCGACATCCGGCGTGAACATTGCCGGTGGACCGTGCGCGCCGGGCGATTTCCAATATCTTCCGCAAGAACAAGCCGTGGTGGAGTCGTTCACGAATGCCTCCATGCGCAAGCGGTACAACAAGCTGCTTCCCAGCTTCAACTTCGCGTGGAGTCTCCCTCACGACATCGTGCTGCGCGCCGCCGGCTCACAAGCGATGGCGCGCGCCAACTACACCGACCTGGCGCAATTGGGCAGCCTCACTAACGACACCCAGGCGTACTACAACGACCGCAAACAGTTCGGCGCGCCCTTGCCGGGTTGGTATGGCAGCGGCGCCAACATCGATCTGAAGCCGTTCACGGCCACACAGTTCGACGTGGCAGGCGAGTGGTACTACGCGCCCGAATCGGTCGTGGGTGTCGATCTGTTCCAAAAGACGGTGAAGAACTTCGTGGTGCCGGTCACCATCAACAACACCACCGTCGACGTCAACGGCACACCCACACCGTTCATGTCGTACAGCACCAACGCCAACGGACGTTCGGGTACGTCGCGCGGCGTGGAGATCTACACGCAGCACACCTTCCCGATCGGCATTGGCTACATCGCCAACTACACGCTCAACAAAACCAACGAAACCGCCGTGACGCTGGGCGATACGCAGGTCGGAAAGTCGGAACTGATCGGCAGCGCCAAATACGCGGCGAACATTTCGCTGTTCTACGAGAAAAACGGGCTCTTGTTGCGTGCCACCAGCAACTGGACGGGCCGGACCATGGAAGGGCTTTCCTCCGGTCTTCCCATGTACATGCAGCCTTACAACCAGATCGATCTGAACGGGGACTACGAGTTCACCAAACACTTTATGGTGACCGCGTCGATCATCAATCTCACGCGCTCCACATCGCGCGAGTATCTGGGTAGCGATACCACCGATCGCCTCTACCAGCTCGAATACGCAGGACGTCAGTATTACCTTGGCGTGACCTATAAGTTCGGAGACGGTGGTTGAAACACGGCAAGCGGGGTCGGGTTGCTCGCCTGACCCCGCGGCGAACGCACCTTTATCGCAGTACCGGAGAACATCATGAATTCATCGCTTGCACGCCTTCGCCGTCGTGCTTCATCGCGTCGCAACAGGCACATCGCAGCGACCGTTGCGCTGGCGGTCTTCGCGTTGGGAAACATCGGCGCAAGCCGTGCACAGAACAGCAACGCATCGCTGTCCGTTATCGATGAAGCCAACCCGCTGGTCGGCACCGCGTCGCTGGACCGGCAGGTACTGATCGGCAATGCGCCGCCTCCGGGCGAGCCGTTGTACACGGGCATGACTTCGCCGGGCGCAAGCCTGCCGCAAAGCACGACCGAGGCGGCGCCCGTCAACGTCAACGCCGATCTCAGTTATCCCACGGGCGTTGCCTCGTCGTACAACTATCAACGTCCGACGATGATCGGTTTTACCGGCGGCGGTTCGACGTACGGCGCGCGCGCCGCGCCGATGATCATGCCGGTGGTGGGCGACTGGACCATGCCACCGGATTACGCACAGTCGTATTACGACAAAAAAACCGAAAAAGCATCGCCCGGTTACTACGCGGTCGACCTCGACACCTTCCATACGCGCGTCGAGCTGACGGCGACGCAGTGGACCAGCCTGATGCGCTTTACCTTTCCGGCGAGTCATCGCTCGAACGTGGTGATCAACTTGCGCCGCGCCGGCGGCGACATAGAGGTTATCGACGATCACACCATTCGTGGTGTCGCCGCGGGCACGCGCGCAGAGCGCGACTCCGACGGTGCCTGGTTTGTCGCCGAGTTCTCGCGGCCGTTCGCCAGCTTCGGCACGTTCCACGCGAACCACGACGACAAGCATCAAGGCTTCGGTGATGAGAACGTGCAGGCCGGACGGCGCACCGTGTCCGGCAGCTACGCCGGCGCCTACGTCACCTTCGATACGCAGGCCGGCGAGCAAGTGCTGGTGAAAGTCGCCCACGGCCACAGTGCCGATGAAGCCGAACAACGGCTGCACGCCGACGGCGCGAATGGGGATTTCGACCGCGTGCGCGCGCAGGCGCGCGCAGCCTGGGCGAAGCTGTTCGGACGCGTGGAAGTCGAAGGCGGCACGCCGAAGCAGCGCATGCTGTTCTACTCCACGCTCTATCATTCCTTCGCCAGCCCGCGACTGCTCGCGCGCAAAGGCACTCGCTTCACCGATGCAAACGGCAACGTGCAAGTCGCGGCGTACGACCACTACGGGCCGGTGCCGTTCTGGGATACCGGCCGAAACCAGATCGCCTTGCTGATGCTGATCGAGCCGGATGTCGTGCAGGACATCATGCGCTCGGAGCTGGATCGCGCACGCGTACGCGGTTACATGGATACCTCGTTCCACGGCGATCATGCCGTGCTCCTCTACGACGGCGCGTGGCAACGCGGCATCCCGTTCGATTACGCCGCCGTCTACACTTACCTGCGCAAGAACGCGACCGACCCCAACGGGCCGCGTGGTTACCTGGCCGAATACATCAAGAACGGCTGGATCTCCGACATCGTTCCGCCTGGAAATCCCAGCCCGCCCTATGCGGGCGGCAAGGCTGGCGTCGCCACCACCCTCGAATACGCCTGGGACGATCACGCGCTGGCGGATATCGCGCGCCGGCTCGGCAAGACGGATGACGCCGCGATGTTTCTGCATCGCGCTGCGAATTACCGCAACGTGTTCGATCCATCCGTGGGCTTCTTCCGCGGCCGCACCGAAAACGGCCAGTGGATTTCGCCATTCGATCCGGGCGAGCCGTACTACAACTTCATGATGAAAGAAGCTTCGGGCTGGTCCACGCTGTGGCTAGTGCCGCACGATGTACAAGGGTTGATGCAACTCCTCGGCGGGCGCGGCGCGTTCAATGCCAAGCTGGATGCATTCTTCTCCATGCCTTACACCGCCAAGGGCATCTGCCGCGATTGCACCGGCATGATCGGCGAATATGTGCAAGGCAATCAGCCGGATCAGCAAGCGGCGTATCTCTACGCATGGAGCGGCGAACCCTGGAAGACGCAAGCGCTGACGCGCCGCATTCTTGCCGATCTATACGGCAGCGACGCCAGCGGTTACGCCTACCCCGGCATGGACGATCAAGGCTCGACGTCGTCCTGGTATGTGCTTAGCGCCATGGGTTTCTATCCGGTCGATCCTTCCAGCCCCGACTACATTCTTGGCAGCCCGATCTTCGACCGCGTCCGCCTGCACCTGGGTAACGGTAAGACGTTCGAGATCGTCGCGCGCAACAACTCAGCGCGGAACATGTATATCCAGTCCGCCACGCTCAACGGCAAACCGTGGACCAAGCCCTGGATCGGCCACGCCGATATCGCCGGCGGTGCGACGCTGGTGCTCACGATGGGACCCGAACCCAACAAATCCTGGGGCGCCGATCCACAGGATGCGCCGCCTTCAATGTCGGTGGACCGGCAGTGATGGGCGGGGCGTCGCGGCGAGGTTAAACACCTCTGCGATAGTCCGGCATCCAGCGATGGGATGCCGGGCGCGTGTCGCCCGCGACCCGCCGCCGCGGAGCAGAAGCGCTTTGCACCGTGGCGGACCGCTTAGTGCTGAATCGAAGTACTCGCTTTCGACTCGAAGCGAGCCCTCGTGGTCACGCATGCATTACAAGCTTGCCGTTGGACAGGGCG
>DATJMR010000005.1:0-27187 GCA_035508595.1 Dyella sp.
GAAGACATGCAAAGCGGCCCATCTGGCCCGCAGCTTTATCTTTTGTCCGAAGAAGGCTATCGCGAACTCAAAAGCATCCAGGCCATGCTGACGCTGATAGCGCGAATTGCTCGTGGCGAGGAAGACAACGCGAACGGCAAGGCGATGCTTACGATCAGCCGCTCCGATATGAGTTACTACTTTCTGGAGATCAGCTCGCTGATTGGCGATGCGTTGGATCGATTAGGCAAAGAGAACGTGATGAGTAAGCAGAGCTGGATGTGGCAATAATGAAGTACGCCCGGAACGCTCGCACTTTTTCTGACCTCAAACCTCCAACCTGTCGCCCGCCCTGGCCACCAACGCATACAGCGCCGGCATCAGGAAAATACTGATCAGCAGACGCGTAAACAAACCGCTCACGATCACCAGCGCAAAGGGGCGTTGCGTGTCGGTGCCCACGCCGGTGGCGAGTGCGGCGGGGAGCAAGCCGAGAGCCGCGACCAGGGCGGTCATCATGATCGGGCGTAGCCGCAGAATGGCGCCTTGGCGAATCGCATCCGTCACATCGACACCCGCGCGGCGCAATTCGTTGACGTAGGAGATGTAGACCACGGCGGTCTGCACGGAGACGCCGAACAGCGCAAGAAAACCGATGCCGGATGATACGGAGAACGGCGTGCCGGTTATCCATAGCGCGATGATCCCTCCCACCGGCGCCGATAGCAGTACGCCCAGCACTGTAATGAAGGGAAATTTGAAGTTGCTATAGAGCGTAAACAAAAGCAGAAAGATCAACGCCAACGTCAACGGCACAATCACGTTCAACTGCCCGCGCGATGCGGTGTATTCGCCGCCCCAGTCCAGGCGATAGCCCTGCGGCAGAGCGACCTTTTTGTTGACCTGCTGCATGGCGTCGCCGACAGCGCCGGCAAGATCGCGACCTTCCACCGAAAACTGGACGCCGATGTAGCGCGAATTGTTTTCGCGATAGATAAACGACGCGCCGTTGCTT
Organism: Dyella sp.; assembly: GCA_035508595.1. GTDB lineage: Bacteria > Pseudomonadota > Gammaproteobacteria > Xanthomonadales > Rhodanobacteraceae > Dyella_B. Next base: position 995 of record DATJMR010000005.1, read on the forward strand.
ACTTTGATATCGGCGAATTCCTTAAGCGGAATCTGCTGGCCGCCCGGCGTGGCGACGAGGATGTTGCCTATTTCCTCAGGGTTGTCGCGGTATGACTGTTCGAGCCGCACGACAAGATCGAATTGCTTTTCCTGCTGCACCACTTCGGTGGCGACATCACCGCCGATCGCCGTCTGGATCAACGCGTTGATGTCGGCGACGTTTACGCCGTAACGCGCGATGGCGGCGCGGTTGATCTTGATCGTAAGGCTGGGCTGGCCAAGCTCCTGCACCAGCGTGACATCGGTAATGCCGCGCACTTGTTCCAATACTTTTCTGATCGCCTTGCCTTTCTCCTGCAGGGTATTGAGGTCGGAGCCGAATACCTTTACCGCAAGCGCGCTTTTCAGCCCCGTCTCCGCTTCATCCACGGCATCCTCGGCTGGCTGCGTGTAGTTGAACATGATGCCGGGAAATGCCTGCAGCTTTTGGTTGATCGCTTCGGTGAGCGCGGCCTTGGTGCGGTATTTGCCCGTCCATTCCGAATACGGTTTCAGGCCAACGTAGAACTCGACGTTGAAGAATCCGGTGGAGTCGGTACCGTCGTCGGGGCGGCCCAATTCCGAAGCAACCGTCGTGACTTCGGGAAACGAGCGCAGAATGTCACGGATCTTCGGCGTGATCTTTGCCGACTCGTCGAACGAGATCGTATACGGCATGGTGGCGCGCACCCAAAGCGCCCCTTCGTCCAGATGCGGCATGAACTCCGCGCCGATACGCGGTATCAACAGCAACGAGGCGCCAAGCAATATCGCCGACGCCAGCGTGGTCGCCCATGGGCGCCTGAGGCACGCATCGAGGCCCTTGATGTAAATCGATTTGATCGCCTCAAAAAGACGATTGCGCCGCTCGGTCACACCTTTGCGCATAAACCAAGCGCATAGCACCGGCAGCAAGGTAAGCGTCACGATCAGCGAACCGACCAAGGCAAAGATCATGGTGTCGGCCATCGGCTTGAACAGCGTGCCCGATGCACCCGACAACACGTAGATGGGCAAGAAACTGACCACGATCACCGCCACGGCGTAGAACAACGGACGATCTACCTCCGCCGCCGCCTCGCGGATGATTTCCTTGACATTGAGGGGCGTGCCTTTGCGTTCGGCAATCTGGCGGAAAATGTTTTCCACCATCACCACGGCACCGTCGACCAATATCCCGAAGTCGATGGCGCCGATCGACAGCAAATTCGCCGAGGCTTTCTGCACATCCAGGCAAATGAACGCGAACAGCAGCGCGAGCGGAATGGTCACCGCGACAATCAAGCCCGCGCGAAAATCGTAGAGAAAGAAAATCAGAATCACCACCACCAACAACATGCCGCGCAGCAAGTTGTTTTCGACGGTCTTGGTGGTCAGCGCAACCAGATCGGAGCGATCGTAGAACGGTACGACCTTTACGTCCTTCGGCAGTATTTGATCGTTGAGTTCCTTGGTTTTTGCCTCGACGCGCTTAAGCACATCCTGCGTTTTCTCGCCCGTGCGCAGCAAAATCACGCCTTCGACGGCATCGTCTTGCTTTTCGTAGCCGAATTCGCCCAACCGCGGGGCGATGCCGATCGTGACCCGGCCGACATCTTTCACCAGCACGGGTACGCCGTCGTGTACGGCCACTACCACATTGCCGATGTCTTCCAGCGTCTGCATGCGGCCCATGCCGCGCACGTAATAGAACTGCCCGCCCTGCGAATAGAAGCCGCCGCCGGAGTTGGCGTTGTTGGCCGTCAGCGATGCTTCCACTTGCGGCGCGGTCAAGCCGACCGAGGCGAGTTTCGCCTGGTCCAGCAGCACCTGGTATTGCATGGTTCCGCCGCCAAAACCCGAATCGTCGGCGACGCCAGGCACGGATTTGTACTGCGGCTCGATCGTCCACGCTTCCAGCGTCTTCAGATCCATCGGCGAGCGATCCGTGCTTTGCAACACGTAGCGATAAATGAGGCCGGACGGCGCGGACATGGGCGATACCGAAGGCGTCACCCCGCTTGGCAAGGTGATGTCGCCCAACCGGTTGAATACTTCCTGACGTGCGAAGTAATTGTCCGTGCCGGTATCGTAGGTAATGATGACGTCGGACAAGCCATACAGCGAAATGGACCGTGTTATCGCTGTTTTCGGGATGCCGTTCATCCCCAGCTCGACCGGCACGGTGATCAGGCGTTCGACTTCTTCCGCCGCATGGCCGGGCCATTGCGTAATGATCTCGACGATCGGCGGCGACAGATCCGGATAAGCATCGACCGGCAAGCGCTTCAGCGAATGCACACCGGAACCCGTCAATACCAGCGTCAACAGGATGACCAGGAACGACTGTCCCAGCGATGCGCTGACGATCCGGTTCATGAGCGACGCCGTGCGCGACGGCGTCTCGTTGGGGGGCAAGGTCGCGCTCATTGGTTTTGCATGAACTGCACAAAGATGCCGCCGTCGACAACCACTTGATCGCCCCCGTGCAAGCCGCTGGGAATCTGGAACTTGTCGCCCACGCGGTAGCCTTGCGTGACACTGCGACGCGCAAAGCTGCCATCGGCCTGCGCTACGTAGACGAAAGGCAGGTTTTCGTCGTCGCGCAGGATCGAGGACACCGGCACCAGCATGCCGCTTTCGGGGTGCAACGAGTGAATGCGCACACTCACATACATCTGTTTGCGCAGCAGACCGTGCGTATTGTTGACGAGCACGCGCGCCGCGACCATGCGCGTGTCCGGATTCACCAGATCGGCGACATTGTCCACCCTGCCCTTGATTGGCTCGGCATCCGTGCTGGTGAGCACATCCACACTCTCGCCCGCATTCACGGACGAAAGATCGGAATCGGAAATCTGCGCCATGACCCACACGCGCGACAGGTCGGCCACGGTAAAGCAGGCAGTGGTTCCCGCCTGCAGCAATTGTCCCGGCGAGATCAGCTTCTCGACCACGGTGCCGGCGATGGGCGAACGGATCACGCCCGGGATGCGTGCGATGGGTCGTCCTTGCTCGATATCCTTGATGGTTTGCGCATCGACGTTCAGCGAGACCAGCGCTTGCCGCGCGGCGTACGCATCGGCTTCGGCGCTGACGGCATCGGTTTCGGCCTGATCGGCTTCCTTCTGCGCAACGCCCTGGTGCTGCAGCAAATCCTTGTCGAGGTCGGCGAGGCGGCGCGCCGTGTGCGCCGTCACCAGCGCTTTGCGATAGGCGCCTACCGCCGCGGCGAAATCGGGAGAATCCACGTAGGCGAGCGGATCGCCCTGCTTCACCTTGTCGCCCGGAGAAACCACCAGGCGCGAAACGGGGCCTGAAATCGGCGCCAGCACGCTGGTGGCCTGATCGTTGTCGAAATCCACGACGCCCGTCGTATCGATGATGCGATCAAACGGTTCAACCGCAACGGAGTACAACTTGATGTGCTGCCGCTGCGTGGGCGTCAGCGTGACATTGACCGGCGTCGTCGAGGCCGCTTGCGCGTTGTCGTTGTTGCCGGATGAGCAACCCGCGCACAGCGCACAAACCAGCAGCGTGACAACGACGGTCGCCCATCGGCAAGAGGCCCGCGGACGACTCGGCGCGCCTATCGGGCCGGGCATGGAATTAATGTTCATCTTGATCCTGATTCAATGCCGAACGATGCCACCAACCACCACCGAGCGCCTGAAATAGCGCTGCGGTATCCGCGAATCGATTTGCCTGCGCCACGATCAGATTGATCCGTGCCTGCTGGTACGCCTGCTCCGCGCCGAGCAGCGACAAATAGCTGGCGTAGCCGCCTTTCCACTGTCGCTCGGACAGATCCAGCGTCACCTTGGCCGCGTCACTGGCCGATGCGGCGGCTTTCAATGCCGCCGCGTCCTGGTCGAGCGCCGTCAGCGTATCGGCCACACTCTGAAAGGCCGTGAGCACCGTACTGCGGTACTGCTGGGCCGCTTCCACATAGGCGGCCTTTGCGGCACGCTCCTGATGCAACAACGTGCCGCCCTGGAAAATCGGCGCAGCGATGTCGGCGCCGATACCCCAGAAACCGGTGCCGGAATGGAACACCTGGTTCATCGCCAGCGCGGTGCTGCCGACATTCGCACTCAGCGTGATATTGGGCAAGCGATTGGCGATGGCCACACCGATTTGCGCGCTCGCCGCGTGCATGTTCGCCTGCGCCTGAAGCACGTCCGGCCGCTGCTCGACCAATGCGGATGGCAGGCTCACCGGCAAATCTTGCGGCAATTGCAGCTGCGCCAGGTCGAACTTTTCGGTGGGCGCATCGCTCGGAAAACGCCCCACCAGCACCGCAAGCGCATCGCGTTGTTGCGCAAGTTGCTTCAGCAGCGGCGGCAGCGTCGCGACCGTTTGCGCCAACTGCGATTTCTGCGCCGCCAGATCGAGCCCGCTTGCGTAACCTTTGTCGGTTTGTCGCTGCAGGATCTTCACCATGTTCGTATTGATGTCGATCAGCTCACGCGTCGCGTCGACCTGCGCCTGCAACGAACCTTCCTGCACCGCCGCGACCACGACATTGGTGCTCAGCGTGATGTGCGTGGCGATCATCTGGAAGCGCACTGAGTCTTCCTGCGCCCGCAACGATTCCATCGTGCGCCGGTTCAAACCGAACACATCGGGTACGTAGGACACGCTGAGCTGCGGCGTAAACAGGTTGTACAAAAAAGCGTTGTTGTTCGGCGTTGGTGAGAGCGTGCCGGACTGGCTTTGTCGTGTCGCGGAGAAGTCCGCGGAGAGGTTCGGGTAATAGGCGCCACGCTGCGCCAGCACGTTCTCGTGCGCCACCGTCAAGGCCGCTTGCGCGGCCTTGAGATCGGCATTGTTCTTCAGCGATTCGTCGATCAAGCCATTCAGCGCGGGGGAATGAAACAACGTCCACCAGTCGCGGCTTACGTCGCCGCCCATCACAAAGCGTTGCGCGTCGCCCCCAGCGACCCCGGGCGTGGCTTGCGTGGTGCTGAGCGGCGCGGACGTATAACGGGAAACGGCCGGCGCCGCAGGCTTCTTGAAATCCGGACCGACCGCGCAACCTGCCATGGACAGTGCAGCGAATGCAAAGCAGATCCGCACGGATTGCGCCGCTACAACAGAGCCCCTGGCGCGGCGCACGATCATCGCCTGCCACCGTGATTGCTTGAGCCGCCCATGGTCTAAAGCTTCCGATAGATGTTGGCTGACGAGGATCGCCAATCTGCCCCGAACTCGATGATAGTGCCCCCACCCCCTATACGGACAATGACTATCGATCTACAAGCCTGCGCAGTGCCACCTATCTCGCGCCTCGAGGTGCCGCAAGCTTTTGCGCTATCGCCAAGCGCATTTGGACGCTTGCGCCAAACCTACTTTGCCATATGGCATGCCATGGAACGCCGCATCGACGCGCACGGCTTCCGCCACGCGTAGTGTCAAATTGTCGCAGTCAGGCCAAGGCTTAGAAATGTCGCGTCGACGCCAAATGCAGTTAAGCGATGACGATGATCCAGCCGTGATCTATCAGGAGGCGGAAGCGTTCGCTGCAAACGACAAACGAGACGGCATGCATACCATGCCGTCTCGTTCTGCCGCGAATCGTAGTGATTTTCAGCGTGCCGGTTCGGCGAGTTCTCTGGGATGAAGCAAATCATCCAGCCCGATACAGCGAAACAGCTCGCTACGAACGCGGTCGGCAACGCCGTTGACGATCTCGCAACCGTCTTGCGACGGATCGATATGCGTGCGAAATGGACGCTTGCCGAAAGGCGTATCCACCACCCGCACGATCGCGTCCGCGACGGCGCTTACATCGGCGTCGGCCGGCTCGAGCGAGGCGAGGCCTTTGAGACTTTGCTCCGGAAGACCGGCATACGGCCCTTGATCGTATTCGGCAGCGCGGGCTTTATCGGCGGGCGAACCCGAATGCGCGAAATGGTTGGTGCCCTTGGTAAACGCTCCCGGCACGATGATCGACGTTTCGATACCCCAACGCGACAGTTCGCTGGCATAGCTTACGGCCAGCGAATCCATCGCGGCCTTGGCGGCAAAGTACGGCGAAAGATACGGCGGCGTGCCGCCGCGCGCACTGCTGCTGGAAACCCAGATCACCAGTCCGCGACCTTGCTTGCGCAACTGCGGAAGCGCTGCGCGATTCACGCGTTGCGTGCTCAATACATTCACGTCGTAAAGCTGCGCGAATTGCTCCGGCGTAAACGCCTCGGCAGGGCCGAACGACATATGCCCGGCGTTGTGAATGACGACATCCAAACGCCCGTGTGCGGCGATGATCTCTTTGATGCCCGCCTCGCAAGATGCCTCCGAAGCGACATCCAACTCGACCGTACGCAGGTCGACGCCATGCTCGGCGGCATAGTGCTGCACGGCGGCCACTTGCGGCGCATTGCGCCCCGTGGTTTCGCGCATGCTCGCATAGACGGTATGGCCGGCATGGGCGAGCGCGCGTGCGGCAAGCGCGCCGAAGCCACTGGATGCACCGGTAATGACGATAACTTGTTTCATGACTGGATCTCCTTGCATGAAAAGTTGGAAAAAGTTGTTTGGCTGTGCGCTGATATCCGCGCGCGATCAGATGATTCCGCCGTTGGCGCGCAGCACCTGACCGTTGATCCAAGCGCCGTCCGGACCCGCCAGAAACGCAACCGTGTTGGCGATATCGCCGGGTTCTCCCAACCGTTCGAGCGGAGCGAGTTTCGTGAGACGGTCGATCACTTCCTGCGGCTTGCCCTTGAGGAACAAATCCGTCGCGGTCGGGCCCGGTGCCACCGCGTTGACGGTGATGTCGCGCCCGCGCAACTCCTTGGCAAACACGCTCGTCATCGCTTCGACGCCGGCCTTGGTGGCCGCATACACCGCGTAAGTGGGTTGCAACAGCGCAACCACGCTCGAAGAAAAATTGACGATGCGCCCACCGGAGCGCAGGCGCGTTGCGGCTTCGCGCAGCGTGTTGAACGTGCCTTTCAAATTGACGGCGAGCTGGCGATCGAACGAGGCATCGTCGGTGTCGGCGATGCTGGCAAGGTTCATGATGCCGGCGTTGTTGACCAACACATCGACACCACCAAACGCTGTCTCGGCCGCATCGAAAAGCCGACGGACTTCCGCGGCATCGCTCACGTCGGCCTTTGCCGCCAGGGCGTGGCCGCCGGCCTGTTCGATCGTGCGCACCAAGGCTTCGGCCGGTGCAGCGCTTTCCGTGTAATTGACGATAACAGTGAAACCGTCGCTCGCCAGGCGCTGCGCGATCGCCGCACCAATACCGCGCGAAGCACCGGTGACCAGGGCGACTTTCTGAGTTGACTTGTTCATGAGTGTTCTCCCGATACCGGCCCCGTGCCGGCTTGGAGAGCACTCTAGGCTTTCAATACGGATAAATAATGATGCTTAATATGGTTATATAATTCCACATACACAAACAATGAGGCCGATATGGACCGCCTGGACGTGATGCAGCTATTTACCCGGATCGTCGAGCGGCAGAGCTTCACGCTGGCCGCGCAGGATCTGGGATGGCCTCGTTCGACCGCCACCCAAGTCATCCAGGATCTGGAAAAACGGCTGGGTGTGCGACTGCTGCAACGAACCACCCGCTATGTAAAGGCCACGCTGGACGGCGAAGCGTATTACCGCCGATGCACCGCGATTCTGGGCGACGTCGAAGATGCCGAGGCCGCATTCAGCGACGCCAAACCACGCGGCCTGCTGCGCGTCGATGTGCATGGCACGCTGGCGCGCCACTTCCTGTTGCCGGCGCTGCCCGATTTTCTCGCGCGATATCCAGACCTTCAGCTGCATATCGGCGAAGGCGACCGCCTGGTCGATCTGATACGCGAAGGCGTCGATTGCGTACTACGCGTCGGCGATCTGCAAGACAGCGCGATGATCGGACGACGCGTTGCGCTGCTGGAAGAAGTGACCTGCGCCAGCCCCGCCTATGTCGCGCGTCACGGCAACCCTCAAAGCATCGACGATCTCACCGGGCATCTCAGCATCGGCTTCGTATCATCGGCCAGCGGCATGGCATTGCCGCTGGAATTCACCGTCAACGATACGCTGCGAAACCTCACGCTGCCCTCAAAGGTAACCGTGACCAGCGCGGAAACCTACGTCGCCGCGGCCAAGCTTGGATTGGGATTGATCCAGGTGCCTCGCTATCACGTCCGCGCGGATCTGGCCAAGGGAACCCTGGTGCCGATCCTTCCCGACTCTCCACCCTCGCCCACGCCGGTATCGCTGCTTTATCCGCACAGCCGGCAGCTTTCGCCGCGCGTGCGTGCCTTTATCGATTGGGTAACGCAGGAGCTGGCCGCAACGCGCGACGAGATTCGAGGTTAGTTAGTCCGTAACTGTCGGTATAGCGACTTCGAACAGAGACCTTCAGCCATTGCCGTACTCGGCTGGAACGACGTGATCGCCCGCGCTCAATCCGTAAAGAAGGCGACGCTTCATCGACTTTACGATCGATGCCATGCCGTCGCTTTGAATGCTGGCGTTGCGGACGTCTCGCGTTGTCGAGTCGATGAGGCGTGGACCATCGCAAAGCGCCGCCACCACGTGGCTTTCGACACCATCTGTCGTGACTGACTGCACGGCTTGGGACGTATCGCAATACGTTTCGCTCACCAATCCTTGTTCTGAATCGACATAGAGAACAATGCGCGGAATGGTTGCCAGTTTTCCCTGGCCATCGGCGGCTCGTGCGTATTGAAGGGCTGTCGTTCCATGGGGAATTTGCCTGGCTATGTCGTCGGGACCAAGCCGCTCTATGCCGCCGTGCACTTCGATCGGTAGCGTCTCCATCTGCGGTTTCCAGCGAAAAAACGTATCGTGCGGCGTGGCCGAGCGCGTTTGCAGCGTTCCGCTGCACCCTGCCAAGAAAAGAGCGAGCGGCATGATGGCCATCGCGACACGACTTGCCTTAACGCCCCTTGCGAGGCGTGTGTTGAAGTTTGCGTACATGGAGTTTCTCCGGCTATGTCGCACCAATGAGCACTACGTGGCGCCTGGTCTGCATTAGGTCCTCTGGATATGCGTATCGGGATTCGGTTACCGGCAGCGGCGAAACAAACATGCCTGTTCCATCACGCCTATGCCGAACCCACTCGATTCACACGGATCTGGGAACAAATCCCGGCACGCCGGTTTCCATCACCGGGTTCAATCGGATAATGGTTGTGACGCGATCTTGCATCTCCTGCATGGCGCTGTCGGGCAACAGGGAAACGTTGAAGTTTTCCTTGATATGGTCAGGATTGGTCGACGTGGTCAGGAAGGCCGTTCCGCGCTGCGCGGCCCAAGCCAGCGCCACTTGCGCCGGGGTCTTGCCGACACGCTGTGCGATGGATGCGATCACCGGGTCATCTGTTATTTTCGGTTTCATGCCGTGACCCAGCGGCGCGAAAGCAAGGAGCACGATGCCGTGTTGCTTGCAGAAGTCGAGCAACTCCCATTCGGGCAGATACGGATGGCACTCGACCTGAACCACCGCAGGTTTGATGCGCGCCACCGCGACAATTTCTTTCAGCTTCGCCAGCGTGATATCGGACAGTCCGATGGATCGGCACCTGCCTTCATCGACAAGACGTTCCATGGCCTGCCACGTCTCGATCAATGTCACTTCCGTGTCGTAGATCAGCTCTCCACGATCGTTGGCCGGAAACAATTCATCGCCCGGCTTGAATGCGAAGGGCGTATGCATCAAATAGCAATCGAGGTAGTCAACCTGAAGACGCCGCAGGCTTGCCTCGAAAGCAAGCGCGACGCGATCGGGGCGGTGATTGTTGTTCCATAGCTTGGTGGTGAGGAACAACTCCTCACGCTTTACCCTTCCGGCGTCCAAGGCCTCTTTCACCGCTTCGCCCACCGCGCCTTCGGTGCGGTAGAGCTCTGCGCTGTCGAAATGCCGGAACCCTATCTCCAACGCAACCTTGATGGCCTGCCTGGCGGCAACAAGATCGGGGATCAACGAGCCGAAGCCGACTATCGGCATGGCCCCTGCACCATTGACGAGGGGAATTTTCGCTTGACGAAGATCGCTTGAAGCACGCATGTCTGCATTCTCTTTTCAGGGCCCGGTCTGCGACCGGACGTTCATGGTTCCCCGCGGTACGCCATCCGCTGCTTGAGACCATCGTTAGCCTTGCCGCCAAGTACGTTGAAAGGCTTTGCCGTGACGAGCAGTGCTTTATTACGCTCGGGTCGTACGAATGTTGAATTTTGTACCACCTTGAACAATAATAGGCACCGAGACAACTCGGGGTCAAGTATTTTTATGCAAATTGGTACAAAAAAAGACAAGACCGAAAAAAGGCCCCGTGGACGGCCGCGCGCCTATGACCCGGAAACCGCGCTGCGGGCGGCTGCGGAGGCGTTCTGGAAGACGGGCTATTCAGGTACGTCCCTGGACGACATTTCCGCGGCGACCGGCATGAACCGGCCCAGCCTTAGCGCGGCCTTCGGCGACAAGCACGACATCTACGTGAAGGCGCTCAGCGCCTACTGGGGGCGCAAGTTTGCGACGCTGCGCGAAGCGTTCGCGGGCGGCGGCACCTTGGGCGAGGCCTTGATGCGGGTTTACGACGCCGCGCTATCGATCTATTTCTCAGGCAACGATCAGGTGCTTGGATGTTTCGTGGTCGGCACGGCCATTACCGAGGCGCCCGCCGATCCGGAGATCCGAACGATTGTCGCCAAGGGTTTTCATGCGCTCGATGCGCATTTCGAGGCGCGCTTCAAACTTGCACGCGCCGCCGGCGAACTGAAAGAAGACGCCGATCTCAAAACCCTCGCGCAGCTCGCGTCCGCCACGATGCATACGATGGCCGTTCGCGCTCGCTCGGGCACGCCGCGAACCGAGCTGAGGAAGTTCGCGCAGAAGGCGGTGAAGGTGATTTGCCCCTGATCGATCAGCGCAAAGGCATGCCATGACAGAGGGGCTCCCCGACATCATCGCCGAAGGTCTTGATGTGCTTTTCTGCGGGATCAATCCCGGCATGAAGGCGGCCGCAACGGGACATCATTTCGCTGGCGGAAATAATCGCTTCTGGCGCGCGATACATTTGGCGGGTTTTACGCCAATGGAAATGTCGCCCCGGGAGGATCGCGCGATACTTCGATACGGATACGGATTAACGTCGGTCGTGAAGCGACCGACAGCGCGCGCGGATCAACTTTCGCCACGCGAATTTGCCTCGGCCGCAGCCGAATTCGAGCGGAAGCTCGCATGCTTCGCACCGAGCTATGTCGCTTTTCTGGGCAAAGCGGCGTACTGCGGGCTTTCGTCGCAACGAGATGCGACCTGGGGATTGCAGCCGACACGTATGCAAGGCGCGCGCGTTTGGATTTTGCCCAACCCTAGCGGCCGCAACCGCGCGTTCGGTCTCGGCCAGCTGGTTGAAGCGTATCGTCAGCTCTATCTGGCGTGTAACGATGCGCGCAACGCCGGCTGATCACTTCAGACGAATGGAATCCGACGGAAACAGGCGCAGCGCATTCGTGCCCGACCATCGCGCGTGCCGAAACGTTCTCACATGCCTGGCATGCAACCGCTTCTCCCGCAGCACAAAAGCCACTCCCATCGTCATTGCGCCGACGGTTGCCGCGACCATCGCATGCGACGAAAGCCCTCGCGTTCCAATCCACACAAAGGCCGCGACAAGCGCACCGATCGCGCCCCCGCTTACAAAGGCGGTTTCGATTTCCCTGCGCGTAGCGCCGTAGATGACGGATCCTTGACAGCCGGCGCATACGGCCGCCCCTCGCTGAAGCGGGGTTTTGCAATGTCCACACACGCGCTGCTTCATACGGTTCTCCGACCCTTTTTGTGCCAGTTGGGTGTACAAGGGCTATCGGCATTTGGCGTGGTGGCTTGAGGCGCCTCGTCGCGGTGCCGCCCGCGTTCTTTCCCGTTGTGAACTTCATTCCCGCGGATATCGCAGATAAGCTCGCGCAACGTCTCGGGAGGAGAATGAAATGAGCGTTCAACGGCGTCAGCTACTTCAAATCTTGTCGTACGCTTTCGGGGCCGGTTTCATTTTGCCGTGGAGTAAATCCACCAAGGCCGCGCAAAACCCCACGCAGACGGCACGTCCTGTTCCGCCTGCGAAGGCAGGCGCAAACCATCCATCAGGAGAAACGGAAATGGAAAAAGTCGCCGGAATCGGAGGGTTGTTCTTCCGGGCTCGTGACCCTGAAGCACTGGGCCACTGGTACTTGCAACACTTGGGAATCGCACTTACGCCGACCAGCGAAGGCCAAACGGTTTGGCAGCAAGAGGCCGGGCCGACCGCGTTCACGCCTTTCTCGGAAAAGAGCAGCTATTTCGGCGATCCCAACAAGATGTGGATGGTGAATTTTCGCGTGCACAACATCGACAAGATGGTGGCACAGCTGCGCGGAGCGGGCATCGAGGTCAAAGATCCGGAAACCTACCCCAAGATCGGAAGCTTCGCGCGTCTGCACGATCCCGAGGGAAATCCGATCGAGCTGTGGCAGCCTGCATGATTGGCAGTGCCAGATGACGTATGCGCAGCGGCGCTTAGCCGCACGGATCGAACATGTGTTCGGCTTGCCGGCACGACCTCAGTGGATCGTGCCGGCAAGATCCAACGACACCGCGCGCGATGGTTGGTCTTGATGCCGGCCCGATAACCCTGCACCCTTCTCCTTCAGGTCGCACATATATGCAGAGGAGCGGATGAAACGCGGGACTTTTGATCTTTTGGTGGTCATCGGGATCTTCGCGGCGTATTCGATAACGCTTCGGCTCGCGCTGCACGGCGATCTTCGCGGAAGCCTGCTGGGAGGTTTGGCCAATACGGTGCCCGTGGTGATCTTCGGGGCGCTTGTGCGTCGAATCATTCTGCGCAAGCTCATCGGCAAGCCCGCCATGATCCAACTGGCCTCCCACGTCGTGCTGTGCGCGGCGTTTGCGGCGCTGTCGTACGGCCTGTTGATCGTTCTGCTGGGCTTTTTGTTCAACGCCGGAGGGTCGAGCGGGTTCCTGGTGAAACCTTTCTCGGACGGCGGAACGGTTTGGCAGTCGCTGGAGAACGTCACCACCTACGCGCTGATCGCCACCATCTCTTATTTGCAGGGTCAACACGAACTGATTTCCGCATCTCGCTTTGTATCCACCGCGCCCGCGCGTGAAGCGGCCGATGGCGATGCCGCGCCGTTGGCCGAGCGCGATCAGGGCGATGTCTTGCTCCCCTCGCCTCCTGCCGAGGCAGCGCAGAACGACCCCGCCGCGCGAGCCGATGCCGCGCTCTCGCGCTATTTCGTCCGGATCGGTGAAGAACTCCGGCCGCTGGACATGGACACCATCGTAAGCATCGGCGGCGCGGACGACTATGCGGAAGTCCGCACGCTTTCCGGCAAGCACCTCGTCCGCGTGACGCTGACGGAATTCAGCAAATCGCTGGATCCGGCCAAATACGTTCGCGCACATCGCTCCTGGATCGTGAACGTGCATCGCATCGCACGGGCGGAACCGGCCGGCGGCGGCCGCCTGCTGCTGCATATGGAAACCGGCCAGACCATTGCGGCCAGCCGCGCCGGCGCCAAGCTGTTGCGCGACCGCGTTATCTGACCGATTGCCGCGTTCACTCGCCGACCGAAACGGTTCATTCGCCGATTTTTTGTCCTTTCTCCCGTTTCTCTCGGGATCATCGCCCCGTCCGAGCCGGCCTCGGCTCGATACGCGCCATCCACACGAGCGATTCAGAGGGAAACGATCGTATGCACGCTGTTGCTATGTCGGCCTTGCTGGCCATGGGCCTGTTCACGACGGCCGCTACGGAAAAACCGACATCACCGCCCGGCGACCCCGCGTATTCGCACGTCGCAGCCACACTGATCGCCTCGCACACATCCGCGCAAACCGCGAGCGAACTCAAAACGCTGTTCTATCTTCAGCTCGCCGCCGAGCGCTTCACGGATGCACAAGCAACGCTGGACCGCTTGGAGAACGTCTACCGTGCGACCGAGCCGCGACTCGTTCCCAATGTGACGCCGTGGCGTATCTACACCCGGACCAAAATCTACGAGGCGGCCGGCAACGAACCCGCCGCCGCGCTCGCACGCGCCTTTTCCGAACTTTATGGATCGCTGCCCGACAGCCAGGCGGCCCGCATCTTGCCCTGGTATGCCGCAGATCTGGATCGTCTTGGCGCCGAACAAGCGACGTTGCAGAAAACGTGCGCGGGCATGCCGCTGGAACGCTGCCCTGCCGCGGCCGATCTGATTGGGGCGCACGAAGCTTACGTCGCCTTGTCGTACCTCATGCCGGCGTCGACGCCGTTGTTGAAAACCGATGCGGCCCTCAGGTATGTGATCGACGATCAAGTGTTGATTTCCACACCGGACGGCGCGCAGATCGCCGCGATGGTGGTGCGACCACGCTCCGCGGGCGCGAAAAAGCTTACCGCACTGCTCAATTTCACGATCTACGCCAAAGACGACTGGAGCATAAGCGATGCCATCACGATGGCGGCCCATGGCTACGCGGGCGTTGTCGCGTATACGCGCGGCAAAGGCCGCAGCCCAGGCCCTGTCGTTCCCTACGTGCACGATGGCGCCGATGCGGCAACCGTGATCGATTGGCTGGCACGCCAGCCATGGAGCGACGGCCGCGTCGGCATGTTCAGCGGAAGCTACAACGGATTCACGCAATGGGCCGCCGCAAAACACCATCCCGCCGCGTTGAAGGCGATTGCCACCAACGCCACTAACGCACCGGGCATCGATACACCGATGCAAGGCAACGTGTTTCAAAACTTTATTTACTATTGGCCCTTTTACACCACCGACACCAAGGCATTGGACGACAGCGTCTACGATGATCGATCGCACTGGGACGCGCTCGAACGAAAATGGTACGCAAGTGGCAGGCCCTATCACGATCTGGACAAGATCGATGGCAAGCCCAATCCCATCTTCGATACGTGGCTGCAACATCCCGCTTACGATGCCTACTGGCAACGCTTGATCCCGTTCGGCGGCGAATTCGCCAACATCGATATTCCCGTATTCGTCGAGACCGGCTATTACGACGGCGGCATGGTCGGCGCGCTCTATTATTTCGAACAACACCTCAAATACCGCCCCGCCGCCGACGATCGCATGGTGATAGGCCCGTATCACCACGTGGCTATGCAGACCGGCGTATTGGCGAAAGTGGACGGCTACGACGTCGACAAGGCCGCCTTGATCGACCTTCAAGATCTGCGGTTGCAATGGTTCGACCACGTTTTTCGTGGAGCGCCATGGCCGCAACTTCTAAGCGATCGCGTCAATTTCGAAGTGATGGGCGCCAATACATGGCGGCATGTGCCGACGCTCGCCGCGATGGCCGAAAAGCGGGAGCGTTTTTATCTCACCGGGCACCACCAAGCCAAGCTGCTGCTGCTCAGCGATACAGCGGACACCTCGCCCATTCCCGAACTGACCGTCAACTTCGCCGATCGCAGCGATGCGGATTTCCAAGCGCGTCCCGGCGTGCCCGATACCCGCAATGCGCTCGTGTTCGAGACGCCTCCACTTAAAACATCGCTGGAAATCGACGGCTTATTTCAAGGTCAATGCCAGGTCATTACCAACAAGCGAGATTTCGATCTCTTCGTCAATTTCTACGAACTGACATCCGACGGCCGCTATCTCGACCTCGCGTCTTATCTTGGACGTGTCAGCTACATGCAGGATCGCACGCATCGCCAGCTCCTGACGCCTGGCAAGCCGTATGCCCTCCACTTCCAGAGCCAGACAGTAACGTCCCGACGATTGATGCCGGGAAGTCGCATCGTCGCCGTGGTCGGCGTTCCCAATGTGCCGCAGATCCAAATCAATTACGGCACCGGACGTGATGTAAGTGCCGAATCGATAGCCGATGCGGGCGAACCACTGCGCATTCGATGGTCTCCTGGCAGCTACCTCGAACTCGGCACTCGGGGGAACGCCGAGTTCGCGCAACACTAATTCACCGGACGAGCAGAAACGGGCTTGAGCAAGGCGGAGAGCCTGTCCGGCGTGCCGGCGATGCGCTGGAGATGGGGATAACGAAGCCCATCTCGATAATCGAGGGTGACGACGCGCTCGTTCCCATTGATATCCACGCGCATCGTCAGCGGTTTCGATACGCTCGATTGCACCGCGCTCAGCATGACGCGATCCGAAAAGACCTGACCGTTCACCTCGATCACGCGCGCGCCCGGTGACAACCCGGCTCGAAACGCCGGCCCGTTCCATTGAACCGCTTGAACCTTTCCCTTTGCATCAACCTGCATGCCGATTGAATCATCGAGGTTGATGGCGCCGGCTTCCTCCTCGTCCTGAAGGAAAGTTTCCGTGGGAGTGTCGCTATACGTCAGCGTCCAACCTGCGCGCGCCAACCCGGCGATCGCGTCCTTGGCATCGTGACTGCGAAGATGAGTCTCGAGAAACGCCGCCCAATCGTCGGCGGCGATCTTGTTCAAGGCATCGCAGACATCCTGAAAGGTATAGGTGCGCGTACGATTTTCTTTGACGTCGAAAAAAAGCCGTGCGAAGTCGTCCAAGCCGCGTTTGCCGTGGGTCAATTCACGCAATCGCGCATCGACATCCAGCCAGAGCAAAACGCCTTCGGGATAATAATCTTCGCGACGCTGCCAATCGCGCCACGCGACATGGTGGCCGGCCATGTAGATTGCGTCGTTGGTGCTGTCCTCAAGATTTTTCCAGCTCCGCCCGTCGCGATTGGCGACGGTGGCGGCATCCAGCGCAAGTTTGTCCAAAGTCTGCTGCGGGTCGCGAAGGCCCGCACGGGCGGCCAACACACGCCCCCAGAATTCGGTTTGACCTTCGTATACCCACAGCAGCGATCCCCTGACCGGCTGATTGAAATTGGGCGACCACAAGTCGGCAGGTTGGCGCCAACGGCCGTTCCATGCGTGGACAAATTCGTGCGCGATCAAATCGAGATTGTTGAGCTGTTGTGCCGAGCTGGTGAAATAGGTGGCGGGAAGATTATTCTCCCCTTCCTCCAAGTGCTCGATGCCGCCGCCACCGCCGTCGGGCGATATGACATCGCTCAGCGTGACGATGGCGTCGTAATGGCGATAGGGCGCTGCACCGAATACCTTCAAGCTTTGATCGACGAGCGCCTTCATGCGCTCGATCTGCGCGTCGGTGATGGCCAAATCGCCCTGCGCATCGGCCAATGCATCCAGTTCCACCGGCTTGCCATCGCGCTGGTCGAGCAGGATCTGGCGCGTGTATCGACCCGCATAAACCGGCGCATCGACCAATTGCTCAAGCGTTACCGGCTGAAAATGGAGGGTGTCCGCGTTTGCGCGTTGAAACGTCAATGACGTAAACGCCGTCAGTCCGTGCGGAAGTACAAGCGTGGTCGCCACCGGGATGTCGCGCACGTACCAGCCGGCTGGATAAAGCAGTACGCGCTGCCAAGGCACGTCGACCATGTCAGGCCGCAACAGATTGCTTTTGGCTGGCGCTAGAAATTGGAAATCCACCGCGATGGTGCTGGCACCCTTGGGCACATCGATGTGGAACGCATGCATATCGACGGCATCGCGCGTCCACTCCAACCGCGCGCCATCCACATGCACCATCAAACCGGCCAGCTCCGCGACACCCGCCGTCGGCGCATGGCTTGCGGTTTCCCATTCCGGATAAAGCAGTACCGTGTCGCCTGGCTTTTGAACAGGGATCGTTTCATGGACCGAAAAGATTTGATGATCGGTATCGGAGGCGTTGACGATCAACTCGATGGCGCCCCGGAAGGATCGGTCCAGCGGCACCGGTAGCGATGGTGGCAACGCGACAGCGGTCGGTCCCGATCCGACCTGTGCCGCAACGGGTCCAGTCATCGAGCAAGTCACTAATACCGCCAACCAAAGGCGCACGAAAAATCCGACTTTTATCCCAACCATGAGGTGGGCGCGGTCGAGCATTGTTGAAATCGCACCCATTTTCAGCCTCTTTTCTCGTTATGGACGCCAGGCGCGACAACCGAGTGCGCGAGTAAAGCCATCTCGTTATTCGACCGACGCAGGGAAAATTAAAGCATACGGTTGGCTTGCGCGTGTAGCATGGACGGCTTATTGGGAGCGTCACGATGAGAATGACTTACCAGGTGAACAGTCAGCTGCATATGTCTGGCCGCCGACCTCTATGTGCTGTTCTTATCCTCCTCTCGATCATGTTCCAACCTAAAAGCGCGTTAGCACTGGGAGAACCCAAGTATGTAAGCTCGTCGCCAACCCCCGGCAGTTTCGCGCTCGAACAGCATGGCGTGGCGACGCCGCTGTTGGTAAGCGATGCGGATTGGCCTGGCGTGATAAGAGCCGTCGGAGATTTGAGCCAGGACATCGAACGCGTAACCGGACACGAGGCGCCGGTTATGAAAAATGCGCATGTTGCCAGCGGTGAAGTGGTGCTCATCGGAACGATCGGCAAGAGCCCGCTGATCGACGAGCTGGTGCAGCAGCACAAACTGGATGTGCACGACATCGCCGGCCGGTGGGAATCGGCCGTTACAACTGTGGTCGAACACCCATTTCCCGGCATCCAGCGCGCGCTGGTGATCGCGGGCGCGGACAAGCGCGGCACCATCTACGGTATCTACGATCTCTCCGAGCAAATCGGCGTATCGCCGTGGTACTGGTGGGCCGATGTACGCGTGCCGCATCAAAAGGCGCTTTACGTCATGCCGGGACGATACGTGCAGCCGGTGCCTGCCGTGAAGTATCGCGGCATCTTTTTCAATGACGAAGCCCCGGCACTCTCCGGCTGGACACAAGAAAAATTCGGCGGCATGAATCATCAGTTCTACACCAAAGTGTTCGAGCTGCTGCTGCGCCTGAAAGCCAATTTCCTATGGCCTGCCATGTGGAACAACGCCTTTGCCACCGACGATCCGCTGAACCCAAAACTGGCGGACGAATACGGCATCGTGATGGGCACCTCGCACGAGGAACCGATGATGCGGGCGGAAAAAGAATGGACCACCGGGCATCACGGCGCCTGGGATTACGCCACCAACGCCAAAGAGATCGACGACTTCTGGCGCAAAGGCATGGATCGCGACAAGCACTACGAACAGGTCGTAACGCTGGGCATGCGCGGCGAAGGCGATACGCCGATGTCCGCGTCGGCCAACACGCAGCTGCTAGAACGCATCGTTGCCGATCAACGCGAGATCCTGAAGCAAACAATCGATCCGGATCTCACCAAGATTCCGCAGGTATGGGCGCTCTACAAAGAGGTGCAGGGTTACTATGAAAAAGGCATGCGCGTACCCGACGACGTAACGCTGCTCTGGTCGGACGACAATTGGGGCAATCTGCGCCGCCTGCCGACGGCCGAAGAACGCAAGCGCTCCGGCGGCGCCGGCATCTACTATCACTTCGACTATGTGGGTGCGCCGCGATCGTACAAATGGCTGAACACCTACCCGATCACGAAGGTGCAGGAGCAGATGCATCTGGCACTCGCATACGGCGCAGACCGATTATGGGTCGTCAATGTCGGCGACGGGAAGCCGATGGAATTTCCGATCGAATTTTTCCTGGACTACGCGCGCACGCCGCAGCGCTGGGACAAAGACCATCTCGATGAATTCACCACGTTGTGGGCAACCCGCGAATTCGGCCCCGAACACGCCGCCGAAATTGCCGCGGCCATGGAGGCCTATACCCAATACAACGGCCGGCGGAAACCGGAACTGATCGACCCAGGCACCTTCAGTCTCACGAACTATCACGAAGCCGATCGCGTCCAGGCGCAGTGGCAAGGCCTGGCGCAGCGCGTCGATAAACTGGCCACGGAATTGCCGCAAAACGAACGCGCCGCCTACTTCGAACTGATTCAATATCCCGTGGATGCCTGCGCAAACTTGACCGAGATGTATATCGCCGCCGGACGCAACGCCGCGGACGTGCAAGCGGGCAACCCGCGCGCAAACCAGGAAGCCGATCAAGTCCGCGCGCTGTTTGCGAAAGACGCCGCACTGAGCAAGGCCTACAACACGCTGCTGGGCGGCAAGTGGCATCACATGATGGATCAGACGCATATCGGCTATACGTCGTGGCGCGATCCACCGGTCAACGTCATGCCAACGGTGCGTCGGATTCAGGTGCCTCAGCAAGGTTCGCTGGGCATTAGTGCTGAAGACGCGACACCCGTTGAAAAGGCGCGGATGTCGCTGGGTGCGATCGATTCTGTCTCCAACCGCATGCGAACCTTGACCTTGTTCGATCGCGGCCTGACGCCCGTGAAATACAAGATCGCCACGAATGCGGCATGGCTGGTGCCATCGCAAACAGAGGGTACGGTCGGCGCAGCCGAACGATCGATCGCACTGCGCGTGGACTGGAGCAAGTTGCCCTCCGGTTTGGACAGCGCCGATGGCGTGGTAACCGTGACATCGCAGGCGGATAAACCGATGCAATACACACTCCATGCGCAGCGGCTGCCGGTGACTCGCAACGATGCCACCGGCTTTGTGGAAAGCGACGGCTATGTCGCCATGGAAGCCGCCCATACCTCGGCACGCACGGCCGACGGTGCCGATCAAGACGCGATGCACTGGGAAACATTGCCCGACTACGGCCCCACCCAGTCGGCGATGACCGTGTTTCCCGTCACCGCGGCCAGCGAACCCCATTCAAATGCGTCATTGCAGTATCGGATGTATCTCTACGATTCAGGCGCATTGCCGTTGCAAGTCACGTTGGCACCCACGCTGAATTTCGTGCCGGGGCGCGGCCTGCGCTTTGCGGTATCGATGGACGATGGCCCGCGTGCGACCGTGGACGCGTTGGCGCACAACACCAAGGATGACTGGGCCAAAGCGGTCACCGACGGCGTCCGACGCGTCACCGTGCCACTCGACGTGTCCAAGCCCGGCTGGCACACGCTGAAGATCTGGGCGATCGACCCGGCCGTGGTAATCGAACGCCTCGTTGTGAGTCGCGGCGCACTGCGCCCCAGTTACCTTGGACCACCTGAAAGTTTCAACCCGCAAAACCGGGCCGCTTTCTGAAATCCGTGGTTGCTTGTCGCAGGCGCTACCGCTTAAACAGCGAAAGGGCAATCGCCTCGCCCATGGCCCGATATCCTTTGGGCGAAGGATGCAAATGATCGCCGCAATCGTAGGCGGGCAAGAGCCGATCCGGCTGATGCGGATCGCGCACCACGGCATCGAAGTCGATCACCGCATCGAAATGCCCCGGCTTGCGAATCCACGCATTGATCGTTTGCCGGTCCGATTCGGTCAACGCGCCGGGATGGTAGTAGTCCGATCCGACAAACGGCGTGATCGTTCCGCCGATCACTTGCAGGCCGCGCGCATGCGCGCGATCGATGATCTGTTGATACGCAGCGGTAATTCTGTGCACGAGATCGGCATGCTTCGCCGCGGGTACCTCACCATCGATGGTCAAACCGCCGAGATCGTTCACGCCTTCAAGCACGATCAGCCAATGCACCCCAGATGGCGCAAGCACATCGCGATCCAAACGCGCCAGCGCGTTCGGCCCCAGGCCGTCGGTCAATAGGTGGTTTCCGCCAATGCCTTTGTTGACGACGCCGATCATGCGGGTTGTCGGCGATTGCTGCAGCCGCTGTGCCAGTACGTCCGTCCAACGATCGTTGCCGTTGGGCGTCGATGCGTGTCCGTCGGTGATCGAATCGCCGAGTGCGACGATCGATCCCGCGTCGTGCGCGCCCTGCACGTCGACCTCGGTCACCTGATACCAGTGTTCCACCTTTTCCGCGGCCTTGAACGTGGCAGCGGCAACATCGTCCCCGTGCACCACGTACGTGGTTGCGCGCGACCCAGGGTGACCGGTCTCGACCTGCGGAGCCTCATCGAGATGAAACGTCACGGCAAGGTTTGACAACGCACCCACCGGATAATCGATGGGGTCCGACAGATACTCCGCGCCTGCCGGCACGACGACATCAGGAGCGCCGGCAAAGCTCAACACCCGATCGCTTGCGGGATCGATGGCCGGCGAATCCGCGGCGAGCGGACGTGCGATATGCACTGACGTGAAATGCAGCGGCGCGCTGCCGAACGCATTGGATACCTTCACGCGCAACGTTTGGCCGGCGATCGAGAGATGAAAAATCTGCCGCACCGTGGCGTCGTGAAGGTCGTTCGCCGGCAATGCGTTTTGCGGCTCGGGGATCTGCTGCGCCGTGCCCCATGTTGCCACCCAGACTTGCGGTTGAGCGGCCGCGCGAACCTGCAAACCCGCCGCCGCAAAAGCCAACCCCATCAACAGGGCGGCAGTCCTGACATTTCTCTTGATACGTTTCATAAACCTGGGCGGGGCCTCGATCAGGGCGAAATGGCTCGCGAACCCTACAAGAGTAACCGCTCATGGCCGGGCCACAACACCTGCTTGGCGGCCATCGGCCGCGTTCTTCTCAAGGTTGGCAACCGCCGTGGCGACCCAAGCGCAGGGTGATCGCCAAGCGGCTTATTCGGGAGGATCTTTCTCGTAACGCACGACCCCAGCCGGCAACTGCACCCAAGCATGTCGGCGGCATTCGTACACCGAATCCTGCGGCGCAGGAAAATCCGGATCGGCGAAAGCACCCACCGCCACCATCACGAATGCGTCGTTTCCTTCCACCGTGTGGAATACCGTGCTGCCGCAGACGGGGCAAAACCGGAAACGAAATGCCGTTCCCTGATCACCGGTGCGCACATAGTCCGTAGCGGCGCCATGCACGGTAAAAGGGGCCGCGTATCCCGCCAATGCCGCGAACACGCTGCCCGTGCGCTGCTGGCAGGCCAGGCAGTGGCAAACGCCGGCGCCCAATGTCTCACCCTGCACGTCGATGCGGAGCTGACCGCAAACGCAAGAAGCCGTTTTCTTCGTCATGCAAACCTCATCTGGAACGACGGCACGGCCACGTCAGTTGCCGTCGTCGTCTTCGCTCAAGGCGCGTTGCTGAATACGCGCCAGGTAGTCGTCGAGCTCTTGCTCGTTCGCAAATATTTCTTTGAGCGGCGTGGCCTTTACGATATCGAACACTTTGCGCACTTGCACTTGCGGATTCAAAATCAGCGTTTGCCCTTCTCGGGCGCGCATGACCTTCCTGATTTTGGCGATGCTTCTCAAGCCGGCGCTGCTGATGTAGTCGAGCGCGGACAGATCCAGCACCACGGTGCCTCGTTGGGCCATTTGCGCCAGCACGCTTTCGGCTTTCTTGTCGAATTCGACGAATGTCAGTGCATCCAGCCGGCCTTGCAGATGAAGCGTGGATTTCTCCGGCCGCAACGATTCGATGCGCAGATCAAAGCCCATGGTCGTCTCCCTGCATGCCTGAGCAAGCGAAGCGAAGTTGAAGATGATTGCCGTATTCGTCGCGCGTGTAGCTCAATTCGCTGGCCATCGCCCGCACGAGATGAATGCCAAGCCCGCCCTCCCGTTCTTTGTCCGCAATGTCGCCGGTGAGATTCGGCGAGGCAAACTGCAGCGGATCGAAGGGCGCCCCGTTGTGATTGAGCTCTGCTAAAACGTCGCCTTGGACGACGGTAAGGCGAAGCCCGATCATGCCGTCGCTCTCATGGCCGCCTCCGTGCTGAACCATGTTGATCATGAGCTCCTCGAGCACCAGGCGCACATCGGTTCGCACGTCGTCGCGCACGTGCGCCTGCGCCAACGTCTCGTCGCTGCGTTCAAGCGCTTCAAATACGCGATCCACGACTGCGGGAAAAACTATGTCGAGCATCGAGGCACCCTTTTCCAGCCCAACGTGATTCCAGCGCAAGGCAAGCAGCGCGATGTCGTCGGCCTGACCCAATAGTGCCGAATATGCCTCGACATCATCGCCGAGAAATTTCACCGGATCGGCGTCGCCCGACCGACGAAACTCCTCGATCTTGGCGAGTATCCTCTCGCTGCCATACAACCCCAAGACATCGTTGACGGCTTCCGTCACGCCGTCCGTGTACATCAACAGCGTATCGCCGGGCTTCATACGCAGGCGAAAAACAGGGTACGACGCTTCGTCGTCCAATCCTAGCGCTGGACCAGAGGTTAGCTGCAACAGTCTTGGCGCATCCTCGCCCCAGATCACCGGCGGATCGTGCCCCGCACTGGCAATGGTCACGCTGCCGCTAGCGGTGTCCAAAAAGCCGCATAGCAACGTGACGAACATGCAATTGTCGTTGTTCCTGCACAACTCCTGATTGAGCAATTGAAGCAAGTGCTGCGGCGATTGAGCCCGGGATGCCATGGCCTTGGCAAGCGTAATGGTGCGCGCCATAAACAGCGCGGCGGGAATGCCTTTATCCGCAACATCGCCGATAAGAACGCAAAACCGCTGACCGGGCAGCATGAAATAGCTGTAAAGATCGCCGCCCACCGTTCTGGCCGGCCTTAGCGCCGCAAACAGCTCGAAGTTTTGGCAGCGCGCATCGAGATAATGCGGACCCGGCAGCAATGCCGTTTGAATCTGCTGGGCGATGTCCAGCTCGCTTGCAAGGCGCTGCTGCTCGCGTGCGATACGCGTCAGCTCGACAAGATGCGCCGCCAATTCTTGCCGCATCTTGTCGAATGCACCGGTAAGCCGCCCTATTTCATCGCGCTTGCGCGAGGGTGGCAAAGCGAAATCCAAGGCGCCGCGCGCGACCGATTCCGCGCGTTCGGCCAGCACACCCAATGGCGCGATAAGCTGCCGAATGGTCAGCATGGTGAGCAAGGCAAGCAACAAAAGCGTTACCGCGCCGAGCGCGAACACGTAAAGGAAAGCGCGTCGCACGCCGGCGTAAATCTGCTCATCCGGCACGACCAGGCCCAACTTCCAATCCGTTCCTCTGATGGGCTCGTCATAGACCCATGCGTTGCTGTCCGGTTGGTTCAGCGGCGTCATCTGCGACCATTTTTCGGCGGCACCCGTCGCATTCAGCGCGTCGAGCAACGACGATGGGGCCTTGCCACCGACCAATCCGACGGTGTCGTTGGCCAGATAGGTGCCTTCGCGATCGACGACAAACGCATGAATGCCTGCAGGCACCTTCATCGCCAGCAGGACGCCTTGCAGCCAATCCAGGGTGACATCCGCGTTGACCACACCCACCACGTTTCCATCGACCGACAGGGAAGACGAGTAACTGACCAGCCTTTCATGTCTCGAACGCGACAGAAACGGCGGCTGCCAGCATCCCTGATGGCAAGTAAGCCCTTTCTGAAACCAAGGTGCATTCCAGTAAGGTGCGGGATCTTTGAGAAGATCGCGCGTCACCAGCACGCCCTCGCCGGTTCGACTCACGAAGGGCGACTGACCTGCGGCCTGCGCGAGCGGCGTGCCGGGAATAAACGCCACGGCCAAACCGGCCAGGTCCGCATCGCCGGCCATCGCATCGTGAATGAGCGGTTCGGCATCGAATGGACGCGGCCCGACGATAGTGGCGAGCACGCGCGCCGTATCGGTGATCTTGTCCAGCCGCTCCTGGATCAGGCTGCTGCCTTCGATCGCCAGCGCGCCGGATTCCCTGTGCGCCTGCTCCAAAATCTGGCCGCCCACCATGCGAAACAGCAAAAACCCGCTCGCAACGAATACCAGCGTTGCGCCCGACAACACCCATAGAGCCAACCTAGACGCGAGGCTGCGCACCACTATGACTCCCCTATGCCGCCATCGCTGGCCACATCGAAAACCGACCGAGCACAAAGACGTGCCGCAACAGCTCAAGCATGCGCCAAAACGCCAGGGCGTTCCGGCACTAGGTCAACGATCCGGATATTTGCTCTCGGCGGCGCGAATCGGCAGCGCCGGCCTTCGGCCAAAATTACTCAACACATTGCTTGACAATCAACGCATGTGTTGATATTAAAGCTCCATGGTGAATATCAAGCCAACCTTGCATGTGGTGGACGGAGCCGACAAGGCCCCCGATTTGGCGCAAGCGCGCCTGGATCAGGTCTTTTTCGCCCTCTCCGATCCGGTACGGCGACAGATTCTGGAGCAACTCGACGGACAGGCTCTGCTGGTCTCCGAGTTGGCCTCCGCATTCGATATTTCGCTGCAAGCCGTGTCGCGCCATATCCAGGTATTGGTGCGGACCGGACTCATCCAACAGGAACGCACCGGGCGCATCAGCCGTTGCAGCCTGGATGCCGGCCCCATGCTCGATGCCGCCGTATGGATGAACCGCTACAGCAAATATTGGCAACAGCAG
>DATJMR010000006.1:0-20785 GCA_035508595.1 Dyella sp.
GCTCGCTCTCGTCGATCAAACTGATCAGCAGAACGACCTCGTCGCCCAGCGCGTAACGCTGCGCCGTGGGTGCGAACAGTCCACCATGCTTGAGGAACGGCATGTACGCGTTATAGAGGGACGCCGTGTCCTTGAACTTCAGCGAGATAATGCCCTGGCGGGCGGCGACCGGGTTCATGTCTGCTCCTGTCGTGCGACGCTGTCGGCGGATGATGGACATACATCCTAACCACCCCACCCTGCTCACGCAAAGGCGCGCTCGCCAAAGCGCGCGCGGCGCCTCACACGGCGTGCCAGCCCCAATGGTCAAAAATCCAGGGTGAAGGCCAATCCAGATGGAGCTTCACAAAAACCGGACCTTCCTTCGTCCCGCGCAGCCGATAGCCGCCCTCGCGGCTTTCCAGGGGCGCCTCCTCCCATGGCCAGTCGCGAACCCCCGAAGGCGTAGCGACGAGCACGCGCAGCGCGTATCGCAAGAACATGGACGGTCGCCAGGGCAAATATCCCTCGCCTGCCGCATCGTCGACGGACACGTAGCGCTCGGCCCCCACGGCCAAACGCCGCATACGCTTGCCGCTGAGGGTCATTTGCGTCCGATGTTCGGCCAACGCCTGCAACTTGCGCTCCTGCTGCTCCGGCGTGGGGTCGATCGATAACGGATAGGCCGATGCATCGGCCACACCGTGCACGGGATAGGCCCATAGCGCAGGCAAAGGATGCATGCCTGCCAGAGTCAGGCGGCATAGCACATGAGCCGCACCATGATCGGGATGACTGTCTCGCAGGTCAGGGCAACAGATCAGGTTGGGTTGAAACGCTTGCACGGCGTCGCGCATCGCAGCGATCGCGCTGGCAAAATCATCGACGAGACGATCGGTTACTTCCATATCCCGCCAGCCCAGTGGATACAGCACGGATGCCGATACACCCAATCGCTCCAAAGCGCGCATCACTTCGTCGCGTCGCCGAATGCCCCAACGTTTGCGTGCGGCAGCGTCGACTATGAAACGACGTTCCATGTAACGCTGCGGCCAAGGGTTGTTGTCACCGTCCGTCATCAACAGGACGCGAATCGCTCCGCCGGCCGCCAACACTTGCTGGAGCAAGAGCCCGCAACCAAGGGTTTCGTCGTCCGGATGCGGCGCGACAACCAGCAAGCGGGTTTGCGCCGAGACGGACAACGATCGCATCAACGCCAGCGCCCTAGCAGTTCCAACAGCATCAGATCGCCGCGCAATGGGCCGCGCAGAGCCTCGCGCGCGCGATTGGCCGAGTCGTACCACATCGCCAGATCTTCACCGCTGAGAGCGCTCGAAAGCGGCGTGGATTGCGCCGTGGTTCGCGCGCGGATTTCATCGGCCACCGCTTGCGCGGCAAACCACAGGCGCTGCTCAGGAGCATCGTCGAGCCAGCGCTTGCTCATCGTCATCGCATCGCCACGACCGGACGCAAGCGCCGCGAGATCTTTGCGAACTTCCTGACGCTGCGCCAGCGCCCCCTCTTGCGACCACTTGCGCGCAAGACCGGGATTGCCGCCTGCCGCATCCAGTGCAGCCTGAGCATCCGGCACGCCAATACTTTTCAACCAGGCCAGCGATTGGTCCTGGTTGGGCAATTGAAAATCGATGCGTTGACAACGGCTGCGAATCGTCGCGGGCATTCGCCATGGCGCGTTGGCGACCAGAATCAGCATGGTTTGCGAGGCTGGCTCTTCCAATGTTTTGAGCAATGCGTTCGCCGCGGCGTGGTTCATGGCGTCGGCGGGATCGATACTGGCGATCTGCCAACCGCCGAATTGGCTTGCGGTCGCCAGACGCGCGGAAAGCTCGCGAATTTGATCGACCACGATATCCGCGCGCTGCACGCCGTCTTTGCGCAAGCCGAAGCTCAGCGACACATAATCCGGATGCGTGCCCGCGTCGAGCAACAAACAGCTGCGGCACGTACCGCAGGCATCGCCTTCCTGGGGATGCTGGCACAGAAGTCCGCGCACGAAGCGCAGAAGAAAATCACGCTTACCCAATCCTTGCGGGCCGCACAACAACAACGCGTGCGGCAACGCACCGCGATGACGGCGCGCTTGCAGGCGCGCCCAAAGTTCGGTGTGCCAGGAAGGGGGGCTCATCGCACCGCCTCGAACAAGTGCTCGGTCGCCGCCACGGCGGCATTCAGTACCTTGTCAGGGGACTGACTGGCGTCGATAACACGGAAACGCTCCGGTTCCGACTGCGCGCGCTCGCGATACGTATCGCGCACGCGCTCGAAAAACGCGTCCGCTTCCGTTTCGATGCGATCGGCCGCACCACGGCCCGCGGCGCGTGCACGCCCTGTCGAAACAGGCAGATCGAGCAGCAGCGTCAAATCCGGCTTCAAACCGGCGCATGCCCAACGCTCCAGTTCCACGATGCGTTCCATCGGCTGCCCGCGGCCGCCACCTTGATACGCATAGCTGGCATCCACATAGCGATCGCACAGTACCCACTGTCCTGCCTCCAGCGCCGGCGCGATGCGTTCGCGCACCAGCTGCGCACGCGCCGCGAACATCAGCAGCAATTCGCTCTCCGCGCTGATGGCCGGATGTGCGGGATCGAGCACGATCGAGCGAATCGACTCCCCCAATTGCGTGCCGCCGGGTTCGCGCACTTGCAACAGGTTTACGCCGCGCGCGAGCAAATGATCGTGCAGACCGGCCAGCAGCGTGCTCTTGCCTGCGCCTTCTCCGCCCTCGAGGGAAATGAAACGTCCGCGTTGCGTCATTTGCAGTGCTTCAGTTGATAGCAGGCGACATTGCGATTTTGCTCTTCCAAGGTGCTGGCGAACACATGCGTACCGTCGCCGCGCGCCACGAAATAAAGCGCGTCGCCAGGCGCCGGATGCAATGCCGCTTCAATGGCAGGCTTGCCCGGCATCGCGATGGGCGTGGGCGGCAGGCCGGGACGCGTATAGGTGTTATATGGCGTGTCGGTGGTCAGATCGCTCTTGTGGATGTTGCCGGCGTAGTTCGACCCCATGCCGTAAATCACCGTCGGGTCCGTTTGCAGCAACATGTTCTTTTGCAAGCGACGGACGAAGACGCCGGCGACACGCGAGCGCTCATCGGCACGACCGGTTTCTTTTTCGACGATGGACGCAAGAATCAGCGCATCATAAGGCGAGTGGAGGGGAAGATCCGGATCGCGTTGCGCCCATAGCGTTGCCAGCGTTTTGGTCATGGCCTCGTGCGCGCGTCGAAGCACGTCCAGATCGCTGTCGCCTTTCACGTAAGCATAGGTTTCCGGCAGAAAACGCCCTTCCGGTTTCTCGCCCGGCGCACCGAGCTTTTGCATGATGGCGGCATCATCCAGACCGGCGGTGTCGTGTTTCAGTTTATCGGCCTTCGATAACGCTTGCAGCACATCGCGAAACGTCCAGCCATCGACGATGGTGACATCGCGCTGCAATACCTTGCCTTGCGACATATTGGCCAGCAGCTGCTCGGGCGTGATGCCAGGCGTAACCGCGTATTCGCCGGCGTGCAAACGCCCTGCCACCCGCATGCGTTCGGCCAGAAGGCGCCAGTAGAACGGCGCGGACGTGGTCAGGCCTTCGGCGCGCAATTGATGCACGATGTCCTTGAAACTCGTGCCGCGTCCGATGTCGATGCTTTCGCCCATCGCGCTGACACGCAGTGGCGATACAGCGAACCGGTTGAAATCGCGCCAGAACCAACCCGCGGCGATGAGTACCGCTAACAGCACCAACAGCAAGGGCCGCCACAACACGCGACCGAATTGTTTACCGCTACGATTCATGCCTGCTCCATGGGAAATCCGAGCTCGCGCCAATGGCGCTGTACAGCGCGGGCGACTGGGCCGGGAGCGTACACGGTATCGCCCACCGCCTGAACTGGCAGGATGCCGCGAATGCTGGAGCTGAGGAAGAGTTCGGATGCGCTCAAAGCCTCGTCGATGGGCACATCCCGTACCCGACAAGGAAAGGCGTCCATTACGGCAGCGCGAGCCACGCCCGCCACCCCGCAACGATCCACCGACGGCGTGGTCAGTTCGCCGTTGATGACAGCAAAAAGATTGGCCGAGGTGGCCGAAATAACGTGGCGATGGTTATCGCAAACCAGTCCTTCGCCAAACGAAGAATCGCTCCATTCCGCACGAGCCAGCACTTGCTCCAGGCGATTGAGATGCTTGATACCGGCCAACAGCGACTGATCCGCCAGTGTGGTTTGACAGCGATACAACCGGATGCCGCTGGTATAGAGACTTGCAGGTATCGCAGGCATGGGAAACGCCGCAACGATACGCGTCGGCACCGTTTCCACGGGCAACGCATAGCCTCGCTCGCTCAACCCGCGCGTCAGCGTGATACGCAACACGCACCGGGGCATATTTCCAACAACCGTTTGCGCCTCTTGCCGCAGCAATGCGCCATCAGGGAGCGGCATGCGCAACCGCTCGCAACCGTTCGCCAGGCGCTGCATATGCCTGGCCCACAAAGGCGCGACATGCCCCTCGAACCGGACGGTTTCGAACAGACCATCGCCATAGCTCAGCCCGCGATCGAGCGCCGATACGCTGTCGCACAACTGGCCGTTGACCAGCATCATCAACCGGCCACTCCCAAAGCGCGCAACATGCCGCGTGCTTTCGCTCGCGTTTCGTCCAATTCCTTGGCGGGGTCGGAATCCGCCACGATGCCCGCGCCCGCGCGAAAGCTGACGTGACTCCCTTGCAGCGTCAGCGTTCGGATGAGGATATTGAGATCCAGATCACCATTGCGATCCAGATAACCCATGGCGCCGGTATAAGCGCCACGCGGCGCATGCTCCAGCGACGCAATGATCTCCATGCAACGCACTTTGGGGCACCCGGTGATCGTGCCGCCCGGAAACGTCGCGGCAATCACCTGCCCCGGCGTTACGCCATCGCGCAACCGGCCGCGCACGTTGGAAACGATGTGGTGCACGTGCGCGTAGCTTTCCACGACCATCAACTCGTTCACTTCCACCGATCCTGGTTTGCAGACGCGCCCGAGATCGTTGCGTTCCAGATCGATCAGCATGACGTGCTCGGCGCGCTCTTTGGGATGCGCGGTGAGCTCGCGGATGCGTGCCAGCTCGTCGTCCCCCGCCACGCGCGGCCGCGTGCCCGCGATAGGTCGCGTTTGTGCAAGGCCGCGACGCACTTCGATCAAGCGCTCCGGCGACGAGCTGACCACGGCCCAGTTTTTTTGTTGGAACAATCCCGCGAAGGGCGCGGGATTGGCGCGACGTAGCGCGGCATAAAGACTGGCCGCGGAAGGCGCCTCGTCGAAGCTTGCACGCCATGCGCGAGACAGATTGGCCTGGAATAAATCGCCAGCGCGCAGATGATCGTGAATACGCGCAACGCCATCGAGAAACAACGATGGTTCATCCTCCTCCACGACCGATGGCGTAGCGATCGGCGAGATCGTTGGCACCAGAGCAAGGTCGGCTTCCATAGTATTGAGCCATGCGTCGTGCCCGGCTTCCGCCACAAGCACCGTGCGCTCGCGCAAATGATCAACGATGATGGCGGCGGGACAACGTATCGCCAACGCGACTGGCAACAGCTCCGCATGATGCAGATGAAGCGTGGGCTCGATTTCCGCAGCAAGCTCATAGGCAAGCAATGTCACCCAGCCACCGTGAAACGGAAGCCCGTCATCGGCACCGTGCGGTAAACGTTCGGCTCGCCAAGCCGCATCGAGTGCATCAAGAAAACGACCAGCATGCACACGCCCGTCCGGCTCATGGACAAGACCGTCGGACGTCAACATGAGCGTGGACTGCGGAAACGCAAACAGAATGTCGTAGCGCGCATGCGCGCTGCTGCGCGTAACGCTCTCCAAAAGTGCGGGATAGCGCTCCGGAAATGCAGCGGCCGGCGCGAGCAGATCGCGCCGGCCGGCAAGCGTGCGGGTTACGCAGGTCACTAGATACGACGGAACGCGATCGTACCGTTGGTACCGCCAAAGCCGAACGAGTTGGAAATGGCGATATCGATCTTCGCCTCGCGCGCGGTGTTCGCCACGAAATCCAGATCGCAGCCTTCACCCGGCTCATCGAGATTGATCGTGGGCGGCAGCACCTGATCGCGCATGGCAAGGATGGTGAAGATGGCCTCCACGCCACCCGCGGCACCCAGCAGGTGTCCGGTCGTGGATTTGGTGGAACTCATCGCCAACTTGTAAGCGTGATCGCCGAACACGCGCTTGGCCGCCAGCACTTCGCCAAGATCCCCAAGCGGCGTGGAGGTGCCGTGCGCGTTGATGTACTGCACGTCGGAAGGGTTGATCTGGCCGTCGCGCAGCGCCGAATCCATGCAGCGTCCAGCACCTTCGCCACCTTCGCTGGGCGCGGTGATGTGGAAAGCGTCGCCGCTCATGCCGAAACCAACCAGCTCGGCGTAAATCTTCGCGCCGCGGGCCTTGGCGTGTTCGTACTCTTCCAGCACCAGCACGCCAGCGCCGTCGGACAGCACAAAACCATCGCGATCCTTGTCCCACGGACGGCTTGCCTTGGTGGGCTCGTCGTTGCGGGTAGACATGGCCTTGGCCGAGCAGAAGCCCGCCATCGCCGTGCCCGTGGTGGCGAATTCGGAACCGCCGGCCACCATCACGTCGGCATCGCCGTACTGAATCATGCGCATGGCCAGACCGATGTTGTGCGTGGCCGTGGTACACGCGGTGACGCATGCGATGTTCGGGCCTTTAAGACCGAACATGATCGACAGGTTGCCCGATACCATGTTGATGATCGAGCTGGGCACAAAGAACGGCGACACGCGTCGCGGCCCTTTTTCGTGCAGCTCGATGGAGGTGTCTTCGATGGTATTGAGGCCGCCGATACCGGCGCCCACCGCCACACCGATGCGAGGTGCGTTGGCTTCGGTAATGTCCAACCCAGAATCGCGCAGGGCTTGCGTGCCCGCGGCGATGCCGTAGTGGATGAACGGGTCCATCTTTTTGACATCTTTCGGGGCGATCCACTGCAGTGGATCGAAATCACGCACCTGACCGGCGATGCGCGTGGCATACGTCGATGCATCGAAGTGCGTAACGGAGCCAATACCACTGACGCCCTTGAGGATGTTGTTCCAGGCGGTGGCGATGTCGTTGCCAACCGGCGAGATGATGCCCATGCCGGTCACTACCACACGTCGTTTGCTCATGGATCGAATTCCTTGCTGGTTCGGGAAAGATCAGCCACTGGGCATCACCTTCCGCAAATCGCGATGCGCGCCGATCATGCACACCATACGGGATCGGACGTTGCAAATTGCAGAAACGAAAACTGCGCCGAGATGGCGCAGCTTCCGATATCGCTACGTGGTGCTTGGGACGCGATGTGCCTCGCCCCGCCACGAGGATCACTCCTTGGTGTGAGCCTTGATGTAATCGACGGCCTGCTGCACGGTGGTGATCTTTTCGGCTTCCTCGTCGGGAATTTCGGTTTCGAATTCCTCTTCGAGCGCCATCACCAATTCGACCGTGTCCAGCGAATCCGCGCCGAGGTCGTCCACGAACGAAGAGTTCGGTTGAACCTCGTCTTCCTTCACGCCAAGTTGCTCGACGACGATTTTCTTGACGCGTTCTTCGATGGTGCTCATGTTGCTTTTGCCTCCCAAGGGGAAATTGTCCGTCTTGCCGGTTTTTAGCCGGCAAAGTCTGCGGCATTGTAGTGGCTAAGCCGCGAAGCCGCCAATTATATGCCAGAAATGCAAACCGCTACGGGTCTGTGCGGCGTGAAGGCGCGATTGTCCTCCAAAACGAGCCCCGTGACGACTTTTTTCGCTTTAACCAACTTCTATCAAATCGCTGAGTTTCAAACGAAGCGGCCGGTCTTGCGGCAGGGGCTTGTGCCTGCCCTGTCCTTTTCAAGCCTGCCTGCTTGAGGCTGCCTAGCCTCAGGGCATGTACATGCCGCCGTTTACGTGCAAAGTCTCGCCGGTGATATAGCCGGCCGCCGGCGAGGCCAGGAAGCCGACGGCCTTGGCGATATCGCCTGGCTCGCCCAAGCGGCCCAGCGCAATCTGACCCAAAAGGGCCTGCTTGGACTCTTCCGGCAAGCCACGCGTCATGTCCGTGTCGATGAAGCCCGGCGCCACCACATTGACCGTAATGCCGCGCGAACCGATTTCGCGCGCCAGCGATTTGGAGAAGGCAATGATGCCGGCTTTCGCCGCGGCGTAATTGGCCTGCCCGGGATTTCCGGTAAGGCCGATGACCGAAGCGATCGAAATGATGCGGCCTTTGCGCGCTTTCATCATGCCGCGCATCACCGCCTTGGACATGCGGTAGACCGAGGTGAGATTGGTATCGAGGATGGCCTGCCAATCTTCGTCGCGCATGCGCAACAAGAGTTGGTCGCGCGTAATACCCGCGTTATTGACCAGAATCGACACGGCGCCGTACTGCTTGGCGATGTCGTCGATCAGCGCCTCCGACGACAACGCGTCCGTCACATTGAGTACACGCCCATGACCGCCATGGGGAGCGAGCCGCGCATCGATCGCTGCTGCGCCCGATTCACTGGTTGCCGTGCCGATCACCGTGGCGCCCATGGCCGCCAATTCGTCGGCGATGGCTGCGCCGATTCCGCGGCTGGCGCCGGTCACCAGTGCGATTTCACCTTGCAGTGTGCTCATTTTTCGATGTCCTTGGGTGAAGCGAGATTCGACGACGAGAGCTGTTTCAGGTCCACTCGTTGCGTGCGGCATCGAGGTCGGCAGGCGTACCGATCGCGCGCGCTTCGACGCTCTTGTCGATACGCTTGATCAGGCCCGCGAGCACTTTGCCCGGGCCGCATTCGGCGATACGCGTCGTGCCATTGGCCACCAGCGTTTGCACGCATTCGGTCCAGCGCACCGGCAGGTAAAGCTGGCGCTGCAAGGCGCCGCGAATATCGTCGAGCGAGGCGTAGCTACGCGCTTCGGCGTTTTGCACGACAGGGATCGTCGGCAATTGCCACGCAATGGACATCATGCGCTCGCCAAGCTTGTCCGCCGCCTCGCGCATCAGCGCGGTATGCGACGGAACGGATACGGCCAGCTTCACGGCTTTTTTGACGCCCTGCTCGGCAAGCTTTGCCAACGCGCGATCCACTGCTTCGGTGTTGCCGGCAATCACCAACTGGCCTGGCGAGTTGTAGTTGGCGGGCGCCACCACTTGCCCTTGCGCCACGGCTTCGCATACCGCGGCGATTTGCTGATCGTCGCCGCCCAAGATGGCCGCCATCGCGCCAACGCCGGGGGGCACAGCGGCCTGCATCAAACGTCCGCGCTCGGCTACCAGCGCCGCGGCGTCGTGCAGCGACAATGCTCCCGCACAAACCAGCGCGCTGTATTCGCCCAGGCTGTGCCCGGACAATTGCGCAGGTTGCGCGCCGCCGAGCTTCTGCCACACACGCCACACCGCCACGCTCGCCGCAAGCAACGCCGGTTGCGTGTTTTCGGTGCGGTTGAGTTGATCTTCCGGCCCCTGCTGGCTAAGCGCCCACAGATCGACGCCAGCGCCTTGCGAGGCTTCGTCGAACGTAGCTTTCACGTCGCTGTGTGCGGCGGCCAATTCGGCAAGCATGCCGACCGATTGCGAACCCTGGCCGGGAAAAACGAAGGCGAGCGATGCAGAGGATTGAGTCATGAACAGGCGCAGTCCACCGAATAAAAACGAAATGGTGCCATCAATGCATGACGTACGCAGCCGTATTCGGCTGCGCGGGACATGCGGCGAGAACGTCTCGAATCAGTAACGCAGCAACGCCGATGCCCAGGTAAACCCGCCACCGAAGGCCTCCAGCAGCAAATTCTGCCCGCGCTTGACCTTGCCCGAACGCACGGCGGCGTCCAACGCCAGCGGCACGGAGCCGGCCGACGTGTTGGCATGCTGATCGACCGTGACGATCACCTGATCCATGGACATGTTCAGGCGCTTGGCCGTGGCTTCGATGATGCGCAAGTTGGCCTGGTGCGGAATCAGCCAGTCCAGTTGTGACGCATCCATACCTGCGGCGCCGAGCGTCTCTTCCACCAGCGAATCGAGCGTCTTGACCGCCACCTTGAACACTTCGCGACCGGACATGCGAATGCGCACGCCGTGGTTGGATTCATCTTTGAAACCGACGGAAACGCCAACCGGGTTGTACAACAATTCCTTGTAACCGCCGTCCGCATGCAGGCATGTCGCGTAGATGCCCGGCTCGCTGGAAGCTTCCAACACGACCGCGCCCGCACCGTCGCCAAAGAGCACGCAGGTTTCGCGTTCGTTCCAATCGATCATGCGCGTGAGCGTTTCCGCACCGATCACCAGTACTTTCTTCGATTGGCCGCTGCGAATGAATTTGTCCGCCACGCCCAGCGCGTAAACAAAGCCGGAGCACGCCGCATTCACGTCGAAAGCCGCGCAACCGTTGGCACCCAGACGGTGCTGAACGAGACACGCGGTGGAGGGAAAAATGATATCGGGCGTCGTCGTGCCCAATACAATCAGATCGAGTTCCGATGCCTTGACGCCCGCGGCATCCAGCGCGCGTTGTGCAGCGAGCGTGGACAGGTCGCCCGTGGTCTCACCTTCCGCAGCGACGTGGCGCTGGCGAATGCCGGTGCGTTCGCGAATCCACTCATCGCTGGTATCGACGAATTTCTCGAGATCGGCGTTGGTGAGAACGCGTTCCGGCAGCGCGCTGCCAGTGGCGAGGATGCGGGAGTAGATCGGAGCCATTGAATATCCATCAGCGGGCGGAGGTGTTTCGGACATCCGCATGACAGCCGGGCCGAATACCAAGATCGCAACGTTACGTTGCCGAGACAGCCCGTTCAATAGGTTCTAGGGATGCTCTGATCAATTCTGTATCAAAGCGTCCCTAGGTTTCACAGAACGCAAAGCGGCGCGTTGCCGCGCCGCTTTGCTCGAACCGGCTTCCTGGAGCGCGATCGCTCCGGGACATGGCTCAGTCTTCTTCCACCACTGCGACGTTGGTGTCGACCACTTTCTTGCCGCGGTAGTAACCGTCGGCCGTGACGTGATGGCGGCGGTGCACTTCGCCGCTGGTCGGATCGGTGGCCAACTGGACAGTGCTCAGCTTGTCGTGCGAGCGACGCATGCCGCGGGTGGACGGGGTCTTGCGGCTCTTTTGAACGGCCATGGTGGTTTCTCCAGCTAAATCATTTGTTCTTGAGTTCGCGCAACACCGCGAACGGGTTATCGGGACGCTCTTCGGCGGGTACAGCTTCCGCCGGCGGGCGTATCACTTCTTCGTGCAGCACGCTGTCCGGATTGACCGGCACCAGCGGCAGCGCCAACAACAATTCGTCCTCGATCACATCGATCGGGTTCAGCTTGTCGTCCTCGGCGATCAACAGCGGCTCGCATCCTGGCGGAAGCGCGGCTTCCTCGCGTTCGGAACGAATCAAGCCCAGACGGCTATCCACCGTCACGGGCATGACAAACGGCTCGAGCGTGCGCTGACAAATCAACCACAAGGGCGCTTGAACGCGAACGTCGACGTAAGCGGTTCCATACTCGTCTCGACCGAAATCGAGCTCGTACTGGGCCAAACCTGCGTCGTCCGCAAGCGCCTCGCACAGGCGAGGCATTGCGGCGATGGGCAGTGACCCCTGAAACGAACGCCGCGCGGAAACCATGCGCCAAGCGTCCACGGACTCTGGCAGTGTCGCGGACATAACCGGGAAATAGTAAGTTTCTCGGGACCTTAAGTCAACCACGCAGGCTTCCGGCGACCGGGGCGCAAACCGCACCACACCCCCTTGCCTATGGCTTTGCCTGAATGAGGCGCATGCGGCAGACTGCCGCCATCTCCCGCCTAAGCCGACGATCCCTTGGACACTTACCTTACGCTCGGTCTGGTTGTCCTGCTGATTTTACTGGCAGTCGCCCTGGCTGGCACTTTCCTGTTGCGACGGCTGAATCGGCGCAACGCCAGCCTCAGGCGCTTGCTGGAGCTGGCCGACCGGGTGGAGGCCGATCTGAAGTCCTGTCGCTCCCGCCTCATGCAGGCGCACGCCGTGATGTCGATGAACCCGGACCTGCCCGCCGCCAGCGAACAAGAAGCGGCCGACGCCGTGGACGCCGGCCTGCGTGCCCTGCTGCAGAAGCGCATCTGGATACGCGATCAGGCCCCCACGGCAAGCCAGAAGGAGCTGGACGCCGCGGCGCAGGATATGGATCAGACCCGCGACCGCCTGCTTCCACTGCTCCAGGCTTTGGGTCAGGCGCAGAACGAGTTGGATAGCGCCATGCGCGAGCACATTCGGCAGGACTCCCGTTCATGAAGACATCGCGGCGGGTGGTGCTCGGCTCCACGTCCCGCTACCGCGCCGAGCTGCTGGAACGGCTCGGCCTGGATTTCGAGCTGAAGGCGCCGGGCACCGTCGAAACCGAGCTGCCTGGCGAAGACCCCGCGGTCCGCGCCATGCGGCTGGCGACCGCCAAAGCGGCCGATGCCGGGGCCGATCTGGGCGATGCCTTGGTGATCGGTTCCGATCAAGTGGCCGAGCTCCACGGCGCCCTGTTGGAAAAACCGGGCACCGTCGAGCGCGCTTTTGCGCAATTGAGCGGATGCTCCGGCCAAGCCGTGAACTTTCACACCGCGCTTTGCGTGTTCGACACGAACAGCGGTGCGCGTTACACCCATCTGGATCTCACGCGCGTGTACTTCCGCCAGCTTCAGCCGGAAGAAATCTCGCGCTATATCGAGCGCGAGCAACCGCTGGACTGCGCCGGCAGTTTCAAATGCGAAGGACTGGGCATCGGCTTGTTCGAACGCATCGAGAACAGTGATCCCACGGCGTTGATCGGTTTGCCTCTCATTGCGCTGGCGCAACTGCTGCGCGCGGCAGGGCTTAGCGTGCCTTGAGCCCTTCCACGCTTGCCAAATAGTTTTTCCACGCAACGCAATCGTTCGCGTCGGCAGCAACGGCTGCCGGCATCGCAGTCCCGATTTGTCCGCGATAAAACGCCACTAGCTTGCGCCCCTTCCACACACTCAACCGCTGCACCGGCCGCAAGTTTTCCACTCGCGTACAGAGGGATTTCAACCACGCCTCGCGCTCACGTTCGCGCACCGCGTACTCGTCCACCGCAAGCAACACGGAGGCACCCGGATGCACGCGGCGCAACGCCGATTCATCCGCGCCCCACAACGCGACTTGCGGGGCGCGTCCGTATTTCACGTTAAGGGGGTTGTCGAGCGTATAGATTTGGCGCTGCCCATCGAATTGAAAATCGAGTTCGGCAGCCATCATGAAGTTGTCCGCCACGAGCACCGCAGGTTGTGCGGCGAGCTGCATCCTGGCGATATCGGCGCTCTCTCGCCAACCGAGGAACGCGGTAGGCACCAGGCGCTCGGCACCCAGGCCTGGCGCCGTACCGGGAAAAGCCGCCCATCCCAGATACCCTAGCCCTGCAAAAAGCACGAGCAACGCCAGCCCCGCGCCCGCAACGGCGAGCGCGCGCCAAACGCGAGCACGCGCAGCTATCTGCAGCAACGCAGGCAGCGCGGCCAACAACGGCAAATAACCCGGCAGCGGCCAGTGCACGCGGAAACGTTGATCGTCGGCAAACAAACCCGCGACGAAATACACCACGACAAACGTGATCGACATCGCTGCGATCACATCCCACGGGCCGCCTTCGCGGCGTCG
The DNA here is from genome assembly GCA_035508595.1 of Dyella sp. Taxonomy (GTDB): domain Bacteria; phylum Pseudomonadota; class Gammaproteobacteria; order Xanthomonadales; family Rhodanobacteraceae; genus Dyella_B. Next base: position 13,677 of record DATJMR010000006.1, read on the forward strand.
ACGCCAGCATTGCCACGCCGCCCACAACAGACATGCATACAACAACGGTGTGCAGGTAACCGCTTGCTCCAACGGTTGAATCAACGTATCGGCGTGAAAGCGCCAGGGATTGCGTTCGATCAGCTGAAAGGCGACACCTGCACCGTGTTGTTGCCAGTTGGAAATGATCAGCGGCAGCAATCCCAGGGCAGCGATAATCATCGCGAGCCAAAATCCACGACGCCGCCACTGCGCGCGACCGCGAGGCGTCAGCACCCACAGGAACAAACCGGCGACCATGAACATCGCAGCGCGATAGTGGCTTATCCAGCAAACCGCGAGCGCAACGCCAAGCAACAGCCAATCGCGCGGGCGGTTTTGGTCCATGGCGCGAAGCAAGGCAAACATGGCGGCCATGCCGGCAACCGTAAGCGGCACGTCCGGCATCGCCATCACGCCCAGGCTTCCGGCCAGCGGCAAGCACAGACAAAGCAATCCGGCTTGCCATCCGGTACGCGTATCGAATGCCTGCCGGCCGAACCCCACCAGCAGCCAGGGCAAGCCGCTGCCCAGCACAAGGAATGGCCAGCGCATGCCTAGCAATCCATGCCCGGCCACACTCTCGCCCAACCGGATCAGCCAGGCGGTCATCGGCGGCAGGTCGCTGTAGCCCCAAGCGAGATGTCGGCTCTCTTGCCAGTAGAACGCTTCGTCGCCGAAAGGCTGCACCGTCGCGGCAAGCGCCAGCTTCACCAGGAACAGACACAAGAACACTGTGACGAAAGCCGCTCGCCAGCGCGTGATGCTCGCGACTACACTGGGATCGACTCCCCTATCTGTCCTCGGCTTCCGTAAATCCATGTCAGCCATCACTCCGCTTCGTGATGAAAACCTGCAAAAGCGTCTGCATGCCGCCATCGCTCAAGTAAACAAAGTGCTGCTCGGCAAAGCACGTCAGGTCAAGCTTGCGTTTACCTGCCTAGTTGCCGGCGGGCATCTGCTGCTGGAAGACGTACCTGGCGTCGGCAAAACCACACTGGCCCATGCACTGGCTGCCAGCTTCGCGCTGGATTTTCAACGCGTGCAATTCACCAGCGACCTGCTGCCGTCGGACATTATCGGGGTCAGCATGTACGAGCGCGAGACGGGGCAGTTTCGTTTTCATCCTGGTCCGGTATTCGCCGGTTTGCTGCTCGCCGACGAAATCAATCGCGCCACGCCCAAGACACAAAGCGCCTTGCTCGAAGCCATGGCCGAGCGCCAGGTGACCGTGGACGGGCAAACGCATGCCCTGCCCGATCCGTTTTTCGTCGTCGCAACGCAGAATCCCCTGGATCTCGCCGGTACCTTTCCGTTGCCCGATTCGCAGCTCGATCGTTTCATGCTGCGCGTGTCGCTCGACTATCCCGACGCCAGCGCCGAACGGGAATTGCTTACCGGCAGCGATCGCCGCGACCTGCTCACGCATCTCGTACCGCAACTGGATGCGCCTGGCCTTGCCAGCTTGCATCGGCAGGCACAAACCATCACAGCCAGTCCGGCCTTGCTCGACTATCTTCAAGCGTTGCTGGCGGCCAGCCGCCGGCACCCCGACGTCCGCGTGGGCCTGTCGCCGCGTGCCGGACTTTCCTTGCTGGCGGCGGCGCGCGGCTGGGCCATGCTCAGCGATCGGGGTCACGTGCTTCCCGAAGATCTGCAAGCGCTATTTGTACCGCTTGCCGCGCACCGCCTGGTGGCCACGCGCGGTGCCAGCGGCGAAACGCTGGCACGTACGCTGTTGAGCGAAGTCGCGGTTGACTGAGGAAAACTCGTGATCCCCGCGCAGCTCCAGCGCCTGCAGCAATGGGCCGAACGACGGCTGCCCGCATTGACGCGGCACCGCCGCCAGGAAGAGCTGCCGATCGAATTGCATAGACGTCGCATCTACATTGTGCCGACCGGTTTCGGAATGGCGTTCACCTTGCTGCTGCTCGTGATGCTGGTCGGCAGCCTGAACTATTCCAACAACGCTGCCTTGCTGCTGACGTGCCTGCTTGGTGCGGCCACCTCGATCAGCATGTTGATCGCCTTTCGCACCTTGAACGGACTGCGCATTCGAGGCGTGCGCGCGGGCCATGCGATGGCAGGGCAGCCGATCGACATCACGTTCGATGTCGAAGCATCCAGTTTGCGGCAGGCCGTTCGACTCGATCTCGCCGACGTCTCCCAGTCGTTCGACGTCAATCGTCGCACCGATGTCAGGGTAAGCATTCCCACGGAGTTTCGCGGATGGTTGTCCGTGCCGCGTTTTCGCATCTGGACAACGTGGCCGCTTGGATTGTTTCGCGCCTGGAGCTGGGTAAACCCCCATTACGCGGTGCTGGTGTGGCCTCGCCCGGAAACATTCGGCCCCAGTCCCACGCTGCCGCTCGAAGACCATCGCAGGCAGCGCCTGCATCGAGGCGAAGATCTGGCGTCGTTGCGCGATTATCGCGGCGGGGATTCCATGCGGCATATCGCCTGGAAAGCGAGCGCGCGCCACGAGAATCTGCTGGTGAAAGACTACGAACAACCCGAAGCCAGAGAAGAATGGCGGCTCGATTGGCGACATCTGCGCGGCCTGGATAACGAGACACGCATATCGCGCCTGACTCGCTGGCTGGACGAAGCGCAGGCGCAAGGACGCCAATGGAGCTTGTGGTTGCCCAGCGAAGTCATCGGCATTGGCGGCGGACCGGCTCACTATGCGCACTGCATGAGCGCTTTGGCGCTCTTGCCATGATCGGCCGCTGGAAAACCAAGCCTGCCCATCCACCCGTGCGCATTGGGAATCGCACATTCGATTTGCTGTGCCTTACCACCGCCTTCGTTCTGGCCGTCCACTCGCCGCATCTTCCCGTTTGGCTGACTGGCGCATTGCTCGGCGCGCTCGGTCTGCGATGGTGGCAGCGGAAAAATCGGCCGGGCCACGTACCGGCGTGGCTGAAAGTACCCATGCTGGTGATTCTGGTGGGCACGGTCATTCTCAATTACGGCAATGTGTTCGGGCGCGAGCCGGGTTCGGCACTCGCCTCGGGCCTGCTGGTTTTGAAACTCACCGAAACGGAGAACCCGCGCGACGCACGCGTCGGCGCAGCTTTCGCGTGCTTTCTGTTGATGGCGGCCCTGCTTTTCGATCAAAGCATGGTGGCAACGTTCGTGGTGGCACTTGGATTATTGCCAGCATTGACGACGTGGCGCTCGCTCGAGCCCACGCAAACGCCCACGCCGCTCGGGCGTCAACTGATACCGGCGCTGGCGTTGCTGGTTACGTCGCTGCCGCTGGCGTTATTCGCTTTCATGCTGCTGCCTCGACTGAGTTCGCCGATCTGGGGCACATCCAATCAGCAAGCCGCGCACACCGGCCTGAGCGATCACATGTCGCCCGGCGATTTCACGCAATTGCTGACCGACGACACCGCCGCCATGCGCGTGAGTTTCGACGGTCAGCCGCCACCATCCAGCTTGCGTTATTTCCGCACCTTCGTGCTCTGGAATTACGACGGCAGGGACTGGACGCGGCTGGAACTTCCCAGCGACGCTCCGATTCCGGTCGAAGCAGGCGATACGATCAGCTATCACATAAGCTTGGAACCGTCGCACCAGCGCATACTGCCCATGCTGGATGTGCCGGTGCAAACGCCCTCCGATTCGCAAACGCATGCGGACGGCGAGGTCTTTTCGGACAAGCCCGTCGGCGATGCACGGCAATACACGGCTCGCTCCGCGCTGCGCTACAGGCTGCAACCGAACCTGGACGTCGCCACGCGCATGCAAGCGCTGCAGCTTCCCACCGGCTTCGACCCGCGCGCCCGCGCGCTCGCCGAGCAATGGCGCCAGCGCTACGGACACGACGACGCAGCCATCATCCGCGCCGCGCTGACCATGTTCCACAACGACGGATTTAGCTACACGCTGCTTCCCGCGCCATTGGGTCACGATGCCGTCGATGATTTTCTGTTCAACACGCACGAAGGTTTTTGCGAACACTATGCCTCGGCGTTCACCATCCTGATGCGTGCCGCCGGCATTCCTGCGCGCGTGGTCACCGGTTATCAGGGCGGCTACTGGAACACCATCGGCCAGTATCTGCTCGTGCGCAATTCGGACGCCCATGCGTGGAGTGAAGTGTGGCTGGAGGGACACGGTTGGGTGCGCGTCGACCCCACGGCGGCGGTACGGCCTACGCGCATCTCGCAGGGTGCCGCCAGCGCCGCCGGCGGCCAGCTGCCTTGGTACGAATCGGGCATGGTGGAATCGGCGCGAAATCAGTGGGACATCGTCAACCGATGGTGGAACCAAAGCGTTATCGGCTTCGACGCACTGCGCCAACGCGGGCTGCTGACTCCGTTCGGCATTCGCGAGACAGACACCGACATGCTGATAAAGCTGCTGGTTATCTGCATGGTGGCGTTTGGAGCAGTCGGGTTGTCGTGGGCGTTATGGCGTCGGCCGGAAGGCGACCCCGCCCTGGCAGCCTTGCGCGCGTTGGAACGCAAACTTACGCACGCGGGGATCACCCGTGGGCGCAGCGAAGGGCCACAGCACTTCCTTCGTCGCGCCATGCGTGCACTGCCCGGCCAACGTGCGGAATTGGATTATCTGATGAGGTGCTATATCGAGCTGCGCTACGCCAACGTCGAACCATCCACTGAATCTCTGCGCACCTTTCGACAGGCGGTACGGAATTTCCAGCCGCGCCGCGTGGTCTAACCAGGGCGCAACGATGTAGCATGCATCCGCCCACGATGGAGAAAAACACCATGTCTCCCCTGATTCGATTTCTAAGCCTCGCAGCGGCCTCTGCGCTATTGGCCGCATGTGCCACTGTGCCGCAGCCGCTGCAGGGCAACTTCGCTACCGTCACCTCGGCAAGCGCTCAGCAAGGCGGCGCCAACGGCACGCAAGTGCGCTGGGGCGGCGACATCATCAGCACCGAACCCGGCCAGCAGTCGACGTGCTTCTATGTATTAGGCCGTCAGCTCGACGATCAGGCGCGTCCCATTCGCGATAACACCAATACGCAGGGACGTTTCGTCGCCTGCCGCGCGGGCTTTTACGATCCGGAAGTTTTCAAGCCTGGCCGCGAAATCACCGTCACGGGTGCTGTGCAAGGTGTCGTGACGCGCAAAGTGGGCGATTACGACTATGCCTATCCGCGTGTCGAAGCCAACGTGGTTTACCTGTGGCCGAAGCGTCCGCTGGTCGTGGGTTATCCGTATGGTCCGGGCTGGTACGATCCTTTCTGGGGTCCGTATTGGGGTCCGTACTGGGGTTGGGGCGGTCCTTATTGGGGCGCCTGGGGTGGTTGGTACGCGCCGCCCGCGGTGATCGTGGTGCGTCGCCACCGCTGATCTCGCCAAGATTGCAAAAAAACGCCGGCATCCGCCGGCGTTTTTTTATGCGGCGACATCGTTCGCGATCAACCCGGCGGCCAATGCATGCGACGCCCGGCCAGCAAGTGCACATGCAGATGAAACACGGTCTGTCCGCCGTGCTCGTTGCAGTTGATCACCACACGGTAACCTTCTTGGCTGAAACCCTCGCGCTTGGCGTAGTCGGCGGCGGCAAGCACCAGCTTGCCGAGCAGTTCGGCATCGGCGGGCGTAGCATCGTTCAACGTCGCGATGGCGCGCTTGGGTACAAACAACACATGCGCCGGGGCTTGCGGATTGAGGTCGCGAAACGCCAGCACGTCATCGGTCTCGTAGACGATGTCGGCGGGAATTTCCCGACGGACGATTTTGCCAAAGATGGTGTCACCCATGTTTGCTTCTCCGTTCCAGGTCATTCAATCGACCGATTGCCGGCTGCCGAATGCGTGTGCCAGCGTACCGCGGTCTACGTATTCCAACTCGCCACCCAACGGGACGCCATGCGCGAGTCGCGTCGGACGAATGCCCGCGGCATGTGCAAGCTGCGCCAGATAATGCGCCGTGGCTTCGCCCTCCACCGTCGGGTTGGTCGCAAGAATCAGTTCTTCAACCTCGCCTTCGGCCAAGCGTTCGCTCAAGATGCCAAAGCCCAATTCTTCAGGGCCCAGCCCATCTAGCGGCGACAAACGTCCCATCAGCACAAAGTACTGACCGCGATAGCCGGTCGCCTGCTCGATGGCGGCCAGATCCGTGGGCGATTCCACCACACAAAGCACGTGACGATCACGGCTGGCGCTTGCGCAGATGGCGCATTGGGCCGTTTCGCTGAAATTGCGGCAGCGCGTGCAGTGGCCAATGCTCTGCATTGCCTGCTGCAACACCGCCGCCAGCTTCAGTCCGCGCTCGCGTTCGCGCTCAAGCAAATGGAACGCCATGCGCTGCGCGCTCTTGCCGCCCACGCCTGGCAAGCAGCGCAGCGCTTCGATGAGTTCGTTGAGAAGTGGGGAGCTACTCATGATGCCTCGTCACTCCCGCCTCCGGAGAGGAAGGGAACGCATCGTCAAAACGGCATCTTGAATCCGGCCGGCAGATTCATGCCGGCAGTGAGCCCGCCCAGTTTGTCCTTGCTGGTCTGAGCCACTTTGTTGACCGCATCATTGATGGCGGCGGCGACCAGGTCTTCGGCCATCTCCGGATCGTCCGCAAACAACTTGCGGTCGATCTGCACGCGACGTACTTCGTGCGCACCGCTCATCACTACGCTAACCAGACCGCCGCCGGAACTACCGGTGACCTCCAGCTTGGCAATTTCTTCCTGCGCACGCTTCATGTCTTCCTGCATGCGCTGCGCTTGCTGCATGAGCTGGCCGAGTTGTCCTCGCATAACACGTACTCCGGAATCAGGGGTCAATAGGTTTGATGGATTGCGGCACCACACGCGCGCCAAATTCGCGCTTGAGGGCCTGCACCAGCGGATCGCCTTCGATAGATGCCTCTGCCGCCGACTGCGCCGCGCTACGCGCCTCGGCGGCGCGCGCTGCAGGCGTGTGGGCGGCGCCTTGACTGTCGCCGATAAAACGCAGCCGGATCGACTCACCCATCACTTCGCTCAAGCGGTCGGCCATCTGGCTCACCATCGGCTCCACCGCCAAATGCATGTGCGTGGGCGCAAGCGCGAGCACCAAGGTATGACCATCCCTCGTACGCAAAGCGGAGTTCTGCGCAAGTTGTCCGAGC
>DATJMR010000007.1:0-10172 GCA_035508595.1 Dyella sp.
TGGCCACCACCAACTGATAGGAAGTCAATGATGGTTACGCTCGATCATAAGGCACCCGCACGCCCTCGTGCCCCCGCCGCGGTGCATCACCCCAACTACTTCACCGCCACGCCTTCGGCATGGTGTCGAGCCATCGTGGGCTTTCGCCGAAACGGAAGCAGCTGATTCCGACAAGCCGAGCAGGATTTCCTGTAGCCCTTCACGCCGCGCGCAATACGCGGCGTGACCTAAGCGTGTGGAGAAACATCATGGAAGACATCGATGGCGTGCCGTCGTGGCCGCCGTTTTATGTGTTGTCGGAAGAGGGCTATCAAGGCCTCAAAGACATCCAGGCCACCTTGGCGGTGATGGCGGCGATTACGTACACCGAAGACGACGACAAGAACGGCAAGTCGTTTGTGACGATACGCCGAAAAGAGATGTTCAATGTGTTTGAAGAAATCAGTGCGCAGATCGGCGAGGCGCTGGAGGGGTTGAAGCGTGAAAATGAGATCGGGACGCGAAGCACCATGTGGCATTGATTGGAGCGTCCAAAGCAGAAGCCAAGGAGCCGGACCCAGCGTTCGATGCATCGTATTGGTCCGGCATCCAAGCGGGGAATTCCTGATTGGCACATCCGCGTGCACCCACGACCTTTAAGAAGACGAGATGCTTTGCGGCTATCCAAGTGATCCATAAATTGCGAATAGATCGGTGCCGAATCGTGAGGGTGATATCCTGCGCGCGAAAATCTCAGCCGAGGCGTAGTTCAAGCAATAGCCTCGACAAAGCCGTTGTGTACAAGCAAATTTACACTGCTTTAGCGAGGTTGCTCCAAAACCTAGGGTTTAACGATTTTGGGCGTTCGCTCCCATGCGTGCTTTAGCCAAGGAAATACCATGTCGGTCCAGTCATGTATCCCCATTATTCCCAGTACCGATCTCGAAAGAAGTCTGCGTTTCTGGGTGGAGGGGCTGGGGCTCTCGATGGATAAACCTATGCGGCAGAACGGACGCCTTGTCGGATGCATGGTCCATAACCAGCATCTTTATTTTTGGCTCAATCAACGGGCAGGCTCCGCAAACAAACCCGAGAACAATGAAGGTATCCGACTCTATTGGACGCCCAGCGATTTCCTTTCGCTTAGAAAGCATCTGCAACGCTTGGGTTACTCCGTTTCGGAAGTAAGCGTGCGTGACTACGGGCAGAAAGAGTTCTTTGTGACGGACGAGGACGGTTACTCCCATTGCTTTGGCGTGCCGAACGATTCGATAGACGCCATGTGATGCGCTGAGCTTGGCCCAAATCCGACATAAGTCATCAGCCTTTGGGCTTCGACATCTTCTAAGGTGGCGCAGTCCGTTTGCGGTGAGACTGCGAATGGCGAAAACGAAAAGCTCAGCAGAAATTTCGGGACAAACACGCCATTTAGGGGAATGCGCGATGCGTCAAGGACGAATATCAATCTGGCTCGCTCTCGCGGCGATCATTGCCTTGATCGGACTTGTCGGCGTGTGGTCCGCCGGTTCGTATCTCATTACGCCAAGCCAACATGCCGTCGGCGCACCACCACCCGATCTCCCGGTTCAGACGGTCGTTTTGACCGACATAGATGGAACGCCGATCGGCGGCTGGTTTGTTCCCGGCACGAAAGGGCACGGTGCCGTTCTTTTGCTACACGGTGTCCGCGCTGACCGGCGAGCGATGATCGATCGCGCGCGGTTCTTACATGCGGCCGGCTACGCGGCGTTGTTGATCGATTTCCAGGCGGCGGGCGAAAGTCCCGGCCAAGCCATTACGTTCGGTTATCGCGAAGCGAAAGATGTAAAGGCATCGCTGCGGTATATCCACCAGCGGCTTCCGGGCGAGCGTGTGGGCATCATCGGCACATCCATGGGTGGGGCGGCCACGATTCTCGCCGAGCCGGATCTCGATGCCGATGCCGTGGTACTGGAACAGGTCTATCCAACGATCCGGCAGGCAACCGAAGACAGGCTGGCTATCCATCTTGGGCCGATGGGGCCGTGGTTTGCTCCCATCCTGCTGATGACGTTGCATGCGCATCTGGGCATTTATCCGGACCAGTTGCGTCCGATCGACCACATTGGACAACTATCGATGCCCAAATTGTTGATTGTGGGGGGCCGTGATCGGGACACCACCATTGCCGAGTCCCATGCGATGTTCCAAGCGGCGACGGGGTCCAAACAGCTGTGGGTGGTGCAGGGCGCGCGGCATGTCGATCTTTATGGATATGTGGGTGCCGACTATCGGGTGCGCGTACTCGATTTTTTCGCGACCTATCTGCGCGGAAAATAAGGTTAGCGCCGGAACCGTCCGGTCTGTCCAGGCGCTGCCCGCTCGCGCGTGAGCGCAGACGCGAAAGACGCCCTCTGCGTCCAATCGCTTGCGACAACCAGTCGTCCCTCTGATTCGCCGCTCGTCCCTCACGGCCAGCCATTAGACCCTTTGCAAATGCACAGGCGGCGCTATCGGGCAAGTATGGCTTTCAGACCGTAAACGGTTGTGACCACTGCCACGACCCTGCCTAGGGACACTTATGCCGCCGTTTTTCCAATATGCACTTCGTATCGCGTTGATCACGGTTGCCGGCTATTGGCTTTGGGCCGCGCGCGAAGCCAAGCCTGTCCAGCATCAAGAGCCTCTCGCCAAGCGAATCTTGGCGTATTGGTTGCCGCTCGTGGTCGCCCTCCTGCTTCTGGGGCCTGGCGAATGGTTTGGTCACTCTGCTCTGCGGGAGCAGTTCGTTCCTCACACCACGCTTGTGTATGCGCTTGGCCTTGCCTTGGTTGTGCTCGGCGCAGCGCTCGCCATTGTCTCCCGCATGATGCTGGGTCGAAATTGGAGTGCCTCGGTTCAACTCAAACAAGAGCATGAGCTCATCACCGTGGGGCCGTATCGTTTCATCCGACATCCGATCTATACGGGTTTGTTGATCCTGTTTCTAGGCGATGCCGTGATGGTCGGCGATTGGCGCGGACTGCTGGCGGTCGCCATTGTCTTTGTCTCGTTCTGGCGAAAGCTCCGGCTCGAAGAAGCATGGTTGGCGGCGCATTTTGGGGAGCCCTACCAGCACTATCAAGCGCGTACAAAGGCGCTCATCCCCGCTTTGCTATAAGTCCGTAACTCGCCTCTGCGCCGCGTCAACGATTGATCCGCTCCAACGTCATCCCAGTCGTCGAGGGGCCGAATAAGCCAATCGCGGCTATCCCTACGACCATCGCCACAGCGATAAAACTCGCGACACCCAACACGCCGCCAGCGTTAAGGAAATAACCCACCGCAAGACCTGCGAATGCGGCGGCCAAGCGGCTCCAGGAATACACGAAACCGATCGCGGTCGCGCGTATGCGCGTGGGATAGAGCTCCGATTGGTAGTTGTGATACGCATACGACATGATGTTTGCGGCCAGCGTAAACAGCACACCAAGCGCGATGAGCAGCAACGGCGAGGTGGTGTTCGCAAACGCAAGCATCGACACGCCCATGACGATCAAGCCGAGCATGATCTGCGATTTTCTCTCCAAGCGGTCGGCAAAAAGCGTACCGAGCAACGGGCCAAACGGATTGACGATGGCAATAATGAAGGAATATTCCAGGCTATGCGTGACGGTGATGCCGCGCGCGATCAACAACGTCGGCACCCATGCGGCGAATCCGTAGAAGCCGATAACTTGCGCGGCGTTGAAGACCGACAGCATGAGAGTGCGGCGTCGATACGGCGCTGAAAAAATTTCCAGAAATCGCCCCGTTCCCGTTTCGGCCAGTGCCTCCATGCGGGGCGGCGGCAGGGGTGCACCGATCTCGGCTTCCACTTTCTTTTCGATGGCGCGGGTAATGGCGTCGGCCTCTTCGATACGCCCATGCAAGGCCAGCCAACGCGGGCTTTCCGGAATACGGCGAATCACGAACCCTACGACGATCGCGCTGACGGAACCGATCAGCACGACCCAACGCCACCCGTCCCACCCCAGCGGCGTCAACGGCACCAGCCTCCACGCGAGCAACGCCACCACGGGAACCGCGCAGAACGTGACGAACTGATTGATGGAAAACGCGCGGCCGCGTTCGCGGCTCGGTGTGAGTTCGGAGATATACGCATCGATGGTCACCAGCTGCACGGCGAAACCCACGCCGGCTGCAAAGCGCCACACATTGAGCATTTCGCCTGTACGCTGAAACGCCATGATGCCGGTGCAGATTACGTACCACACCAGCGACCAGGTAAATACCGGGCGGCGCCCGTATCGATCCGCAATCTGACCGAACAGCACCACGCCAACCCAAAGCCCGGCAAACGTGCTGAATACAAACGTGCCGAACCCGGCCACTTCGATGCCCGCCAGATGTGCAAACACGCCGAGCGATTGCGACGTAAACAGCCCGGATTTGACCATGCCCGGCGCCACATAGCCGGCAAAGAACAAATCGTAAAACTCAAATACGCCGGCGAGCGAAATCAAGACGATGATCGTCCACATGGCGCGCGATGGTGGCAACCGATCGAGACGAGCGGCGATTTTGCTGGATTCGATATCGGACATGGTGGCTCGTAATAAGTCGGCTAAACGTGTCCATTCGCGCTTTCGAAGCGCTTTGTTTTCGTTTGCCGAGACGATGATGATGCGTCATCTGCGTTTCATTGAGGCCGAAAATGACGCCGTTTTACTGATTTGAAAGCTTGATGTAAGCGTGCGTATCGATCGAACAAAAAAACGAAATGGTTATGAATGAGATCAACGACACGACCTCGCACTATCCGCGCGCTTGAGATGGCGACACCGCGTAGCGTGGGTTAAAGCATGACGTGCGCAATTCAAACACATGGAGTGCATGCGCTCTTCATTTCCATCTTACTGGCGTCAAGGTAATAAAGCACGGCAGCCTAACAAGTGCTGGAAGGGGGTGCGCCTCATGGTTTGCGATGGTCACCACGCGACCAAAACAAGAAGGTGCATGCGCACGGATGTTGGCGCCAAGGCCTCAGGACCCCACTCGGCATGTATGACAAAACCAAGACCGCAAACGGTGAAGCAGCTAAAACGACACACGAGATACCCACCGAAAAACGGGCTCCCGTGAGCGTGCTGGTGCCTTGCTATCGTTGCAAGGCGACCATCGATGAAGCGATCGCCTCCGCCGCAGCGCAAACCTTGCCGCCCACTGAAGTATTGATGGTGGAAGATGGCAGCGGCGACGGAACCCTCGCCGCGCTGCATCGTATCGCGGCCGCCTATCCCGAAGGCTGGATCAAAGTGATTGCGTTGCCGAACAACGGCGGCCCTTCGCGTGCACGCAATATCGGTTGGCAACATGCCACGCAGCCCTACGTTGCATTGCTCGATGCCGACGACACCTGGGCATCGCGCAAGCTGGCATTGCAAATGAAGGTACTGGAAGCGGACCCCTCCATCGCGCTGATCGGCCATCGCATGGAGGTACGCCCGCGTGGAACGCCCATCCCCGCGCCGAGCGGACCGATGCAAACGCAAATCATCAGCCGCCTGCGCATGCTGTACCACAACCCGCTTCCCACGGCGTCAGTCATCGTGCGTCGAGACTTGCCGTTCCGCTTCGATGAAAACGTCTGGTTCTCGGAAGACTATCAGCTGTGGTCGCAAATCCTGTTTTCCGGGTATCGCTGCGCCAAGCTCAATCAGCTTCTCGGCATCTGGAACGCGCGCGCGCCTGGCGAACACGGTCTCAGCGACAATGTTGTGGCCCTTCACCGCGCGCGATGCGTCATGCGACGTCGGCTTATGCGAGAAGGTTTTATCAATCCACCCGAATATCTATTCGCCCGCACCGTCGGTGCGGTCTCTCGCGTGCGACGCAACCTGAAGTTGAGGTTGAAAGGCCGGGGCGCCCGCAACGCCTCGTCGCCTCAGGCTAGCGTGAAATGATTTGAAGACGATGTTCTCGAGAGAGGCTCATCTCTATCTGCACCACCGCACGCAAATAAACCTCTACGGGCGCAGCGTCGATATGGCGCTCAAGAGGTCGCGTATGCCGAACGGTTTCTCCAAGCGCGGGAGGTGTTGGTACGCCGGGGGAATCCGATCGCGATCCATGCCGGTCATCAGCAGCACGGCGGTGGACAGTTGGGTCAGGCGATCTATCAGCGGGTAGGCGGGGCCGCTGGGCAACATGACATCGATAACCGCGATGTCGGGAACCTCTCCATGGTCGATCCACGCCATGGCGGCAGGTATGTCGTAAACGTGTCCGACAACGGTAATTCCCGCCATAGATAACGCGTCCTTCAATGCGGAGGCGACCATCGGCTGGTCTTCGACCACAAAAGCTTTCAATGGCGGGGTAGGTTCGTTTGTCACGGGGATCCAAGATAGAAAAGTTGGAAGTGCGATGGATGCGGCAAGCGTGTTGAGCTGGATGACTACCGGACGGCCAATAATCTGAACCGGGTGCGTATCGACATCAAGACCTTACAGACGGCGGGATATGCCAGTGGAGCTGGGTGCTGGTTTTCAATCGTCGTTCAAGGTTGCCCGTAACGCCTCGGCCAGATCCCGGATCGTGAAGGGTTTGGCAAGCAGGCGGGTTGGATCGTCATGGGGCTGTGCACGGTCGATGATGTCGCGGGGATAGCCGCTCATCAGCAGCACGCGAAGCTCCGGATGGCGTTTGGTCATTTCTCTGGCGAGCGATACGCCGCTTGGGCCGGGCATCACCACATCGGTCAGCAAGATCGAAACTTCCGGGTTGTCCCGCAATATCGCCTCGGCCGCTTCCGCCCCATCCGCTTCGAAGGCGGTGTAGCCCAATTCCTGCAAAGCGCCCTTGGCCAGCTCGCGCACATCGGAGTCGTCTTCCACCACGAGCACGACGTGCGGCAGCGCCGATACCTGGGTGTGAAGTTGCTCGTTGTTTGCGCCGGTCAGCGTCGCGCGGGGTAAATACATCCGGATGGTTGTGCCTAAGCCGAGCGTGCTGTCGATTTTGACGTAGCCGTTGGACTGAAGCACAAAGCCGTGAATCTGGCTCAGCCCCAAGCCGGTGCCGCGGCCAACCGCTTTGGTCGTAAAGAACGGTTCGAAGGCGCGTTGCAGAACTTCGGGCATCATGCCGTGGCCCGTGTCGGACACCGCCACCATCACGTATTCGCCCGCCAGCATGCCGTCGTTTTGGTCGGCATGTTGCTCATCGACGTTGGCGTTGACGGTCAAGATGGTGAGCTGGCCACCGTGCTCCATGGCATCGCGGCTGTTCACGGCGAGATTGAGAAGGGAGCTTTCAAGCTGAGGCCGGTCCACGTACGCAGGCCAAAGCCCGTCATCGAGGCTAAGCCTGATCACAATGTTTTCGCCGAGCGTGCGAGAGAGAATGGCCGACATGTCGTGCACGCACGTATTCACGTCCACGCACGTCGGGCGAAGCGCCTGCCGCCTGGAAAACGCGAGCAACCGCTTGGTCAGGTCGCTGGCCTTGTTTGCGCCAAGAAGCGCGTTCTGCATGAATTTTCCGGCGTCGCCCATGCCGCGTTCCAGTCGCAGTAGGGCAATCTCCAGATTGCCGACGACAACGGCGAGCATATTGTTGAAATCGTGGGCAATGCCGCCGGTGAGCTGTCCGATGGTATCCATCTTTTGTACGTGCCGGAGCTGCGCTTCGGTCGCCACCTGTTGATGCATTTGCTCTCTCAGTACGGCGTTTTTCATGGCGAGTTCGGTTTGTTGCCGCTCGCCTTGCCGCAGAACGAATACGGCCAAGACAAACGCAACCAGCGTGGAGGCCATAATGGCGGCCAGCAGCAGCTGCTGCTGGAGCCGAAACTGATGCAAGCGCACTTGCTCCTGCGCGTCCTGGTCGTTATCCAACTGCCGGGTAAGCGTCCGGATCTGACCCATCAAGGCCAAGCCTTGATCGTCGTTGACTATTGCCAGTGCGCTTGCCGGGCCTGAGGTGTCGTAGAGCTGGACCGTGTGTTCGAGTTCTGCCAATTTCTGGTCGACGATGCCATCCAGCCGGCCTATCAATCGAAGTTGAGCGTCCGTCAACGCCGCGGACGTTCGCAGTCGCGAGCGGGTTTGGTCCAGTTCCCTGCGTGCGACGTGATAGGGGACGAGATAATCGGACTTTCCGGTCAGGAGATAGCCGCGCTGCCCTGTTTCCGCATCTTTGATCTCCCCGAAAAGCTGGTCGATGTCGTGACGAACCTTGATCGACTGGCTTGCGAGGTCGAACGCGTGCGTGCTGTTGAAGGACGTAAGAAGCGACAAGCCACTGACGATCAAAAGCAGCAGGAAGCCTGCCAGAATCTCCACACGAACCATCGAGTTTCTCTGTCCGCCCGTCATAGTTCGCGTGATCGCTTTTGGTTGACTTGTTATTTGGGTGCGGGCTGTTATGCGATGCGTTGACGAGCACGACCTGCGGTGAAACGGCGATACGTCGAAAGACGGTCGTGTTGGAGCGGGATGCAAACTGTCATGCATGCGTACATCTGGAGGTCACGTGACGAGATCGATGGATTCGTTGAAAAGCGTACGCATGCCAACCCACCGCTCTTAGGTCGGAGACCACGCGCCGATGCGTGTGGCTCATACCAAAAGCCAATGGCAAGAGAATTCACAAGGAGGGTCGCTGAGATCGCGTGTCCGTGCGTCCGAGATGGCGGCGTAAGCCGCGGCGCATGAACCCGCAGTCGTCAGCGGAACACGCCGCTGCGGCTTGCAAAGTTGCATGATGAAATCGCCGACGGTTCCACGCGACCATCGCCCCTGTTCCGCGTGCCACGATAGAAGATCAGTATGCGCACAGCAAGCAAACGAGCTCGGCATTAACGCATGTTGCGATGGTGCTCCATGGCAACGTCAATATCGCGTCAAAAAAGGCCAAAACAGACCCGTCAATTTGTCTCGCATCCAGCTGCTTGGTATCGAGAAAGACTGGATCGAACGTATCGATCCGGGATTTCGTTGAGGCTATTGGCCCTGTATCGATGGACCGTTCGCCGGCGTGCCGGAGAAGGTCACGCCCAAGTTGGGTTGCGGATACCGGCTACGCGGTTTGGGGTTTGATCAAACCAAGCGCATCGAGCTGTTGCTCAAGCGTTTCCAACGAATGCCACGGCAAGATGGGTGAATTTTGACGTTCGTCCGGTGGATGGTCGGGCAATCCATCGGACCATCCGCCGCAACCCACAAGCGGCAACAGCGGGCGGCGATGAAGCCATGCAAGACACACTTCCGAGATCGTGCCCGCGCGCCCACCGATGACGATGCATGCATCGCCGGCAAGCGCCATCATCAGATTTCTCGCATCGCCCATGCCGCACGGGATAACAACGGTGGCGGGCCAATCCGGTGCCGGCATGTCGGCATCGGTGATGATGCTGACGACGATTCCACCGGCGGCTTGCGCGCGTTGCGCCGCGACGCGGGTGGCAGGACTACCGCATCCGCTGACGACGGTAATCCCCAGGCGAGCTAGCCGCTCGCCGGCCTGTCCGGCCAGGTCGTAGGCTTTGGATCCAGGCTCCGCGCTTCCCAACACGCAAACTTGAGGTTGGCGAATGGCACCGATCATGTTTCGTCCTTGCGGCGACGTCCACCGTCACGATAGCCGCTTTGATCCAAAGCGTATATCTCCCACTCGACGCCTTCGCCGCGCGGGCAAACGCTTTCACTTGATCCGCGTCAAATACGCCTTGAACGCGGTCGCCCACGTTTTGCCTCCGTCGCGGGAATAGGCAATTTCATAGCGATGTGCGTTGGCCGTGATGTCGGACCAAAGACCGCGCACCAGCACGGTGCGGCCTTTGTAAACCGTGGTGCCGAAGAATTCGCCGCGACCGTCCTTGAACGTGCCGATCGTCGGCGCTTCCATTTGTCCCGAGTCGCTGTCGATGTACGTTTGACTCCATTGCCCGGCCTTGGCGTTGTAGACGAACAGTGTCGCGCCTTCCCAATGTCCGCTGGGGCCGTCAGCCTCGATTTCTTCCAGCCATGCGCGACCGTTCCAAACCGGTCGCGCCGTCTTGGTGCCATCCATGGTTTCGGTATGGGTTGCGCCATCGAACGGATCGAGCACTTGCGTGACATGCGTGTGCCAAACCCCGCGGGCGAAATCGAAATCGTGCGCGCCATCCCGCGGTGCCTGAGCACTCGCGCTCATGGACGCGCAAACCATGGCGCCGGTCATCATCACGC
>DATJMR010000008.1:0-3468 GCA_035508595.1 Dyella sp.
TGGAGCGCGCGCTGGAAGTGCTGAAAGAATTCCCGCCGGACGTGTTCAATCACAACCTGGAAACCGTGCCGCACCTGTATCGCGAAGTGCGTCCCGGCGCCGACTTCCAGTGGTCGCTGGACCTGCTCAAGCGCTTCAAGGCGCAGCATCCGGATGTACCCACCAAGTCCGGCATCATGCTGGGCCTGGGCGAAACCTACGAGCAGGTGATCGAGACCATGCGCGACCTGCGCGCGCACGACGTCGAAATGATCACCATCGGCCAGTACCTGCAACCGACGCCACATCATCACCCGGTAGTGCGTTATTGGACGCCGGATGAGTTCGAGGCACTGCGTGTCGCGGGCGAAGCGATGGGGTTCCACCACGTCGCATCCGGTCCGCTAGTCCGTTCTTCCTATCACGCCGATCTGCAAGCTCACGCAGCCGGTGTCACCGAGCATGCCTAAAGAGATGAGCCTGTTTTCATATTCCAAGTGCCCCGCGTTGCTCCTGAGCGTTTGCCAGGCCGCTGCGCGTGGCGCTGCGCCTGACTGGCCGTCAGGTCAAGCCGCGCGCGGCAGCCTGGCAATCGCTCAGGAGCAACCCTTCGGGCTGGGTCTGTTTGCCCACAGGGCGGCGTCATCACTCAGTCGTGTATCGACATACACTCTTTCGTTCTTCCTTGCCCTGCGGGCAAACAGCTCCCAGCGCGGGGTACTTGGAATATGAAAACAGGCTCAACCATGACCTTTCGCTTTCGTCCCCTGCTCGCACTCATGATCGCCGTTGGCGTGGCGGCTCCTGCTTTCGCCCAATCGGCGGCTGATATGGGCGCCTCCAAGCCGCGCAAAGAGTCCACGCTGCCGCTTCAGTCGACCGGCGACGAGGCGAACGCGGCGCTGATTTCCGCGCATCTGCTCACCCGTTTCCACTACGACTCGCAGCCGCTCGACGATGCGATGTCGCAGAAGATCTACGACCTGTACTTCAAGCTGCTCGACGGCGAGAAAGTCTTCTTCACGCAAGAAGACATGGCCAAGTTTGCGCAGTACAAGGACAAGTTCGACGACGCGATCTGGAACAAGGACCTCAGCGGCCCGTTCGACATCTTCAATCAATACATTCTGCGCGCGGTCGATCGCATGAACTATGCGCGCAGCCTGTTGAAGCAAGGTTTCGACTTCAACACCAACGACAGCTACACGATCGATCGCAAGAAGGCCGATTGGCCCAAAGACAAAGCCGAGCTGGACGATCTGTGGCGCAAGCGCACCATGAACGATTGGCTGCGCCTGAAGCTTGCCGGCAAAAACGACGACGAAATCCGCAAGACGCTCGACAAGCGCTACAGCAATTACATCGATCGCGTGAAGCAGCTCGATAGCGAAGACGCGTTCCAGACGTTCATGACCGCGTATGCCAATTCCACCGATCCACATACCGACTACATGGGTCCGCGCGAAGCGCAGAATTTCGACATCTCGATGAAGCTGTCGCTGGAAGGCATCGGCGCGGTATTGCAGCAGCGCGACGATTACACCGTGATTCGCGAGCTAGTACCCGGCGGCCCGGCCATCAAGTCCGGCAAGCTGCATGTGGGCGACTACGTGCTCGGCGTCGGTCAGGGCGATACTGGTGCATTCACCGATGTGGTCGGCTGGCGCATCGACGATGTGGTCAATCTGATCCGCGGCAAGAAAGACACCACCGTGCGCCTGGAAGTCGTGCCTGCCGATCAAGGCACCGATGGCAAGCACGAAACCATCGCGCTGGTACGCAAGAAAGTCACCATCGAAGAACAAGCCGCCAAGAAGAAAGTGATTCAGATCACCGACGCGGGTGTCACGCGCAAGATCGGCGTGATCGAACTGCCGATGTTCTACTCCGACTTCGGCGCACGCAGCGAGGGCGACAAGAACTTCAAGAGCGCCACGCGCGACGTGGCCAAATTGCTGGGCGAGCTGAAGAACGAAGGCGTGCAGGGCGTGGTGATGGACCTGCGCAACAACGGCGGCGGCTCGCTGTACGAAGCCAACGAGCTCACGGGCCTGTTCATCGACAAGGGTCCGGTGGTGCAAGTGCGCGATGCGCGCGGCCAGGTGCAGGTGCAGGGCGACGACGATCCGGGCATGGCCTGGAGCGGCCCGCTGGCGGTGCTGGTCAATCGCGGCACGGCATCGGCGTCCGAGATTTTCTCGGCGGCGATCCAGGATTACGGTCGCGGCCTGGTTATCGGTACGCAAACCTTCGGCAAAGGCACGGTGCAGACGCTGATCGATCTCAACCGTTTCGCGTCCGATCCGGACAGCAAGTCGGACTTCGGCGCGCTGAAGATGACCGTGCAGGAATTCTTCCGCATCAACGGCGGTTCGACCCAGCTGCACGGCGTCACGCCGGACCTCCTGTATCCGAACAACGGCGACGACAAGGATTTCGGCGAGTCGACCTACGACAACGCCTTGCAATGGACGCAGATCGCACCGGCCGATTACAAACCCGTCGCCGATATGAAGGCCTACCTGCCGCAGCTGCAACAAATGCATGACGCACGCGTGGCCAAGTCGCCGGCATGGCAGCTCATGCTCGACGAGCTTGCGCAGTACAAGAAACTGGCCGATCGCACCAGCATCTCGCTGAACTACGCGCAGCGCGAAACCGAGCGCAAGCAGCTCGATGCCATGCAAGCCGATTTCCGTGCGCGTCACAAGACGATCGACGGCAACGCATCTCCCGACGAGCAGGAAAGCCAGCTCGACGACGGCCTCAATCCGAACGAGCGCAGTCTCAAGAGCGAATTGCAGGAACAGGCCGAGGCGAAGAAGGCGCCCGATCCGCAGCTGCAGGAAACCGCGCACATCCTGTTCGACGCGGTCGGCCTGATCGATGCCAACCCCAAAATCGCCGCCGCCGTGCTGCCGTACGGCGGCAAGCAAGGCGATACCCCATCGATTGCCGCGGCTACCGCGCCGCCCTCGCTGCCGTCGCCGACCGTGGAGCCGGGCGCATCGTCCGCTCCGGCACCGGCTTCGTCCACAAGCCACTGATAGACCCGATAGATGGAACAAAAAGGCAGCGCTTCGGCGCTGCTTTTTTTATGCGTGGACTTGCGGTTCACTCACCATGCTCGTCATCCCGGCGAAAGCTGGGATCCAGTGTCGTTGGAGATCTGCAAGTCGCGGAGATCACGAGCGACGGTAGCTACGTGGCGGGAGGAGGGAGAGCAAGAAGGTAGATGCCAGCCCCCCTTTGGAGCGAGGATGGCGCCGTTATGCCTCGTCGCGACAGGAGTCACGGTCTATGAACATGCTGTCGAATCTCGCACTGGCTGGCGGGCTGGCGTGGGCCAGCGGCATCCGTCTGTACGCGACGCTCTTTATCGCGGGACTGTTGGGACGGTTGGGTTATGTGTCCTTGCCGCCCGGGCTTGAAGTGCTCAGTCACAACTGGGTGCTGATCGTGTCCGGCGTGTTGATGCTGGGCGAATTT
>DATJMR010000009.1:0-6807 GCA_035508595.1 Dyella sp.
GACGGATGTCATCACGCATCGCATCGAGGAGCGCCATCAGTCGGCGGCCCTGGTAGACAACGGCGAGGAGTTTTCGCAAGCGCAAACGGCCAGCGCGGTCACCAAGCTACTCGACAAAAAGATCGCGATGCTGCAGGCCACGCGCGCCGTCGGTACCCCCGCCATCGTGGCCCAGGTGGATGCCACCGAACGAAAGCTCCGTGAACAGGCCAATGCGCGACTCGCGGAGCTGGGTTCGCCGGCAAACGCTTCGACAGCGGGCAATATCCCGGCGCCCGTCCAGACAGAGAAACCCGACAAACCGATAAACCCGGTGCATGTCGCGTGGTTGCCCAGTTTCGCCAATACGCAGTTGACCGATTTTCTGGAACATGCGCGCAGAAACCTCAAAACACTCGACCACGCCCTCAAACAAGGCACACCGGCCGAGCGCAACGAAGCCATCGACCATGTCGTCGCCGGCTTCTATGGCGCACTTCCCGGCACGATGCTGGTGCTTGTGCCGGTGTTTGCGTTGCTGTTGAAACTTTTCTACGTCTTCAAGCGCCGGCTGTACATGGAGCATCTCATCGTTTCCCTGCACAGCCACGCCTTCCTGTTTTTGATCCTGCTGCTCACGGTGATCGTGGGCCTGCTGTCGACCTGGGTCAAAACCTATGCGGCATGGGCAGGTCACGCCATCAGCCTGCTCCAGGTCCCCCTCTTCCTATGGGTGCCGGCCTATCTGCTGATCATGCAGAAGCGGATCTACCGTCAGGGATGGGCGATGACCGTGGTGAAATTCTGGTTCATCGGCTGGCTCTACTTCTGGCTGCTCATGCTCTTTTTGTTTGTCGCCGGAGCCCTTGGGCTGGTCCACTGATTGTCATTTTCGGACCGCTTAAACCGTGGTTTTGCACAGCGTCAAGGTATTGACATACAGGCGTGTCAAGTCCGTGAGATCGACTCGGACAAGAACGATGCGCTATTTTAAGACATTGATTTACATCAATATTTTTAGCTGATCAAAAGTTGAACAGCGTGTCACGAGGGCCGCTCTAATGCGCGAAAAAGCATCCTCTCAACGGCGCATCCACAGACTTATCCACAATTCTTGTGGATAAGGGAAAAATCATGTGCCGATGAGTCACTTAGCTGGTTTTCCTAGATGACAGAGCAGCAATCGCCGGCAAGCATCCACCGTGCCGTCTTTCGCCCGCGATGGGCGAGCACACGGGCAACCACGCGATAGACTCGAACCATACCGGCCTCCACATCACCGCCATGCCTTCTGTACTTCGCGTCGCCCTGCCGGTTCCACTTCCTACGTTATTCGACTACCTGCCGCCCGCGTCCGGCAACGTCGCGCCGGGCAGCCGTGTGCTCGTGCCCTTCGGCCGCGGCAAAGCGGTAGGTGTCGTGGTGGAGACCGACGTGGCATCGCTAGTCGGCCATACGCGACTGAAGCGCATACTGCGTGTACTGGATGATGCGCCGCTGCTCGATGCCGAGCTCATGCAAACCTTGGCCTGGGCCAGCGATTACTGGCTAGGTGCGCCGGGAGAAGCCTACGCCAACGCGCTGCCCCTGCTCTTGCGTGAAGACAAACCGCTACCGGAAACCCAGGAGCCGATTTGGCAACTGACGATCGCCGGCCGCAGCGCGCTGGATGCCGGCAGCCGGCGCGGCGGCAGTCGCGCTCTGCTGCAGAGCCTGGTCGCCGGTCCCCTGCCTGCTTCCGAGCTGGATGTTTGCGTGCCCGATTGGCGTCCTGCGGGACGACGCCTGCTCCAAGCCGGTTTGATCGAACGCGGCGAACCCGCGCCTTCGTCAGGCTTTATTCCCAGCGCACCAGCGCTCGCCTTGCATGCCGAACAAGCAGCTGCCGTCGCTGCCATCGCCGACGCGTTCGGCCGATTTCAGCCGTTTCTCCTCGACGGCGTTACCGGCAGCGGAAAAACCGAGGTCTATCTTGCCCTGATCGAACGCGCGCTCGCGCAGGGCAAACAAGCCTTGCTGCTGGTACCGGAAATCGGTCTGGCACCGCAAACCGTACGTCGCTTGCGCGAACGACTGGGCGTGCCGGTGGACGTGTTGCATTCCAATCTTGCCGAAGGCGAGCGCGCCCGCGCGTGGCTGCGCATGCGTTCGGGCGAGGCGAAGGTGGTGCTCGGCACCCGCTCGGCGGTTTTCACGCCGTTGCCGCATGCGGGCTTGATCATCGTCGACGAAGAGCATGACGGCGCTTACAAGCAGCAGGAAGGTTTTCGCTATCACGCGCGCGATCTCGCGCTGGTGCGTGGGCGCGCTTTGCAGGTGCCCGTGGTGCTCGGCTCCGCCACGCCTTCGCTGGAAAGCCTGGCGAATGTCGAGGCCGGGCGATATCACGCGCTGCCGTTACGTTCGCGCCCAAGCGCGACGCATCCGCCGCAGGTACAGATCATCGATATGCGCGCGCAACGCTTGGACCACGGTCTTTCGCCGGCTTTGATGCATGCCGTCGCGGACACGGTCGCGCGCGGCGAGCAGGTGCTTGTGTTTCGCAACCGGCGCGGCTATGCGCCGGTGTTGTTGTGCCATAGCTGCGGCTGGCACGCGGAATGCCCACGTTGCGATCATCCGCTTACGCTGCACGCCGCGTGGCGAAAGCTCGTGTGCCATCACTGCGACAACCAGACGCCGATACCCACCGCCTGCCCTGTCTGCGGCAGCCGGGAACTCAAGCCGCAAGGCCAAGGCACCGAACGGCTGGAAGAAGCGCTCATCGCACATTTTCCGCAAACGCCGGTGCTGCGTATCGATCGAGAAACCACGCGACGTCGCGATGCGTTCGAACATTTGCTCGGCAACCTGTCGCCGGATGCGCCGGCCATTTTGGTCGGTACGCAGATGCTGGCAAAAGGCCACGATCTGCCCAACCTTACGCTGGTCGCCATCGTCGGTGTCGACGAAGGTTTGTTGAGCGTCGATTTCCGCGCCGGCGAACGCTTGGCGCAATTGGTGGTGCAAGTTGCCGGACGCGCCGGGCGCGCACGCAAGCCGGGACGCGTGCTGCTGCAAACGCACCATCCCGATCATCCGATGTTGCGCGCCTTGCTTGCGCAAGGTTACGCGGCTGCCGCCAAAGACCTGCTTGCCGAACGCCGCCAAACGGGACTGCCGCCCTACGGGCATCAGGTGCTGCTGCGTTGCGAGGCGCATCAGCGCGCCGCCGTGGATGCCTTTCTATCCGAAGCGTGCGCGGCGTTGCCCGCTACCGATGCCTTGCAGATCGCCGGCCCCATGCCTGCACCGATGCCGATGCGCGCGGGGCGTCAACGGGGGCAACTGCTGATCGAATCGGCCAACCGCCGCCATCTGCATGCGGCGGTACGCCCGTGGTCCGCGCAGCTTTCGCAGCTGCCGTCCGCGCGCAAAGTGCGCTGGTCGCTGGATGTCGACCCGATCGATCTGTACTAACGCGCACTCGCCTGTTCGGGCGCATCCGTCTTGGTCGCCGCCGCGACATCCATCCCCGTATCACGCGACCAGCCACCGCCGAGCGCACGGATAAGATCCACGCTGGCTTGCAACCGACGCGTCCGAATGGCCTCGGCATTACGTTGCGCCGAGAGCGCCGCGGTCTGCGCGGTTACCACGTCGAGATAGTTCACGATGCCTTCGCGATAACGGTTGGTGGCGATGTTCAACGTCTGTTGCGCCGCTGCGTAGGCCTGATCTTCTTGATGGGCCTCGATGCCAAGCTGATGCAGCAGCGCGAGATCGTCTTCCACCTGCCGGAACGCATCGAGCACGGTCTGCCGATAGACGTCGGACGCCACGGCGAACTCCGCGTGCGCCTCACGCAGCTTGGCGCGACGCAAGCCGCCGTCGAAAAGGTTCAATGTCGCCAACGGCCCCAGCGCCCAGAAGCGATTGCCCGTGGCCAGCAGGCTACCCATGCCGGTGTCCTGAAAACCGATCGCGCCCGACAGGCTCAAGTCTGGAAAAAAAGCCGCGCGCGCCACGCCGATGCCGGCGTTCGCGGAAAACACGCGCCGTTCCGCCGCCGCGATATCCGGGCGCCGCTCAAGCAACGTGGACGGCACGCCCACCGGCGTAACCGGCACTTGCAGCGAGTCCTGTTCCGAGGCGATGGAGAAGCTCGACGCAGGCACGCCGACCAGGGTCGCAATCGCATGCTCGGTGATCGCACGTTGCGCGAGTACGTCCGTGACTTGCGCTTGCGCATCGTCGAGCTGCGCTTGCGCACGCGATACGTCCAGACCCGATGCGATGCCGCCGCCATGGCGATTTTCGGTGAGTTCCAGCGCGCGCTGGTACGCCTTCAAGGCATCCTGCAACGTGCTCACTTGAATATCGTAGCCGCGCAGACGCATGTAATCGTTGGCGAGCTGCGATTCCAAGCTCAACTTCGCCGAAGCCAGATCGGCCTGCGATGCTTGCGCCAACGCATGACCTTGGCTGACTTCGTTGCGAATACGACCCCATAGATCGAGATCGTAATCGGCTTCCAGACCGATCGTGTCGGCGTCGTATTCGTTCGGCTGATTGCTGCCGCGCAACGGACGATTGTTCGACTGACGCGCACGCAATGGATTGGCCATGGCGCCGAAGACCGGAAACAGCCCCGAGCGAAGCTGGCTTTCGAACGCACGCGATGCGTCGTAACGGGCAAGCGCGGCGGCCAAACTGGGGTTGTCGGCATCCAGTTTCGTTTCCAACCGGCTCAACGCGCTGTCGTTGTAAACCGTCCACCAGTTTCCGCGCGAAACTTGGTCCGACGGCGCAGCAACCTTCCACGCCGTATCGCCTTCCTTGAAGCTGGCCGGCATCGGAGGCAGTGTCGGCGTATGGTACGCCGGCGCAAGCGAGCAACCGCCCAACACCAAGGCGACGCCCAGCGCGGCAGCGACGCGCTTAATCACGGCGCTTCCCCGTATCCTGCGCGACAAGATTTTGATCGGCATCGCCTTCGACATGCACTTTGTCGCCGTCGAGCAGCGAATCGGGCGGATTCTCGATCACGCGATCGTCCGGTGTGAGGCCCTGGTCGATCTGCAACGTCGTGCCGAGATCGACGGCAATGTGGACGTCGTGCAGATGCGCGCGACTGTCCGGGCCGAGCACGGCCACCTGCGCACCGTGCGCGCGGAAAATCAGCGAGCTTGCCGGCACGCTGACCATGTGCGGATTCGTCGGCACGCCGACACGTACATCCGCATAATCGCCGGGCTTCAACGCGCCGTCGGTATTGTCCGCCACGAACTGCGCGAGCAGGCTGCCCGAACTTTGATTGATCGCATTGGAGTTACCCAGCAGCGACGCATCAAACACACGTCCAGGTTGTTCGGGCACGCTGAGCTGAACTTTCATGCCCGCCTTGATGCTGTTTGCATCGACTTCCGGCACCGGCACGTACAAGCGCATGCGACTGGTATCGGCAACGGTGAACAGCTCCGGACCGCTTTCGTTGTTGGCCGTGATCAGGTCGCCCACATCCGTGCGGCGTGCGGTCACCACACCGTCGAACGGCGCGACGATTTTCTTGAATGTCTCCAACGCGTTCAGACGATCGACATCGGCCTTCGCCGCCAATACGGTCGCCTGCGCAGCGGCGGCTTCGCCGCTTTTCTCGTCGGCCTCTTGCTTGGAGACCGAATCGGACGTGAGCAGATGCTGCCAGCGCTTCGCCGTGATGCTGGCGAGATTGGCGTCGGCTTGCGCCTTGGCCAGCACGGCCTTGGCTTGCTCCAGCTGCTGATCCAGTTCCGGCGTATCGATCGTTGCCAGCACATCGCCGGCCTTCACCTTGTCGCCGATGTCTTTGTACCAGGCCTTTAGGTAACCGCCGACGCGCGCATGGATCGGCGCGCTGTCCCACGCGGAAAGATGGCCTGGCAGCGAAATGAAATGTTCTTTCGCCGGATCCATCGCCGAGGCGAGACGTACGCTTGGAATGAGCTGCGCATCCGTCCATTGCACCAACTCGTGCCGCTCGTGATAACGGACGGCTAAACCAACGGCAACCACCAACAGCGCGACGATAGCGCCGCCGATGCCGAGCGGCTTGAGCCGCGGTGTTTTCTGCACAACTTGAACGTGGGCGGGATTATGCGACATGAGGGAGTCCCGGAACGGAATCTGGATTTTCGGCGTGTTTTTCACGCCCGTGCACGATGCTGAAGATCACCGGCACAAACAGCAGCGTGGCGCAGGTGGCGAACAGCAAGCCGCCGATCACGGCGCGGCCCAGTGGCGAGTTCTGCTCGCGCGCCAGTGCCATCGGCAGCATGCCGATGATCATCGCCAGCGCCGTCATGCATACCGGGCGAAAGCGCGTGAAGCCCGCCTCCATCGCCGCCTTTACCGCGTCGCCGTGTTCGGCCAGGCGCTCGCGCGCAAAGCTCACCACAAGAATAGAGTTAGCCGTCGCCACGCCCATGCACATGATCGCACCCGTCAACGCCGGCACGGACAAAGTGGTATGCGTGATGAACAGCATCCACACGATGCCGGCCAATGCCGCGGGCAATGCGGTGATGATCACGAACGGGTCCAGCCACGATTGGAAGTTCACCACGATCAACATGTAGATCAGCACGATCGCGCCAAGCAGACCGAACAGCAGGCCCGAAAATGCCGTATGCATCGCGGTCACCTGACCCAGCAACTGAACGATGGAGCCTTTCGGGCGATCTTTGGCGGCGTCCTTGAGAACCTGCTGAATATCGTTCGACACCGAACCCAGGTCGCGACCCTGCACCGCGGCGTAAATGTCGTAGGACGGCGCGATGTTGTAGTGCGTCACCACCGCCGGCGTGGACG
>DATJMR010000010.1:0-3433 GCA_035508595.1 Dyella sp.
ACCTGGGCACGGGTTATTACGTGTCGTTGCTGGCTGAAGCGCGCGGACATCGCGTGATGCCCTCGGTGCGCACGGTGAACGATCTGCGCCGTCGCTCCCTTTACGGGTTGGCCATCGACGACCTCAACGCCAAGCTCACGCATTTCCTGCCGGCTGGCGGCCGTGACACCACCGATTTCGGCACCCTCGTGTACTTCGGCGAAACCGCCCATCCGGCATTGCAGGATCTGGCGCGGCAGGTGTTCGAAATGTTTCCGTGCCCGTTGCTGCGCATCGAGTTCGAACGTGAGCGCCTGTGGCAGATCTCATCGATCAAACCGGTCGGGCTGCATACCCTGGACGACGCGCAGGAAGACGCCTTCGCCGACGAGCTGGATCGCTTCTCCAAAAAGCTCTGGCGCAAGCCTCGCGCAAGGCGTGCTTATCGGTACGACGTCGCTATGCTGGTCGATCCGAACGAAGCGATGCCGCCGTCGAACAAGAAAGCGTTGAAGTCGTTCATCGCGGCCGGCAAAGAGCTGGGCATCGAAGTCGATCCTATCGGCAAGAACGATTACCAGCGCCTCGCCGAATACGACGGCCTCTTCATTCGCGAGACCACCGCCAGCGACAACCACACCTACAGCTTCGCCCACAAGGCCGAGCGCGAAGGCATGGTGGTGATCGACGATCCCAGTTCCATCCTGCGCTGTACCAACAAAATCTTCCTCAACGATCTGATGGTGTCGCGCAAACTCGCCGTGCCGCGCACGGAGATTTTGTATCGCGACGATGCCAAAGGCCTGAAGGAAGTCGCCGAAAAACTGGGTTATCCGCTGGTGCTGAAAATTCCCGACGGTTCGTTCTCGCGCGGCGTGGTGAAAGTGGAAAGCGGGGCCGAATTCGAAAAAGCCACCGGCGAACTGTTTCAGCACAGTGCGCTGCTGCTGGCGCAGGAATTCGTCTACACCGATTTCGACTGGCGCATCGGCGTGCTCAATCGCGAGCCGTTGTACGCATGCAAGTACTACATGTCGCGCGGCCATTGGCAGATCTACAACCATGGCGCGAAAGGCACGGCAAAATCGGGCGGCTTCGAAACTATCCCGCCGCGCGATGTGCCGGCCGAAGTGGTGAAACTCGCGTTGAAAGCCACCAGTGCGGTGGGCGACGGCCTCTACGGCGTCGACTTGAAACAGGTCGGCGACAAAGCGGTCGTCATCGAAGTCAACGACAACCCATCCATCGACGCCGGCGTGGAAGACGCCTACCTCGGCGAAGATCTGTATCGCCGCATCATGCAAGAGTTTCTGCGCCGCATGGAACGCAAGCGCATGGGCATCATCGCCTGAAGATGCGCCGATCCATGCCACGAATGGGTTGTTCCGACCTACCCCTCCCTGGGTAAGCCGGAATCGTGGCGCGTTCCCTCGCGCCGGCCGTCGGCCGCGACCACTCCTTTTCAGCCGACGGCTTTCCCTGGCTGCGGCGCTCCTGCCGCAGCGGCTCCACTGCCAAGCGGAATTCCGATCAGTTCCAGATCAACTGCGACGTATTGCGACGGCGCTGCCGGCGCAGGCCCAACAACGGCCGCGGCAGGCGCGGTTCAAGCGTCAATGCCACGGCGAGCGGTGCGGCGAAAAGCCAGAAGAAGGGCGTCCAACCCAGCCACTCCGTATGGGCGGGCACCAAGGTGCTTGCCAGCAGAAAGCTGCCGACCAGCAGCCACAACAAAGCGAAGGCGAGAAGCCGCGATTGGCGACCGGAATCGGTAACGTGCGGGCGCATGGGACACTCCAGAGCGGGCGATGGATAAAGCTTGCTGCCCGCCGATCTCATAGGTTGCGATTGCTCCTTGGCCCGCCTTCGATCCGGAAGAGGGTGCGCGCCCAAGCGCTTACAATGGCGGGCCAAGCAAGGAGCCCCGCATGTCCCGACCTTTGCAGTTCGCCGTTTTCGGTCATCCGATCGCGCACAGCCTGTCGCCGCAGATTCACCAGGCTTTTGCGCGACAGTTCGGTATCGATCTGGCCTACCGCACCATCGATGCCGAACCTTCGGCGTTCGCTGACGCGGTGAAGCGCTTCTTCGGCAACGACGAGGGCCGCGGCGCCAATGTCACCCTGCCGCACAAAGCGGCGGCGTTTGCGTTGGCCGACGAGCGCACGCAAGCGGCCGCGCGCGCGGGTACGGCCAATGTGCTGACGCGTCTTGCGGATGGACGTCTATCCGCCCATAACACCGACGGCGCAGCGCTGGTGCGCGACCTTACCGATCGCCACGATCTCGATCTGCGCGGCCACGATGCGCTGCTGCTCGGTGCGGGCGGCGCGGCGCGCGCGGTCGCCTGGTCGTTGTTCGAAGCGGGCGTGCAATCGCTCACGATCGTCAATCGTTCGCCCGAAGCCGCCGACGCATTGGCCGACGCGATTGGCGAACCCGCACGCGTGCATACGCGTTATTGGGAAGACTTAAGCAACATTGGCAGCTTCGATCTCATCGTCAACGCTACCTCGGCCGGCACCCTGGGCCAGTCGTTTACGTTGCCGTTTTCGCTGGCCGGCGCGCGCGCGGTTTGTTACGACCTTGGCTACGGCAAAGCGGCTTTCGGTTTCCTCGCCTGGGCACGCGCTGCGGATGCGCGCTATGTCTATGACGGACTTGGCATGCTGGTGGAACAGGCTGCCGATGCGTTCGATCTATGGCACGGCAAACGGCCCGACACGGCGCTGGTGTATCAATCGTTGCGCGTTCAAAGTTCGTGAAGACGCAAATGCCATGCCGGACGGGCTGCGGCGCGTGCTGCATTGCTCCATCGATTACCTCGGCGATTCCCGGCATGCCGCAAGGCAAGCCCGCCGGGGTGCGTTGCGTGCAGTTGACCGACGACAATCGCTGCGCGCTTTTCGGCGATCCGCGCCGTCCCGCGGTGTGCGCGCATTTGCAACCGGAACCGGTCATGTGCGGGCCGGATCGCGCGCATGCATTGCGTTGGCTGGATGAGCTTGAAGCCATCACCCGCATCGCATAAGGCGTGATGCAACGCACTATGACGCCACCTCGATTTGGCATGTCTAAATGCCGGCTCATGCTAGCGTGGGCGGACGGGGGGCATCATTTGCGGGGAGAGCTGTGCAATGTTGCCGAAGGGGTGTGTCAGTCGTTGCCTGGCCGCGGCCGGGCTTTCGTTGATTTTGGCGGGTGTCGCGCAAGCGGCACCGGATAACAGTCCGGTCGGTTCGGGCAATGTCACCGTGGCCGATCCCACCGTGCCGCGTCCGCCGGGACAACCGTGCGTGGTGCAGCTTTTTACCGGTGATACGTTCGACGACTACAGTCCGAGACCTTTCAGCTACGCGCCGCCTACGGGTTGCGGTACGCATTGGTCCAAGGTTGTGCTGGAAGGCGATTTCTCGATCACGGCCGGTGTGCAGTACGACCGTACTGCGACCAT
>DATJMR010000011.1:0-6447 GCA_035508595.1 Dyella sp.
CACGCTGCCGCAGCAGACGCCGGAACAGCAGGCGGGCATCAAGCAGCCGGGCATCCTGAATGCGAACGGCCAGCCGGCCTCCAGCAGCAGTGCGCCCGCTCCGGCCGGTACCGCGCCGGCTCCGGCCAGCACCGCCGCGCAGTAAGCGATACGCTCTGCTTGCAAAAAAGCCCTCCGAACGGAGGGCTTTTTCGTTTTCGCATCGTTGTGTTGCGTCGTTCGGCGAACTTTGCCGCATGCTTGCGGTACATTGCAGGGCAGTTCTTTTCGCGAGCGGACATGATCGAGACCGATAAGCTCACCAAGCGCTACGGCCATTTGACCGCCGTGGATGCGCTAAGCATCTACGCGGAGCCAGGTCAGGTGCTCGGGCTGCTGGGCCCCAACGGTGCTGGCAAATCCTCGGCGATGCGCATGATCGCCGGGTTTCTCGCTCCTACTTCGGGTACCGCGCGCGTGTGCGGTCACGATGTGCTCAAAGAGCCGTTGAAAGCGAAGCGCGCGCTCGGATATCTGCCGGAAGGCGCGCCGAGCTACGGTGAAATGACGGTGCGCGAATTCCTGGTATTCATCATGCGTGTGCGCGGATTGCGCGCCGATGTCGGCCGGCGCCGTTTCGATGAGGTGGTCAGCCATTTGCAGTTGGAGGATGCGCTGGACGTCAGCGTGGACACGCTTTCCAAAGGTTTGCGCAGGCGTGTCGGACTGGCGCAGGCGATCCTGCACGATCCGCCGGTGCTCATGCTGGACGAACCCACGGACGGTCTCGACCCCAATCAAAAACACACCGTGCGCCAATTGATCGATGCGATGGCGCGCGAACGCACGATTCTTATTTCCACGCATTTGTTGGAAGAAGTGCATGCTTTGTGCAATCGCGTGGTGATCATCGCCGGCGGAAAGCTGCGCGCCGACGCCACGCCGGCCGAGTTGGAAGCGCGTTCGCGCTATCACGGCGCAGTGTCTTTCAGTGCGGCAGGCAGCGGCGTGTCACAGGAGATGCTTGGGCGTCTCCCACAAGTGGCCGGTATCGAGGTGGATCCGTTGGACGGCCGCATTACCGTTTTTCCCAAGCCCGGCGAGCGGATTCTGGAGCCCGTCGAAACGTTGCTGCGGCAACAGGGCTTGGAGATTTCCGAAATTCAGCTCGAACGCGGACGTCTGGACGAAGTGTTTCGTCAAATCACGCTAGGACCGGAAACAGGGGCGCGATCATGAGTCCGATCATGGCGGTGGTGCGCCGCGAATTGCGCAGCTATTTTGTAACGCCGGTCGCGTACGTGTTCCTGGTCATTTTTTTGGTACTGTCCGGCATCCTTACTTTCTACGCCGGCGATTTCTACGACCGCAATATTGCCGATCTGCAGCCGTTCTTCGTGATGCATCCGTGGCTGTATCTGATCCTGGTGCCGGCCGTGTCGATGCGCCTATGGGCCGAGGAAGCGAAATCCGGCACCTTGGAATTGCTTCTCACATTGCCGATCAAGTTATGGCAGGCGATGCTTGGCAAGTTTCTCGCTGCGTGGCTTTTTATCGGCCTTGCCCTGCTGCTTACGTTTCCGATTTGGATCACCGTCAACTATCTGGGTTCGCCGGACAACGGCATCATCATTGCCGGTTACATCGGCAGCTGGTTGATGGCGGGCGCCTTTCTTGCCATCGGTGCGTGTTTATCGACGGTCACCAACAGCCAGGTCGTGGCTTTTATCCTTACCGCCGTGGTGTGCGTGCTGCTGATACTGGCCGGACAAGCGGAGGTGCTGGATTTCTTCCAAGGTACGTTGCCGCGCAAGCTGGTCAACGGCGTGGCGCACCTGTCGATGCTTCGTCATTACGAAGCGATCGCACGGGGTGTGCTGGATGTACGCGATCTGCTTTATTTCGTTCTTACGATCGCGGCCTGGCTGACTGCCGGCGTCCTGGTGCTCGACATGAAGCGGAGCCGCTGACATGTTCGGCTTGCCATTGCGTCGACGGACCGTTTTGATCAGCGCGTTGATCGCGCTGATCGTGTCTTATTGCAGCCTCGCGCTCATCACCAGCCGCTGGCTCGCACCGGAACGCTTCGATCTCACCACGGATCGTCTCTATACGCTCTCAACGGGCACGCGCCAGATCATCGATAGCGTGAACCGGCCGCTATGGCTCACGCTGTACTTCTCGCAGCATGCGACGAAAGATTTGCCGCAAGTGCGCAGTTACGAGCAACGTGTCGCTGAGATGCTGCAGGAAATCGTGGCGCGTTCGCACGGTCGCATCCGCTTGCAGATCGTCGATCCGGTGCCTTATTCCGACGATGAAGCAAGGGCCGAAGGCAACGGTCTTACCCCGGTCAACGGAGGGAGCAACGGCGAGCGCATTTTCTTCGGTCTGATAGGCAGCACCACACCGCCCGCCGGCGAAACGGCGATGGATCAGGCTCCGCCGGTGAGCGGGAAAGGTATCGATCGTACGCTGCCGATACCGTTCTTCGACCAGAACCGGGAAGCTTTCCTCGAATACGACGTGGCCAAACTGCTCTATCAATTGAGCGAACCGGAGAAACCTCGTATCGGCGTGATCACCGACCTGCCTGTCATGGGCGACGCCGCGCAGGGCACGCAGCCTTGGGCGGTGATGCGCCAACTGCAGCAGTTGTTCGATGTGGAAATAGTCGATACGGACAAGCTTAGTCGCATCGACAAGAACATTCAGGTGCTGCTGCTGATCCATCCCAAAAATGTTCGCGCAACCGTGCAATATGCGATCGACCAATATGTGTTGGGCGGTGGGCATCTGGTGGTCTTTGTCGATCCCTTTTCGGAATCCGATCCCACGCCGTTGGTTGAGGACGCGACCAGCGCCACCAACAATCACAGCTCCAATCTGCCGCGTCTGCTTGCCGACTGGGGCGTGCAATTCAATCCCGACCAGGTTTTGCTGGATCGCGCGCGCGCGTTGCCGATCGAGTTGGCGGGAGTCAACCTGGCGCACCCGGCGATGCTCGGCTTGGGGGCGAGCGAACTCAATCGCGACGACGTGATCACAGCCAGCTTGCAGCGTATCAACGTATCCACGGCCGGGTATTTCGATCTTTTGCCTAATGCGACTACGCGGCTGATTCCGCTGATGCAAAGCAGCGCGGATGCCGAGGTGGTTCCCACACAGCGCGTTATCGAGGCCAGCAGCAATCCTTCCAGTTTGTTGGATGGTTATCAGCCACAAGATCAGAACTACGTGATTGCCGCGCGCGTGCGCGGAACGTTCGTCAGCGCGTTTCCGGAATTTGCCAAGAAGCCGGGACACCTGGCGCAATCGGCGCCGAATTCCGAAGTGATCCTGGTCGCCGATACCGATCTGTTGACCGATCGCCTTTGGGTGGAGGCGCAAACCTCATTTCTAGACCAGCCCATGTTCAGCGCGTTTGCCAACAACGGCGATTTCATCAACAACATGGTGGACAACCTGACCGGGTCGTCGGCCTTATTGTCGATACGCGGGCGCTCCAGCTCTGTGCGCCCCTTTACGCGTGTTCAGGCCTTGCAGCGCGCGGCAGATCGCAAATTTCTGCAAAAGAAGCAGGAGCTGCAAAACGAGCTGGCCGATACCAAGCAACGGCTCGACGAACTGCAGCCGGCAAAGGGTGGGCGCGCGTCGTCCACGAGCACCGAGCAAAAACAGGAAATCGAGCAGTTTCTGCAGCGCGAACTGGCAATCAGCAAGGAATTGCGCGATGTACAACATCAGCTCAATGCAGAGATCGACGCGTTGGGTACCCGGATCAAGGTGATCAACATTGTGCTGCTGCCTGCGTTCATTACAGTGGCCGGGCTGCTCTATGGCTGGCGCCGCACGCGCCGTAACCGTCGCCAACGGGCCTGATCACGGCAAGATGCCGCAAGGCCATGCTGCGACGAGCGGCCTGATTTAAGCTGGCAACCGATTGCCGGGAGTGGTTTTAGGGTCAATGATCGCCACCTTGCTCAAATGGATCGTGCCTTGGGAGTTTTCGTGGGTTTTCCTCGCGAGCTTCGTGGGTGCGTGCGTGCTTTATTGGCGTGGCAGCCGCAAGTTGACGGTGAGTGCCGCGCGCAAGGCGGCGTTCTGGTCCGGCATGGCGATCGTCTATCTCAGCCTGCAGACGTATTTCGATTTTTACGCGGAGCATGAGTTTTTCATGCACCGTATCCAGCAGCTGCTGCTGCATCACATCGCGCCTTTGATCATCGTCGCGTCGTATCCAGGATCGGTTTTGCGCGCGGGCTTACCGCTGCGTTGGCGTGTACGCGTCGTACGGCCCACCATGCATACGTGGGTCTGGCGATGTTTGAGCGCGGTGCTGCTCAATCCCGCCATCGCCACCGTTTTGTTCGTGGTTTTCATTCTGATCTGGTTGATTCCGTCGATGCAGACCATGGCGATGCTCGACTGGCGCATCTATCGTTTCATGAACTGGTCGATGATCGTCAGCGGTTTCGTGTACTGGTGGCTGGTGCTGGACCATCGGCCAAGGCCGCCTGGGCGCATGATTCCGGGCATTCGCGTGCTGTCGCCTGGCATCACGATGACGCCGCAGATTCTGGCGGGCGCGATCATCACATTTTCCAAGGCCGACCTTTACCCCATCTTTGAAATCTGCGGGCGTGCGTTCAACTTCAACGTGTTCACGGGGCAGCTGATTGGCGGCATCATCATCTGGGTACCGGCTGCCATGATCGAGACCGTGGGTGGACTGCTCGCGATGCGTCAGTGGTTGCGGCTTTCGCGCAGTGGTCGCATTCGGCGCCAATCGCGTTACGCGCAAGCGCACTCCCAAGTACCGATCAGCACACCTGAACGAGCTGGCGTGCCGTGAAGCGCGATTCCGCCGGATAGCCGAACGCGTTGTTGATGTAGGTTACGCCGTCGAGCGTCACGTGCCGGTTGACGTGGCTGTGCCCGTAGATGTGCGTTTTTGACCCGAGCGCGCGAAGCTGCGTATCCAGAATGGTTGTCCCCAATACCGGGTAGATCCTCCGGTGTTTTTCGGGAATACGCTCGGGCATCAGATCGATGCGCGGCAGAAAGTGCGAGAACGTTACGATGCGTTGCGCATCGTCCAGTGTCAGCGTGGACGGTGTCGGATTCTTTCCAGTGAAAAAACGCGTCAGGGAAGGGTCGTCGTAGTCGGGCCACCGGCAAGCGCGATAGTCGGCCCATGCGGCTTTGAGGTAGTCATCAGCAGCGCCAAACGAATAGTCGTACCAACCGAGCAGCGGAACGATGACGAGGCCGTCGCGGCGAAAAACGTCCATCCGTGCGCCGTGCTGATCCGCGGCGGCGCGTACGGCATCGAGTTTCTCGAAGGAGTGGGCCACGCGCTCGCGCCTGGTCCAGAGATCGTGATTGCCAGGTACGAACAACACCGTGGCAAAACGTCGTGTAAGTATGCCGAACGCATCGTCAAGCAGGGCGAGGCGGTCGGATACGTCGCCTGCCAGTATCAGCACGTCGTCGTTATAGTCGTGCAGGGACAACTGCTTCAACCACGCGTGGTTGGCGGCGTAGTCCAGGTGCAGGTCGGAAATGGCAAAGACGCGCATGACGTCCGTTCGATTTACTCGGATGCGTTAGCGGGGCGCACCAGGAACTGTACCGGCAGATGGCTGCCGTCCGCAAAATCCAAGGTGATATCGATCTTGTCGCCGGGCGCCAATGGATGCGTCGCTTGCTCAAGCATGAGATGGTATCCGGCCGGTTCCAACTTAACCTGGCCATGCGCGGGAATGGTCAATTGATCGAGCATGCGCATCGTGCTGCCGCCTGCTTGATTCTCGGTGCTTTGATGAAGCATGGCCGACGCATACGTGGCGCTGTGAACGGAAACAAGCGTTGCGACAGAGGCCCCCTGGTTTTGCAGCGTGACGTAACCGCCGGCCGGAAGATTCGCCGGTAACAGGCGAATCCAAGCGTTGCTGGCCATGATGTGCTCCGCTTGGGTGGCCTGACCGTTGAGCGGCAGCAAGAGCGCCAGCATCAAAAGCAGCACGCGATGTTTCACTTTGCGTCTCCCGGACTCAAGAGCAAATGCAAATCGTGCACGAGTTTGTCCTGCGAATCCGTCGGTGTGGCAAGCAGGCGCGCCTTGCCGCTGGCATCGAAAATATAGATGCCCGAGCTATGGCTGACGTCGTAGCTGCCGCCGCCTTTGTCCGGCTCGCGGGAGAAGGCCGCGCGATAGCGCTTGGTAAGCGCCTCAATATCGGAAGGCGAGCCGGTCAAGCCCACGGCATGCGAATCGAACGCGGCGACATAGGCATGCAGCACTTGCGGCGTGTCGCGAGCCGGATCGACGCTGACAAACAGAATGCGGGCACCGTCGGCCAGGTTGCCCAGCCGCTGCATGACCACATGCAAGTGCGCGAGCGTCAATGGGCAAACGTCAGGGCAGTGTGTATAACCGAAATAGAGCAGGGTGACCTTGCCGCG
>DATJMR010000012.1:0-32558 GCA_035508595.1 Dyella sp.
CATCGTGCCCGGCACGCGTCCGTGGCTGCTCGGCGTGGCCAACGTGCGCGGCAACCTGATGCCGGTCATTGATCTGGCGCGCTTCCTGTTCAGCGAGCGCACTCTGCACTCCGAACGTACGCGTTTGCTGGTGGTGCGCCAGGGCAACGGCAACGTGGCGCTGATGGTGGATGAAGTATTCGGTCAGCGTACGGTGGACATGGAGCAGCGCCGTGGCGCGGAGCCGGAGGACGATCCGCGCCTGGCGCGCTTCGTCGACGACCGCGTGGACGTCGACGGGCAGCGGCTGGCGATGTTCAGCATGGGCAGACTGGTGCGTGCTCCTGATTTTCGCCAGGCCGCAGCCTGACAAGGTGCGGAGGACCGGTGCCTGATGCGGCCGGATGAGGAGCGTGGGCTCCGGATTTTTCAACCGGCGGACGGCTGGCCGGTGTGCAGTAACGGATGAGGTGAAGACATGAGCACTACAGGGGGCGTCGGCAAGGAACGGGGATATACCATCCTGATCGTCTTGCTGGTGGTTTCGATCGGCTTCGCGGCAATCGACTTCGTACTACTCAACCTCAAGAACGGCGAAGATCGCCAGGCGATTGCGTTGACCACGCAGATCCAGGTGCTTTCGCAGCAGACGGCCAAGTACGCGCTGGAGGCATCCGGCGGTAACGCCGATTCGTTCGCGGAGCTCGAAAACGCGCGCGACACGATCGACGCCGCCGTGCAGCGTCTGGTCAACGGCGACGCCAAGACCGGCATGAAACCTTATGCCGACAAGAACACCACGCCCACCGGACGTTCGGTGAGCAAGCTGGCCGATGCCTGGAAATCGCTCGACGCGGATATCGGCAAGATCCTTTCCAACAAGGCCACGGTGCTTGATTCCTCGCAGCGTGCCGACGATCTGTCCAAGCAGTTGCCGCTGCTCAACTCCAACATGGAGCAGGTGGTCAACATCCTGCAGCAGCGCAAGGGCACCAGCGCGGATGAGATGCTCGGTGCGTCGCGCCAGATGCTGCTGGCCGACCGTATCATCCGCCGCGTGCAGGAAGTGCTGCAGGGTGGCGAATCCGAGCAGGCTTCCGCCGACGGCCTTTCGCGCGACGCGCAGAGCTACGGCGAAGTGCTGAAAGGCCTGCTGCAAGGCAACCAGGGCATGGGCGTGCAACAGCTCGGCGACGCCAACGCGCGCAAGATCCTGGCTGACATGCAGGGCGACTGGGACAAGCTGAGCGACCCGGTTGCCAAGCTGGTTGCTGCGGCCACCAACATTGCCGAAGTGAAGAGCGCCGGCAACCAGGCCTCGCTGGATTCGCAGAACGTGCTGCTGCGCGCGAACGACCTGGCCGAACAGATCGGCCAGTTGCCGGTACGCCGCCTGTTCCCGAATGTGGGCTGGGGTGTGGTCGGCGCGATCGGTGCCGTGGCCTTCGCCATCCTGCTGGTTATCCAACTGGTCGGCGACCAGCGCCGCCGCTTCCGCGAAAGTACCGAGCTCAACCAGCGTAACCAGGAGGCCATCATGCGCCTGCTGGACGAAATGGGTTCGCTCGCCGAAGGTGACCTGACGGTGAAAACCACCGTGTCCGAGGACATCACGGGCGCCATCGCCGACTCGGTGAACTACGCGATCGACGAATTGCGCACCCTGGTGACGACGATCAACGAAACCTCCGAGCAGGTGTCGTCCTCGGCCCAGGAAACCCAGACCACCGCCCGCCATCTGGCCGACGCCGCGCAGAACCAGGCGCACCGCATCAGCAACGCCACCACCGCGATCAACCAGATCGCGAGTTCGATGGACAATGTGTCGAAGAACTCCGCCGAATCGGCCGACGTGGCCGAACGCTCGGTGCAGATCGCTTCGCACGGCGCGGAAGTGGTGCGCGAAACGATTTCCGGCATGGACTCGATCCGCGACCAGATCCAGGAAACGTCCAAGCGTATTAAGCGACTGGGCGAGTCCTCGCAAGAAATCGGCTCCATCGTGGAACTGATTAACGACATTGCCGAGCAGACGAACATCCTCGCCTTGAACGCGGCGATCCAGGCGGCCTCCGCCGGTGAAGCGGGCCGCGGTTTCGCGGTGGTTGCGGACGAAGTGCAGCGACTCGCGGAACGCTCCGCGAGCGCCACGAAGCGAATCGAAACGCTGGTGCAGACAATTCAGTCCGACACCAACGAGGCGGTCAATTCGATGGAACAGACCACCGCCGAAGTGGTGGCCGGTGCGCGCAAGGCGGAAGACGCCGGTAGCGCACTGGGCGACATCGAGCGCGTATCGCACGATTTGTCCGCACTGATTCAAAACATTTCCGCCGCCGCGCGTCAGCAATCCATCGCGGCGACGGATATTTCGCAATCCATGAATGCAATTCAGGAAATCACGTCGCAAACGTCGCAGGGCGCAAGCCAAACGGCGGAATCGATCGGTTACCTGGCGCAGTTGGCAAGCGATTTGCGCCGTTCGGTGGCGCACTTCAAGTTGCCGGGTTGAGACAGGTTGGCACTGGACCATTACAAGAGGGCAACCTCGACGGTTGTGACGCGAAAGGACGCAGCCGCTGAGGGGGGCGCATGAGACTTCAAGACCACATCGATTTCACCACGCTGCAGTGGGTCAAGCCGGAGCTTGACGAGACGCTTGCGCTCGCGCGACAGGCGCTGGAGTCCTACGTGGACAATCCAGGCGACCGCGACGTCATGCGCAGCTGCGCCGACAACCTGCACCAGGTGCAGGGCACCTTGCGCATGGTCGAGCTGTACGGCGCGGCGATGGTCGCCGAAGAGATGGAAACACTCTCCATCTCCTTGCTCGAAGACCACGTACGCAATCGCGAGGATGCCTATGCCGCGCTGATGCGTGGCCTCATGCAGCTGCCGGACTATCTGGAACGCCTTTCCAGCGGACACCGCGACGTGCCGGTGGTGCTGCTGCCGTTGCTCAACGAACTGCGCGCCAGTCGCGAACAGGATGCGCTCAGCGAATCGGCGCTGTTCACCCCCAATCTCAACGCACAGCTTCCGCCGCACGCGCCGGTTGCCGCGGTCAGCAGCGATGCGCAGCATCGCAAGAACGAAATCGCCGAACTGCGGTTGCGATTCCAGCAACAATTGCTGGCGTGGTTCCGCGGCCAGGGCGGCACGCAGCAGCTTGCCGGCATGCGCAATACGCTCAACGCCATCGCCGCGCGTTGCGTCACCATTCCCGGTCGTCGTTTGTGGTGGATCGCCGCGGGCGTGCTGGAAGGCCTCGACCACGGCATGCTCAAGAACTATGCGACCGATGTGCGCCAATTGATTGGCCGCGTCGATCGCAGCATCCGCCAGTTGCTCGAGCAGGGCGAAGACAGCCTGCAAGGCGGCGACGCGGACGATCTTGCCTGCAAACTGCTTTACATCGTTGCGCAATCCAAACAGCGCAGCCCGCAGATGGCGCAGCTGGTACAGACCTACAGTCTCGACAGCCTGATGCCCGATGCGACCGAACTGGAGCACGCACGCGGCTCCATGGCCGGTCACAATCGCGCGTTGCTCGATTCGGTGGCGCGTGCGCTGAAAGACGATTTGTTGCGCGTGAAAGAAGCGCTGGATCTGTTCCTGCGCCAGAGCGATGCCGATCCGTCCCAGTTGGGTGCGCAGGCCGAAGTGCTCGAACGTGTCGGCGACACGCTTGGCATGCTCGCACTCAACGTGCCGCGCCGCGTGATCAACGAGCAGCGCCGGGTGCTGGAAGAAGTCGCCAACCGCATGCGCAGCCCCGACGAAGAATCGCTGCTCGATGTGGCCGGCGCGCTGCTTTATGTCGAAGCTTCGCTGGACGATCACATCGAAAGCCTGGGCGCGGAAAATGCGCCGGTCGACGAACATACCCCGACGATGCTGCCGCGCAGCGAAGCGCGGCACATTCTCGCCACGTTGATGAGCGAGGCCGTCGCCAACACCGGCAAGGTAAAGAACGGCATCGTCGCCTTCGTCGAGTCCGGTTGGCAGCACGAACAACTCGCCGGCATGCCCGAGTGCATGGACGAAGTCGCCGGCGCCATGCGCATGCTCTCTTCGCCGCGCTCCGCGCAGATCGCCGAAGGCGTCGGCCGGTTCATCGGCAACGAGCTGTGCATCGACAAACGCATTCCCAGCACCGCGCAGATGGATCAGCTCGCCGATGCGATCGCCGCGTTGGAGTATTACCTCGAAGCCGCTCGCGAACATCGCGGTGGACTCGAGCACGTGCTGGATGTTGCCGAACACAGCCTGGGCGGCCTGGGCTATTGGCCGCCTCCGCTTGCCAAGGCCGCGCCGGAGATCGTGCCGGAAGAACAGGCCCAAGCGCCTGCTCCCGCGCTCAATGAATCGGTCAGCGTGGCCAACGGCGAAGACGCCACCGCGCTGTTTGTCGGCGGCGCCGAATTGTCCGTGCCGGCGGCACACGATGTGACGGGCTTGCATCTGGTGGAGACCGAATCGCACGCGCACGCATTTGCCATCGAGGAAGCCGGCGAAGATC
Organism: Dyella sp.; assembly: GCA_035508595.1. GTDB lineage: Bacteria > Pseudomonadota > Gammaproteobacteria > Xanthomonadales > Rhodanobacteraceae > Dyella_B. The sequence goes on from DATJMR010000012.1 coordinate 4,502, forward strand.
ACGACTGGGTCGAGATCGAAGAGGAAATCGAAGAGCAGGTTTCCGGCATCGATCCGCTTGCCGCGACGGCGGGCTTTCAAACGAGCACCGACGGCATCGACGACGACATTCGCGAGATCTTCCTGGAAGAAATGCAGGAAGAGATCGCCAATCTGCGCCACGGTCAGCAGGCATGGATGGCCGATCCGACGCAACTGGTCGAACTCACGCCGGTTCGCCGCTCGTTCCACACATTGAAGGGTTCGGGTCGACTCGTTGGCGCCGCCGTGCTGGGCGAATTTGCCTGGCGCGTGGAGAACATGCTCAACCGCGTGCTGGATGGCACCATCCAGCCGCATGAAGGCGTGCAGGCGTTGATCGGCCATGCCATCGATGCATTGCCGCAGCTTCACGCCATGTTGCGAGACGGTACGCTGCCGACCGCACCGCTCAGCGCCGTCATGCAGGCTGCCGATCGGCTTGCCGCCGGCGAGCAGGCAAACGTGGAGCAGTTCGTTACTGCCAGCGGCGCTCAAACCATCCGTCACGTGGTACGCCGTCGCGTGCCACGCGCATCGGCGCAGACCATTCCGGTCGCGACGCATACTGATCACTCCGTCGCGGCTGCACAACCTGTGCCGGAACCCGTGCACCTCGCCGAGACGATCGAATCACCGGTGTTGCCGCCGGTCGATCCGGTATTGCTGGAAATTTTGCGCAGCGAAGTGGCCCAGTATCTGCAGACGATTCGCAACGCCGTGACCTTCGCTGAAGGCGAGCTGCCTGTCGAAGACGGTTTGCTGCGTGCCGTGCACACCTTGCACGGCGCCATCGCGATGGTCGACATTCCGCTGCTGATTCAGTTGTTGTCGCCGCTGGAAAGTCTGTTGAAGCGTCTGCGTGCAGCCGCTCAGCCGCTTTCGGTCGAAGGTGTGCGCCTGCTGCAACAAAGCGCGGACGTGGTCGACGAAGTGATGGCGCAATTCGACGTGCCACACCCGCAGCTGCCGGACGCATCCGCCCTCATCGCGCGCCTTACCGAATTGCGCGACCATCAGCCCGAACCGCAGATGGCGCATGTCGTGTTCGAACCGCGCGCCGAAGAACCGGCGTCGTTCGAGCCCGTCGAGGCACATGCTCCCGCACCGTCCGAGCTTGCGACAGAGGTCGTCGAAGCCCCGACGGAACCATCGGCTACCGACGATTACACCACCGAACTGCTGGATGCGCTGGCGGCGGAAGAACAGGGCGAGGACGCCCCTGTCGTGCAGCACCTTACGCACGAACCCAGCAGCGAAGACGAAGAGTTCGCCGCTCTGCTTGCCAGTCTGGAAGCGTTGGAGCCGGAGCCGCATACGGACGACGAATCGGCTGAGGCGTCGCCGGTCGAACATCTGTTGGATGTGGGCCACGCAGCGGCCAACGAGCCCATCGAGGAGCTGCACGAAGAGCAGGTCGAAGAACCGCTCGCTCGCGAAGAGGCCGCTGGCGAAGAAGCGCCTGCCGCACCCGAAATGGAAGAAATCACCGAGGCATCGGCGGCCGAGGCGTCCCACGTTGAAGAGCCCGTCGCCACAGAGGTCGTGCCGGAAGTCGCCGAATACGTCCCGGCTGGCGAGTTGATGAGTTTCAGCCACATCGATCCGGACTTGCTGGAAATTTTCAGCGAGGAAGCGCGCGAAATTCTCGACGACGCCGACGGCGTGCTTGCGCAATGGCATGCCGAGCCCACCGATGTCTCGCATATGGCGGGGCTGCTGCGCGCCTTGCACACGCTTAAGGGCGGTGCGCGTATCGCGGGCGTGACGCCGGTGGGCGATCTCAGCCACGCAATCGAAAGTTTGCTCGAACGTTCGCAGGGCATCGATCCTCAGCGCACCATTTCGCTTATCGGTACGCTCGAAGCGGCCTTCGACCAGATGCACGGCCTGGTTCAACGCGTCTCGCAAGGCAAGGCCATTGCCTATCCGCAGGCTATGATCGACCGCTTGCAAAGCGGTGAGCGAGCCGCGCAGAGGCCTGCCGCCGAAGCATTCGCTCCGGCACCGGCTGCCGCGCCCGCCATTGCGGTGGAATTGCCATCTCTGCTTCCTGCGGAAGACGAGCTGCAGCCGGAAGAAAACGCGCGCACCGCGCAGGAACAGATCCGCGTACGCGCCGATCTGCTCGACAACCTCGTGAACAACGCGGGCGAGGTGGCGATTTATCGCTCGCGCCTGGAGCAGCAGGTATCGGCCTATCGTTTCAACCTGGTCGAACTGGAACAGACGGTATCGCGTCTGCGCAGTCAGCTGCGCATGCTCGAAATCGAAACCGAAGCGCAGATCATCGCGCGCTTCCAGCGCGAACATCGCGATGCCGGCCTTGCGGTGTTCGATCCGTTGGAGCTGGACCGCTTCTCGCAACTGCAGCAGTACTCGCGTGCGCTGGCCGAGTCGGTATCGGACTTGGTGTCGATTCAGAGCATGCTGGACGAGCTCACCCGTCAGGCGGAAACGCTGCTGATCCAGCAGTCGCGCGTGAGTTCGGAACTGCAAGAAGGTTTGCTGCGCACCCGCATGCTGCCGTTCGACACCATGGTGCCGAACCTGCGTCGCACGTTGCGTCAGGCCGCGCAGGAAGAAGGCAAGAGCGCCCAGCTGTATGTGGAAGGTGCGCACGGCGAAATGGATCGCAACCTGCTCGATCGCATCAAGGCGCCGTTCGAGCACATGCTGCGCAACGCCGTCGCTCACGGTATCGAAAAGCCGAGCGATCGTCGCAAAGCCGGCAAGTCCGAAGAGGGCGCGGTACGCATTCGCGTCGCGCGCGAAGCGACCGAGGTGGTTGTGCGCGTCAGCGACGACGGTCGCGGCCTCGACCGCGAAGCCATCCGCAATCGCGCGATCGAACGCGGCCTGCTGCGTCAGGAGACGCGCCTGAGCGACGACCAGTTGCTGGCGCTGATCACGCAAACCGGTTTCTCCACCGCCAGCACCGTCACCCAGCTCGCCGGTCGCGGCGTAGGTATGGACGTGGTGGCCAACGAGATCAAGTCGCTCGGCGGCGCGCTCGCGATTGAATCGCGCCAGGGCGAAGGTACGACGTTCGTCCTGCGCCTGCCGTTCACCCTCGCGGTGACGCAGGCGATTTTGGTGCGTATCGGCGAATCGTCCTTCGCGATTCCGATGACCTCCGTGCAAGGCGTTGCGCGCATCAGCCCCGATGAGCTGGCCCAGCGCATGAGCGAAGAAAACCCGCGTTTCGATTACAACGGCGAAGACTACGGTATCTACGACCTGTCCGAGCTGCTGGGTCTTGCATCGGGCTACGCCGGCGACGAAGAACAACTGCCGTTGCTGTTGACGCGTTCGGGCGATCTGCGTGCCGCCATTCGCATCGACGCGGTGATCGGTTCGCGCGAAATCGTGGTGAAATCCGTCGGCCCGCAGGTGAGCTCGGTGCCGGGTATCCTCGGCGCCACCATCATGGGCGACGGCTCGGTGCTGGTGATTTTGGATCTGGCGCCGCTGGTGCGCCACGGTCTCGCCCGCCGCGAACAGCGCCTGGCGGAAGGTTACGATCACGCCACCATCGCGCCAGCGTTGGAAGAAGAGCGCGTGCATCCGCTGGTCATGGTGGTCGACGATTCGATCACCATGCGCAAAGTCACCGGCCGCGTGCTCGAACGCCACGAATACGAAGTGGAAACGGCGAAGGACGGCTTGGACGCATTGGAGAAGTTGCACGAACGCGTGCCGGATCTGATGCTGCTCGACATCGAAATGCCGCGTATGGACGGCTACGAGCTCGCCGAGCAAATGAAGGCCGATCCGCGTTGGCGCCATGTGCCGATCATCATGATCACCTCGCGTACCGGCGAAAAGCATCGTCAGCGCGCGTTCGACATCGGCGTGGACCGTTACCTGGGCAAACCTTACCAAGAGGCCGAGCTGCTTGCGCAGATCAGCGAAGTTTTGGAGCAGCGTGCGCAGGAGCCGGTGAATGAGTGAGAGGCTCATCGCCGTAGCGCTGCTCTTCGACGATGCTGAGCTGGGTAGTCATCTGCGCACCGCGCTCTCTGAGCACGGTGCCCGGATCGTGCACGAAGGCCCGGTAAGCAGTTTCAACGAAGCCAGTCTGCGTCAGGCTGGCCTCGACGTGCTGGTCGTCAATCTGGACGATGCCGTGGACGAGGCTGCGCTCGATCGCATCTACGATCTGGTCGGCAACGGCGACATCTCCGTCGTCTTCAACGACGCTCAGGCCAGCCGCGGCCTGGACGGATGGGACCGTGCGCGCTGGGCGCGTCATCTGGCGGCCAAAGCGCTCAACAGCGACAACATCGATCCGCCGCGCCCGGACAATGCCAGAGTGGTGGAAACGCCGGACGTACCGGTTGAAGCCGAACCGCACGCCGAACCGATCACGGCATCGGAGCCGGTGCAGGAACCGATCGTCGCCGATGCGGAACAGGAAGGTGCGGGAGATCAGCCCGCCGAAACGTCCGAGACGCTCGCGGCCGAACTCGAAGCGTTGCTCGCCTCGCAGGAAGCCACCGACAACGTGGAAAGCGAGTTTGGTACCGGCCTGACGTATCGTGCGGAAGACGAATTGGAGCCGCTGCACGACGGCCGCTTCGGGGAAGAAGAACATCTCGAGCCCGAATCAAGCGAAGAGGAATCCGCGGCACCCGTAGCGTCGGCGCCCGCGCAAGCGCCTGCGTTCGATATCAACTTGGATCATCTCTCGCTTGCTTCATGGGACGAGGACGTGACGCCTCCGGTGCTGGAAAAAGCCACGCTGGCACAGCAGACCCCGGGGCATGCAGCACCGGAATGGGGCTTTGTCGACGCAGACGACCTCGCCGCTTCCCAGGCGTCCACGGACAAGAAGCCGTTCGCCGTCGAAAAAGTCAGCGCCGCCGATTACCTGGCTCCCGATGCGGAGCATGCGGAAGGGACACCGTTGCCGATCGAACCCGGCATGTCCCTGGAATTGGTGTCGATCGAGGAAGCTATCGCGCCCAAGCAGGATTACGAGCCTTTCGAGACGCATCTGAACGAACTGGATACCGCCCTCGCGCGGCTGCTGGTATTGGGTGCGGCACGCGATAGCAACGCTTCGTTGGCGTCGTTTCTTGCAGCGCTCCCTAGCAATCTGAAACTGCCGATCTTGCTGACTCAACATCAAAGCCAGGGTGCGGCCGAGCAACTGGCGAGCGCGCTGACGGCGCATTGCACGTTGCCGGTCAAAGTCGCAACTTCGGGCATGCGCGCGCGCGGAGGCGAAGTCGTCGTCGTGCCGCGCGGCCAGCAAGTGCGCATTACGCGCGATGGACGCGTCGAACTCAACGCGGCCAATGACGATACGAACGAACAGTCGCCTTCGATCGATAGCAGTTTCACGATGGCGGCGAATGTGTTCGGTCGCAACGCATTGGCGATCGTCTTTGCTGGAGAAGCCACGGATGCCGTCGCCGGCGCCCAGGCCATCCACGATCGCGGTGGGCAAGTGTGGGTCGAATCGTCGTCCAACGATCACTATGCAGACATGGTCCACGGTGTGATGGCCGAACGCCTGGCTAGTTTTTCCGGCTCGCCGCAGGAGCTCGCGGTGCGCCTGATGGAGGATTTCCAATGAGCGAACAAGAGCTGCCCCGCGAAATCCGCTGTGTGCTGGTGCCGGTCGGCGATCTTCGTCTGCTGCTGCCGAACGCCACCGTAGCCGAAGTGATTACGCTCGCGACGCCCGAACCCGTCGCCGATGCCCCCGAATGGTTGCTTGGACGCATCGCCTGGCGCGGCTGGCGCGTGCCGTTGATTTCGTTCACGAAGCTGGCGGGTGCACAGGAAGGCGACGCGGAACTCAGCGTGCGTGTTGCGGTGCTCAAGGCGCTTGGCGACAACGCCGACCTGCCGTTCGTTGCGGTGCTGACGCAAGGCTTCCCGCGCCTGACGACACTCAATGCCGAACTCATCATTCCCACCCACGACGGCAAGCCGTTGCCGCGCGGCGTGAAAGCGCAGGTACTGGTGCGCGACGACATTGCCGTGATTCCCGATCTCGAAGGCATCGAAAACGAAGTCTTCCAATTGCTTCAGCAAGCGAGCTGACGGCGTTTGGGTTTTTCGCCCCCGGCCAACGTGTCGGGGCAACCGCTCAATCCACTAGACGTCGCCGTGCAACGCTTGCAACGCCGCGAGCGCCGCGAGTCCTGCCGTTTCCGTGCGCAGAATCCGCGGTCCTAGCCGCAATCCTTTAAAGCCACCCTCTCGCAGTGCGCCAACATCGCGATCGCCCAGACCGCCTTCGGGGCCGACGACTAATACACCGCCCGCTGGACCGAACGGTACCTCGCGCGCCCGCAGCGTTCCTTCCGGCAACAACGCCAGGCGCTGAGCGTCGTCGTTGGGCAAGCTATCCAGCCACGTTTGTAACGACTGTGCCGCCGTCACTTCCGGTACGTGTACGCGACCGCTTTGCTCGCACGCGCTGGCGGCTACCGCCCGCCAATGCGACAACCGTTTTTCGGCGCGCGATGCGTCCAGCTTTACTTCGGAGCGTTCCGTGAACAACGGTACGATGCGTGCAACGCCGAGTTCGGTGGCCTTTTGCACGATCAGATCCATTTTTTCCCCGCGCGCAACACCTTGCGCCAGCGTGAGCTTGAGCGGCGATTCGTTCGTAACTTCTTCGCGGCTATCGATGCGAAGTATCACGTCGCGTTTGCCGACGCTGATCAGCGTCGCGGCATAGTCGTAACCGTCGCCGTTGAACACGGTCAGCACATCGCCAGCGTTCATACGCAGCACGCGCACAACATGCTCAGCCGCCTGGGCGGGCAAGGGCAGTTCGGCGGCTTGCGCCAGCGGCTGGTCGATGTGGATACGGGTTGTGCGCATAAGCTTTCGATTCACAGCGGACTGTTCAGCATACCGCGGAGCGAGCTCACTATTCAGTCATCTGAACGGATTTTTCGCTGCTAGGGCTTGCGGTGAACCAAGCCTGGTATCAGCATGGTCTAACCTTTGAAGGCTCGCTATTTCCCCCACAGGGCGAGCAAGGAGGTTGCCATGTCCAGATTGATGTTCTCCGCTGTCGCGTTGACGGTCGGGTTGGCGACGGCTTTATCGGTGATTGCTCAATCCGCGCCCGTGCCCGATCAGCCGTCCAGCAATACCCCATCGCATACCACAACCGCGCCACGTTCGCCGATCAAACCGGGCGACCGCAATTGCATACGCGATACGGGCAGCTTGATTCCGGCGAAGAAGGGCGAGTGCTTGCCGGTTACGGGACGTTCTTACAATAAGTCCGATATCGACGCGACGGGTGAAACCCAGCTGGGGCCGGCGCTGAATAAGCTCGATCCCGCCATTACGGTGCGCGGAAACGGTTATTGATCGGAGTCGTTTTTGCCGAGGCCATTCCGGTTTTTGGCTGGAATGGCGCCGTGCTGCATCGGGCGGACTTAAGTGCTAACCGCGCGTGCGATGCCTTGGCTCGCCACCTCGACAAGATGATCGATGTCTTGTTCGCTCACCACATAAGGCGGCATGAAGTAGATGATGTTGCCAAGCGGACGCAGTAGCGCGCCGTTCTCCAGTCCGTGCAGATAAACGCGCAAGCCGCGTCGTTCTTCCGCGGGGAAGGGGCGCCGTGTGGCTTTGTCGGCAATCAATTCCACGGCGGCGATCATGCCTTGTTGCCGTACGTCGGCGATCTGCGGATGGTCCCGCAACGGTGCCAGTCGTCGAGCAAGATGCGCGGCCAGTACGCGGTTGCGTTCGAGTACCGGTTCATCGCGAAAGATCGCCAGGGTTTCCAGCGCGGCGCGGCAAGCTAGCGGATTGCCGGTATAGCTGTGCGAATGCAGAAACGCCTTGCCGGCGCTGTATTCGGCGTAGAAGGCTTCGTACACATGCTGTGTGGTCAGCACGACCGACAATGGCAAAGTGCCGCCCGTCAGTCCTTTGGAGAGGCACATGAAATCCGGTGCGATACGCGCTTGTTCGCACGCGAACATCGTGCCGGTGCGCCCGAAACCCACCGCGATTTCGTCGGCGATGAGGTGCACGTCGTAGCGATCGCACAACGCGCGCAGACCGCTGAGGTAACTGGGATGATACATGCGCATGCCGCCTGCGCATTGCACCAGCGGCTCGACGATCACCGCGCAGGTTTCGTGCGCATGGCGCTCGAGCAGCACGCGCATTTGCTCCAGGCGGCGCGCTGCGATGTGTTCGGCCGATTCACCCGGCTCACCTTCGTAGGTATCGGGCGATGGAGCAAGAATCGGCGTGAGCAACAAAGGTGCATAGGTCTTGCGATAGAGCGCCACATCGCTCACGGAGAGCGCGCCGAGCGTCTCGCCGTGATAGCTGCCGGTGAGCGCGATAAAGCGCGTCTTTTCGCCGTGGCCTTGATTGAGCCAATAATGAAAGCTCATCTTCAGCGCCACTTCGATCGCGGCCGAACCGTTGTCGGCAAAGAACACTTTCTCCAGGCCTTGCGGCGTGATCTCCACCAGCCGCTCGGCAAGCTCGATCGCCACCGGATGGGTGAACCCGGCAAAGATCACATGCTCCAGCGTTGTCGCCTGATCGGCCAGCGCCGCGGCGATGCGCGCATTGGCATGGCCGAACAGGTTGGTCCACCAAGAGCTGATGCCGTCCAGATAGCGACGCCCTTGCGCATCGATCAGCCAAGGGCCTTCGCCCCGGACGATCGGCACCATCGGCACGAGCTCGTGATCGTGCATTTGGGTGCAGGGGTGCCAGATATGGCGCAGGTCGCGCCGGGCGAGAGCGGTGTTGGCGTCGGGCTGATCGGTCATCCGGCTATGATCGGGGTAGTGGCCGTGCTGCTCAAGCATGGGCCGATCTTGGATTGGATATAGCGGTTAGATGAAGCGTTGGCTCGCGGTTCTCGTGGCGTGCGTGCTCGCCCTGGGCGTGCTGGTATGGTTCATGCCAGCGCGCTTGGCGTTGCCCTTGTTGCAATCGCAATGGCGCGCCGTGCGGTTCGAGCAGGTGAGTGGAACGCTCTGGCAGGGGCGTGCCGAACGGGTCTTGGTGGCGGGCGGGGCGAATCTTGACGGTCTCGCTTGGACGCTTTCACGGTGCGCCCTGTTCGGGGATGTTCGGCTCGACGCGGATGTGCGTCAGCCGCCGCTGCATGTGAACGGGCATATACGGCGCCTGTCCGCAACCCAGACAGAGCTCAGCGATGTCACCTTGCGAGCGAGTATAGCGATGCTAGGCACGCAGCCCTGGCTGCACGGACAGCCGCAGGGTCAGCTGGATTTGCACATCGCCAAGGCGCAACTGCAGAGCAACTGGCCGATGCAGATCGATGCGTCCGGGACCTGGTCTCAGGCATCAGTGCGTACAACCAAAGGAGAGATTCCGCTCGGGGCGATGTTGCTGGACGTACACGGCCAATCGGGCGAGCTCCAGGCTGTGCTCCATGATGACGGCAGCGGCCCGTTGCGGACGGCTGGACGGCTATCTTTCAGTCCCCTTGGTTGGGACTTGGCGATGAACCTCACGCCACGCCGCCGCGATCCTGCTTTGCTGAGCTGGTTGCGCAGTCTGGGCACGCCGGCAGCGGACGGGACGCTGCAACTCCGCTATCGTGGCGGTTTGGCACAATTGAACTCGGCGGCAAGGAAACCATGAACGATCAACGATGGGATGCGGCGCTACAAGCCGCGCGCGACGCAGCGGACGCGGCCGCCGACGTTATTCGTCATTACTGGCATCGCGGTGTGGACGTGGAGATCAAACCCGACGCAACGCCGGTAACGGTCGCCGATCGCGAAGCCGAGCAAGCCATCCGCGCGATTTTAGCCCCCGCCTTGCCGGGTGCCGCGATTTACGGCGAGGAGTTCGGGCTGGACGGCGATCGCGACGGTCTGCTGTGGTTGGTCGATCCACTGGATGGCACCAAGAGCTTCGTGCGACGCACGCCGTTTTTCTCCACGCAAATCGCACTCATGCATCGTGGTGAACTGGTGCTAGGTGTCTCGAGTGCACCGGTTTATGGCGAGACCATGTGGGCCAGCGCAGGCGGGGGCACCTGGTTCAATGGCGAACGCGTGCGCGTGGCATCCACGACTGAAATGGTTCAGGCATCGCTTTCGACAGGTAATGTCAAAACCCTTACGAGCGATGCGCGTTGGCAGGCGCTTGGGGCGATGATCCGCGACAGCAATCGCATTCGCGGCTACGGCGATTTCTGCCACTACCACCTGCTTGCACGCGGCGGACTGGATCTGGTGATCGAGTCGGATGTGAACATCCTCGACATCGCGGCACTCGCCGTGATCGTGCGCGAAGCCGGCGGCGTATTCACCGATCTGGAAGGCAAGCCGCTCGATCTGGACACCCGCAGCGTGCTTGCCGGCACCCCGGCGATCCACGAACAAGCGTTGCGGCGGTTGGGGATGCGCTGATCCATTGGGTATGGGCGTCATCCGGCTTCCCCGGGCGATCACTGACACAAGGTACAATCCCTGAATGCCACGCTATCCCATCATCCACGCCACGCGCGACCTTGAGACCAGCAGTTTCCTGCGTGCGGAGCAATTGGATCTGGAGTTTTCCAACGGAGAGCGCCGCACCTACGAACGTCTCAAAGCCCACGGTTTGGGTGCGGTGATTATCGTGCCGATGCAGGACGATGACACCGTGCTACTGGTGCGCGAATACGGCGCAGGCGTGGATCGCTACGAGCTGGGTTTACCCAAAGGACGTCTCGATCAGGACGAAACGGTCGAACAGGGCGCCGACCGCGAGCTGAAGGAAGAAGTCGGCTACGGTGCACGCAAGCTCACCATTCTGCACAACCTTTCGCTCTCGCCGTCCTACATGACGCACATGGCCCACATCGTGCTGGCGCAGGATCTTTACCCCGAACGCCTGCCCGGCGACGAGCCCGAAGCGCTTGAAGTCGTACCCTGGAAACTTTCCGATTTGCACACGCTGGTCTCACGGGACGATGTCACCGAAGGCCGTTCCATTGCCGCGCTGTTTATGGCGCGCGAATACCTTGCAGGACGCCTGAAACGAACGTGAGCCATACACCCGACCACCCTCTGCTGCTCGATATCGGCACGCTGGCCCGTCGCGCCGGTGAAGCCATCATGGCGATCTATCGCGAGGACTTCGACGTCGAGCTGAAGGACGATCGCTCGCCGCTCACCGCCGCGGATCTCGCCGCACAAAACGTTATCGCCGCAGGTCTGGCGAAGATCGAGCCGCCATGGCCGGTAATATCGGAAGAGGCCAGTCAGCTGCCGTGGGAACAGCGCCGCGAATGGTCGCGCTATTGGCTGGTCGATCCGCTCGACGGTACGCGCGAATTCGTCAAGCGCAACGGTGAGTTCACGGTCAACATCGCGCTGATCGAAAACGGCAAGGCGATTCTGGGCGTGGTGCTGGCCCCGGTCACGCAAGAACTGTTCGCCGCCGCACGCGGACATGGTGCCTGGTGGCAAGTACAGGAAGGCGCGCAATGGGAACGCATTTCCACGCGCGAGCTGGCCAATCCGCCGGTCGCCGCGGGCAGCCGTTCGCACAGCGGTTCATCCGAAGCCACCTTGCGCCGTCTGCTGGGCGATGAATATCAGCTGCATGCACTCGGTTCCTCGCTCAAGTTTTGTCTGATTGCGCGCGGTGCGGCGGATGTGTATCTGCGCTGCGGCCCCACCAGCGAGTGGGATACCGCCGCCGCGCAATGCGTGCTGGAAGAAGCCGGCGGTGCGGTGCTCGATCTCCACGGCAAACCGTTGCATTACAACCGCGGCGAATCGCTGATCAATCCGGAATTCCTGGCCGTTGGCGATGCCGATATCGATTGGGCCGCGCGATTGCGTGAAGCGGGCCTGCCGTGAGCACGGCAACGCGCCGCACGCTGGCCGATCTGCTCGCCATCATGGCGCGCTTGCGCGATCCGGAACGCGGTTGTCCGTGGGACATAAAGCAGGATTTCAGCACCATCGCGCCCTACACGGTCGAGGAAGCCTACGAGGTGGCCGACGCGATCGATCGCCAGGACTGGCACGATCTGCGCGACGAGTTGGGCGATCTTCTGCTGCAAGTGGTGTTCCATGCGCAGATGGCGCAGGAGCAGGGTTTGTTCGATTTCGACGACGTGGCCCACGCCATCAGCGAAAAAATGGTGCGCCGTCATCCGCACGTATTTGGCGACGCCACGTATGCGGACCTTGACGAGCAAAAGCGCGCCTGGGACGAGATCAAGGCGAGCGAACGGGCCCAAAAGGGTGCGGCCCACGACGGCAGCGTATTGGCCGGCGTATCCCGCGGCCAGCCGGAATGGCAGCGTGCCCTGAAGCTTCAACAGCGTGCGGCCACCGTGGGTTTCGATTGGCCCGATCATCGGCCGGTAATCGGCAAGCTGCACGAGGAGCTGGCCGAAGTGGATGCCGAATTCGAGGCCGGGGCCGACGCCTCCCGCCTGGAAGACGAGATCGGCGACGTGCTATTCGTGGCGGTGAACCTGGCGCGCCACGCCAAGGTCGATTTCGTACGGGCGCTCAAGCACGCCAACGCCAAGTTCGAACGGCGGTTTCGGCGCATGGAACAATTGACCGCTCAGGACGGCAAGCCGCTTTCCGCCTTGAATCTGACCGAACAGGAAGCGCTTTGGCAGCGGGCGAAAGCTGAAGAGCCGTAGCGGTTTTGCCCCTCTTCGCCTGTGGGGAGAGGGAGAGGGGCCGGCCTTGCCGCCAAATGAAGCTTGGGGGCCCCTCGTATTTCAACCCTTTTCGGCCAGCCTGCATCTAAAGCCTTCGAACACTGCCCGGAGATCTTTCTATGCGTCACACATTCGTTTTGCTCGCTTTATTGTCTTTGCCGCTGGCTGCCACCGCAGGGGAGTGCCGGTACAGCGCGCCCCGAAACTTGCACGACGATCTTGCGGGGGTACGCGGTGTGCAAATCGAGTTGCATAGTCAAGACATGCATCTGGTCGGCAACGGTAACGTCAGCGGATTGCAAGTTACCGGCCGCGCCTGTGCATCCTCGCAGGCCGAGCTGGACAATTTGCAAGTTACCTCGCATCGCGAAGGCGACCAGCTCATCATCGAGGTCGGTGCCAATCATTCGTTCAACGTTCGCATGTTTGGCGTCTCGTACGCGTATCTGGACCTGCAGGCGCAGCTTCCCGCAAACATGCCCGTCACCATCAACGGCGGCTCCGGCGATGCTTACGTCAGCGGCCTGACGCAGCTGAACGCGCAAACGGGTTCGGGCGATCTGCACATCAACCACATCGCCGGCCAGGTTTCCGTTACGAGTGGTTCGGGAGATGTCGAGTTGTCCGATGTCGGCAGCTTGCGCGTCAGTTCGCTAGGTTCGGGCGATCTGCAAGCGCGCAGCATCCAGAAGGATGTCACCGTCGGCTCTGTGGGTTCGGGCGACGTGACGCTGGAACATGTAGGCGGCAGCGTCAATGTCAGCACGATCGGTTCGGGTGATCTGATCGTCAAAGACGTGCGGGGCGATTTCGTGGTCGGTGCCAAAGGCAGCGGCGACGTCACTCACAGCGATATCGGCGGCAAGGTAAGTGTGCCGCACGACCAAGACGATTAAACGCCTCAGCCCAACAGACGCACCGCCAGATAGACGAACGGTGCACAAACCAGCAGGAAAGGCACCGATACTTCGTGAAACAGCCGCATCGCATGCGGCTGTTTTGCCAGGCGCAACGCGATCAGGTTCGCCAGCGAACCGATCACCATGCCGAACCCGCCCACATTCACCGCCACCGCAAGCGCCATCGCATCCGGCACGCGGTTGAGCAGCAGCACAGTAGCCGGTACGTTGCTGATAAGTTGCGAGCTGACGATGCCGCTGAGATAAAGCGCCAGCGGCTGATGGAGATCGATCTCGCCGAGCGCGCGATCCACGATCTGCAGATCGGCAAAATGCCCCAGGCCAAGAAAGATCGCCGCAAAGGTCGCCATCAGAAACCAATCGATGCGCGCAAGGCTTCGCCAGGAGAACAGCGCGAACGGAATCACCAGCAACAACGCTCCGAGCGGCGCGTGGCCGTGCTCCATCATCAGCACCATCATCGCCAGACTCACAAAGGACAGCAGCGCCAGCGACATCGATATCGGATGCCCGTCGAGCCTATCGGCATACAGCTGCACGCGTTCCTTCGGTAGCCAAATCCAGGTCAACGCGGCAACCAGCGCGAACATCGCCAAGGCGGCAGGAAGCATGCTGCCGACGAATTGCATAAACGGTATCTGCGTATGCTGCCAGATCAGCAAATTTTGAGGATTGCCGATCGGACTGAGGGTGGAGCCTGCGTTGACCGCGAGTGCCTCCAAGATCGCCATGCGAAGCACCGGCAAGTTGGACATGCCGCCAATGGCAACCGTCAACGGCACGATCAAAAAAAGGCTGACGTCATTGGTGAGCACCATCGACAGCACCGCCGTCATGCTCACCAGCAACAAGCCTACGCCGCGCAACGAATGCATGCGTGCCACCAGTGCACCGGCAAAGCGCTGTATCAGGCCGCTGTCGCGGATGCCTTGAATGGCGATCAGCAAGCCAAGCAACCCGCACAACGTAGGTAATTGAAGCCAGCGCTGGTAATGCGTCCACGGTTGCGGATCGATCAGGCCAAGCGCCGCCGCAAGCGCGGCGAACAGCCACAACAGCCATTCGCGCTTGAGGCGGTCGAGCCAGCTGCTGGTGGCAGCGCTGGCGGTCATGCCCATTCGCTCAATCCTTCCAGCTCATACAGTTTTTTCCAGCTCGGACGCGCGCGCACCAAGTCGGCCAATCGCTTGAGCGCAGGCCATTGCGTTGCAGGTTGAGGCATGTTGCGGGACCAACGCATCAACATCGTGAGCATCAAGTCCACGCCGGAGAATTCCGCGCCAAGCAAATACGGTCCGTGAGCGGAAAGATGCGTTTCCAAATGATCCCATACGCCCGCGATTTTGCGTTGCAACGCCGCGCGCATGTCGGGTGAATGCTCCTCATGTCCCAGCTCTTGCGGATAAAACCACAGCCGATACGTCGGCATCAGCGCATTGCATAGAAAAACCAGCCACTGCATCCAGGCATCGCGTGCTGGCGTTCCCGCGGGCGGGATCAGCTTTGCCTCGGGATGGCGCTCGGCCAGGATGGCAAGCAGTGCGCCAGATTCGTATACCGGCCGTCCATCGATCAGCAGTGTCGGCACCTTGCCGCCGGGATTGAGCTTGAGATACGCGGCGCTGTGTTGTTCGTCTTTGTCGAAATCCACCCGTTCGAGACGGTAGTCCGCGCCGATTTCCAACAGGGCCTGATGTACAACCATGCTCGCGGTGGCGGGGGAATAATAGAGGGTGTACATGGCAGGCCCTGGCTACGAAGGAAGTGTGCATCCTACCGCGTTGATGTCGGATGGTTTGCGGCGTTATTCCGCGCGCAACAACCGCATGGGTGGCGTATGCGTCACTTTCCGTGTACCGGCCAGCCCGAGCAACATCACGACGATGGCGGCGGCAAGCGCGGACAAAGCGAGCGGCAGCGGTTGCGGCACGAAGTCTTTCAGATGAAACACGCTTCGCCCCAGCCACCAGCCGCCCACCATCGAACCAAGCGCGGCGGTGATGCCCGCGATCAAGCCGAGCAGTGCGAATTCGCAAGCGGCTGCGATGCGCAGCAGGCCGCGGCGCGCGCCCAATGTGCGCAGCAGCGCCGCTTCATGACGCCGCTCCTGTCCGCTGGTCGCCAGCGCGGCAGCCAACACCAATGCGCCGGCAAGCAGGCTGAAACCCAGTACCCAGCGCACCGCACCCGTAACGCGTTGCACGATTTCGCGCACCCGATCGAGCAAGGCGTCGACGTCGACCAGGCTGAGGTTGGCGTAATGGCGTGATAACGTGGCCAGCGCTTCGGTGTGGCCGCGCGGCAGATAGAAGCTGGCAAGCCAGGTATGCGGCAATGCCGTGGCGTGCGTGGGATCCATGAGCAGGAAGAAGTTCACGCGGAACGACGTCCAGTCCACATGACGGAAGCTGGCGATGCGCGCGTCGATTTGGCCTTCGCCCACGTCGAAGCGCATCGTGTCGCCCAATTTGAGCGCATACATGTCGCGCCACATCGTATCCACGGAAACTTCCGGCTGCGACGGATGCGGCGCAAACCAGGCGCCGGCGATCACGGTATTGGAAGGCGGCAAATCGTTTGACCAGGACAGGCGGAGCTGGCGGTCGCTCCACTCCTTGGCGCGTTCGTCTTTGAACGTCATCGTGTCGATGGGATGACCGTTGATCGCAGTGAGTTTGCCCACCGCCAACGGCATCATGTTGAGCTGGTTGGCGCCGATGTTCTGCAGTGCTTTGTTGAAATCGTCGCGCTGATCGTCCTGCAAATTCAGCACGAACCAGTTCGGCGTATCGCTGGGCAATTCCTGGCGCCAGCCATCCAGCAACGAAGGCGCCACCACGGCCAAAAGCAATAGCGCGGTGAGACCCATGCTCAGTGCGGTGGCCTGCACGATGCTCAATCCGCGTCGCCGCGCCAGCGCGGCCATGCCCAGTCGTAATGCGGGATGACCGCCCGGTGCGATACGCCGCGCGATCCATAGCAACAAGGCGGCCAGCAGCGCCGCGACCACGGCAACGCCAAACAGGCTGGCGGCGAGGATGCCGGCGAGCGTGGCCGATCCGCTGAGGTTCCAAATCAACGCCAGCGCCACCGCAACGGGGATCAGATAAAGCGCATCGAAGCGACGAATGCGGCGCGCCACGCTGGCGCGAAACACCGCTACGGGGGGTATGTCGGCAAGCCGTACCAACGGGGGCAATGCGAAACCGATCAGCACGGCAATGCCCATGCCGGCTGCCGCAAGCGAGGGGAGTATCGGCAAGAGCGTCGGCACACCGACGAAAAGTTGACTGGCGAACACCCATGCGCCTTGCGCAAGTGCGAGCGCCAGCACAATGCCCAGCAACGCCGCCGGCAAAGCCAAACCGGCCATCGTGCCCAGCAACAACGTAAAGACGCGTGCGCGCGAGGTGCCCAGCGCACGAAGCAGCGACACTTCGCTCGTCTTGCGACGCGCATAACGCTGGGACGCCAGCGCGATGGCGACACCGGACAGCAGCGCCGACAACAATGCGGTGAGACGCAGAAACGCGCCGGCGCGATCGAACGCACTGCGCATGCGCTCTTGCGTTTGTTCTGGCGTAATGAGTTCGCCGCCTTGTGGAAGCGCTGTCGATTGCGCCCAAGTGCGCCAGCTCTGCACATCGACAGGTTCGCCGGCAAGCAACAAGCTGTGCCGTGCGCGGCTGCCGACGCCGAGCAATCCGGCCTGCTCGGCATCGTCCAGGCTCATTAATGCGCGTGGAGCCATCGCGACCAGTTCGCCGCCGTCTGGCTCTTGCATCAACTCGCCTGCGATGTGCAGATCGCGCCCGCCAAGTTGCACGCTATCGCCAACGCGTCGCCGAAGCGCTACGAGCGCGCGATGATCCAGGTATACGTTGCCGGCTGCTGGCGCGTGACTGACGACTTGCCGGCCCGCCGCGTCTGCGATCAGCAGCGTGCCGCGTAGCGGATAAGCGCTGTCCGCCGCCAGCACATCCAGTAACTGGCTTTGTTGCTGCGCGAAGGCAACGCTGGGGAAACTTGCGGTATGCGTGATCGACAAACCGCGCTGACGTCCCGCGACCGCAAATTTGCCTGGAATGCTTTGCGGCGCAGAGACGCCGAGATCGCCGCCGATCAATTCGGCGGCGCTTGCCAGGACGCCGCGCTCCATGCGCGCCGTGAGCGTTGCCACCACACCCAACGCCACGACAGCGAGCACGAGCGATGCCGCCAGCGTACGCAGTTCAGGCAAATGCCATTCGCGGCGAAGGCTGCGCAGCGCCAGAAGCAAAATCCTCATGTCAGCGGCTCCAGTCGGCCTTCCTGCAATTCCGCGCGCCGCATGCAGCGCTCCGCCAATTGCAAATCGTGCGTGACGAGCACGAGCGTCGTGCGATGATCGCGATTGAGCGCAAACAGCAAGTCGCACACGTGTCGTCCTGTGCGTCGATCCAGATTGCCGGTGGGTTCGTCGGCGAACAGTACGCGCGGGCTGTGTACGAAGGCGCGCGCGATCGCAACGCGTTGTTGCTCGCCACCGGAAAGTTGCGCGGGGTAATGGTTGCGCCGCGAACCAAGTCCGACCGCTTCCAAAGCGGCGCGGGCTTTCTCACGTGCGTCCGGCTGGCCTTCCAGCTCCAGCGGCAACATTACGTTCTGTTCGGCCGTCAATGCCGGCAACAAGTGAAACGACTGAAAGACGAACCCCACCAGGCGCCGACGAAGATCGGCGCGCGCTTCTTCATCAAGCTGTTCCAGCGCATGACCGTCCAGATGGATGCTGCCGCGAGTCGGCGTATCCAGTCCGGCGAGCAAACCGAGCAGCGTGGTTTTGCCCGAGCCGGATGCACCGACGATCGCGAAGCTTTCGCCTGCGCTTACTTGCATGGCGACGTTGCTTAGAATGTCGAGCCTTCCCTCGGGGCCGTTCACCGACTTGCTAACATCGCGTACCTCAAGCACATGCCTTTCAACTACCGGACGAGAACCACCACTCATGCGTCGTTTCCTATGTTTGCTTGGTCTGCTTCTGCTTTGGGGTATCGGCGCCGCACAGGCATCGTCCACGCAGGGCGTGCCCGCGAAACAACTGCTGGTGCTGGGCGACTCCTTGTCTGCCGCGCACAACATTCCCGTAGAGGCCGGCTGGGTGCATCTGCTGGAAGTACGTCTCAAGCAGATGGAGCCGGGCTGGACGGTGATCAATGCCAGCATCAGCGGAGAAACCTCGCTGAGCGGACGCAACCGTCTGCCGGAACTGCTGGCGCATTACCGCCCCCGCGTGGTGGTGATCGAGCTGGGAGCCAACGATGGCCTGCGGGGCTTGCCGCTCAACGAGCTGCAGGCCAACCTTTCCGCCATGATCGATGCGGTCTTAAAAACCGGCGCGAAAGTGCTGCTGCTGGGTATCGAAATGCCGGTGAATTACGGGCCGCAGTACCGCGAAGGCCTGCGCGCTGTGTACGCCGACCTGGCTCGCGACAAGCACGCGGCGCTGGTGCCGTTTATGCTCGAAGGGGTGGCGCTCAATCCCGCGCTGATGCAAGAGGACGGCCTGCATCCGGTGGCGGAAGGCGAGCCGATCGTGCTGAACACAATCTGGCCAAAGCTTAAACCGTTGTTGTGATGAAACAGCCCATACAGTTTCGTCCACTGAAATTCACATCCCTCTTACCACCCTAGCCGTTAGCCTTCACAAATGTGAAGACTCCTACAGCGGCGAGGCGAATATGAGTTCACGTGACGAACATGCAGGGCTGATCCTGTTGGTCGAAGACAACCGTCAGATCGCGGAAATGGTCGGCGAATTTCTGGAGCGGCGCGGGTATTCCGTTGATTTTGCTCAGGATGGCGTCAGCGGCCTGCATCTGGCGGTATCCAACAGCTACGACGTGGTGGTGCTGGACCTGATGCTTCCGGGCATCGACGGCCTGGATGTCTGCCGCAAGTTGCGCGGCGACGCCAAGAAATCCACCCCTGTGCTGATGCTCACGGCGCGCGACACTTTGGAAGACAAGTTGGTGGGCCTGGAAGCGGGTGCCGACGACTACCTGGTGAAGCCTTTTGAGGTGCGCGAACTGGAAGCCCGCCTGCGTGCCCTGATCCGCCGCGATCGCCGCCAGGTATCGAGCGAGGTGCTGACCGTGGGCGATATGACCCTGGACACCGCCACCCTCCGCCTGACCCGCGCGGGTCAGGAGCTAACTGTGTCGCCGATCGGGCTGAAGCTTCTTGCGATCCTGATGCGCGAATCGCCCCGTGTAGTCAGTCGGCGCGATATCGAACGGGAAATCTGGGGAGATACCTTGCCCGATTCTGACACGTTGCGTTCGCACCTTTATAATTTGCGCCGGGTGATCGACAAGCCTTTCGATCGTCCGTTGCTTCACACCATCCATTCGGCCGGTTACCGCTTGGCCGACTTGGATGCCGAGTCGACCCCTATAAGCCACATTGCATAATCGCCCGATACAACCATTCATGACCTCCATGGGGGCCCCTTCTACACGCGCAGTCCGTGCGCGTGGCGGATTTCAACGCCGGTTGCTGCTGATTTTCGGTATGCAACTCGTGGCGGTGGCCGTGGTGTGCCTGATGGGGTATTACAACGTGGCGCCGGCAAGCGCTGTACTGCTGTTGATTGTGATCGTCAGCATGCTGACCTGGCTCGCCATGGAGCGCGCATGGAGGCAAGTGAGCACGCTTGCGCAATGGGTGGGAAACTGGAAAGAAGGGCAGGCGGACCTCGCCGCGTTGCAGCCGGATCGTTTGCGTCAGGCCGATAGCGACATCGCGACCTTGGCGCGGGGTTTTCATAACTTCGCCAGCCGTATTGCCGGTTACAACGAACGCGAACGCAACTTCACTCGCGATGCCAGTCACGAACTGCGCAGCCCGCTTACCGTCATCAAGATGTCGACCGACATGCTCGCCGATGAGTCGGAGCTAAGCGAATTCGGCAAACGCTCCGTGCAGCGCATCCGTCGAGCGACGCGCGAGATGGAAGCCTTGGTCGAGGCGTTGCTGATTCTTGCGCGCGAAGCCGACAACGGTCAGGGCGAAGTGGATTTCGTCGTCAACGACGTCCTGCGCGAAGAACTTGCCAACGCACGCGAAATGCTGCACGGCCATCCGATCGAATTGCGCCTGGAAGAACCTGCGACGTTCGCGTTGCACGGTTCGCCGCGCGTATTCGCCGTGCTGTGTTGGCAATTGATTCGCCACGCGAGTCAGTACACCGGGCAGGGTGTCGTGCAGGTTACGGTGATGCCTGGCATCGTGAACGTGAGTGCCACGGCTGGCGCGGAACAGCATGCCCCGGGACCAGGACAACAAGGTTTCGAATACGCCATCGCGCAACGCATCAGCGAGCGTTTTTCGTGGCCGTTGAGTTTGCACGTGCAAGGCGGCAATCGTTATGTGGCGGAAATCCGTTTTCCGCAGCCGCAGCCGGTTTCGCGATAAAGCAGAGAAGGTGGGGTGAGTGCATTCACCCCACCTGGAGCGTTGCATCAACGCAGCGATGCATCCACGTCGAACGGGCAGCCCGTTTTTGCTTTCACATCTTCCACGGTAACGCCTTGCTGCAGTTCGATAAGCGTGAGGCCCTTGCCTTTTTCTACTTGGAACACGCACAAATCGGTGATGATAAGGTCAACCACCTGTTTGCCAGTCAGGGGCAGATCGCATTGAGGCTTGATCTTTGGCGAGCCGTCTTTGGCGGTGTGCTCCATCAGCACGACCACGCGCTTCACACCGCTTACCAGATCCATGGCGCCGCCGGGACCCTTCACCATTTTGCCCGGTACCATCCAGTTGGCGAGATCGCCGGTGCTGGACACTTCCAGGCCGCCGAGGATCGATAGGTCGATATGCCCGCCGCGGATCATCGCAAACGATTCCGCGCTGGAGAAATACGACGAACCGGGCAGTGCCGTAATGGTCTGTTTGCCCGCGTTGATCAGATCGGGATCGATATGCGCTTCGTCCGGGAACGGGCCGATGCCCAGCAAACCGTTTTCCGACTGCAGCGTGACATCCATGCCGACAGAGATGAAATTGGCCACCAGCGTGGGAATGCCGATACCGAGGTTCACGTAGAAGCCGTCACGCAGTTCTTTGGCCGCGCGCTGCGCCATCGCCATGCGGATGGGGCTTTCCTTGCCGGTGTTGGCGCCGGCGACCGTGCGGAACTCGATGCGCTTTTCGTATTTCTCGCCTTGCACGATGCGATCGACGTAGATGCCCGGCACGTGGATCTGGTCCGGTTCCAGCTCGCCCACGTCCACCAGGTGCTCCACTTCGGCCACGCAAATTTTGCCGCAGGTGGCGATCATCGGGTTGAAGTTGCGCGCGGTCTTGCGAAATACCAGATTGCCGGACGTGTCGCCCTTCCACGCCTTCACGATCGACAGATCGGCGTGGATCGCTTCTTCCAGCACGTATTCCTTCTCGCCGAAGCGTTTGGTTTCCTTGCCTTCTGCCAACTTGGTGCCGAACGCGGTGCGGGTGTAGAACCCGGGAATGCCGGCGCCGCCTGCCCGCAATTTCTCGGCCAGGGTGCCTTGCGGAACCAGGTGCAACTCCAGCTCGCCCGATAGCACCTGCCGCTCGAACTCTTTGTTCTCGCCGACGTACGAGGCATATACGCGCTTGACTTGGCGCGTCTTGAGCAACGGCCCCATGCCGAAATCATCGACTCCGGCGTTGTTGCCGACAATCGTCAAACCCTTCGTGCCTGCGGCGAGCAGGGCGCCGATGAGGTTTTCGGGAATGCCGCAAAGGCCGAAACCGCCGGCCGCGATGGTCATGTCATCAAACAGCAAACCATCCAGAGCTTTTGTCGCGCTTGCGTAAACCTTGTCCATGGGATGCCTTCATACAGGGAGAGCCAGTTGCCTAGGATACGACGGATCGGTGCTGCGCCACGTCGTTGCCAACGGCTCAAGTACCCGCGCACCCACGGCATGGGTGCATTGGCGCCCTCTTGACATTATCGTTTACGGTTGTAAACATAGTTGCGCTTACACATGTAAACGGTTGGCCATGGCTATCAGCGAAGCGGAAGCAGTGATCATGGACGTGCTGTGGCGTCAGTCGCCGCGCAGCGCCGAAGAGATTCTTGCCGAGGTGGGTACCAAGCAGGATTGGCAAGAGGGCACGGTGAAATCCTTGCTCAATCGCCTGCTGACCAAAAAGGCGGTGAAGGCCGAGCGGGATGGCCGCCGTTACCTGTATTTTCCCCGGCTGACTCGCGAGCAATATGTTTCGCAGGAAAGCAAAGGCCTACTGGACCGGCTGTTCGAAGGCCGTGTGGCACCGCTGGTGGCGCATTTTTCCGAACAGCGCAAATTGACCAAGAAAGACATCGCCGAATTGCGCAAGCTGCTTGAGGAACTCGACGATGAGCAGCATTGAACGTGTGGCGTTCGTGTGGTGTACACGCGGCTGGCCGTTGCTGCTGGCCTTCACGGTGGCCATGCTGCTCGTGCTTGCGTTGCGCCGGCCCTATCGGGGCCTGTTCGGGGCCGAGCGCGCATTTCAGCTTTGGCTGCTGGTACCGCTGGCGATGCTGTGCTGCGTGCTTCCCCACGCCCAGACCGTCACGTTCGTGGCGCTGCCGACGGTCATGCAGAGCGTTGCATCGGCGACAGTGTTGAAGCCCCGGGTCATCGATAGCGCGACCATAAGGGATATCTCGCTGCTGCTGATTTGGGTCGCAGGCACTGCGGGTACATGGATGCGTGCCCTGTTCGCACAACGCCGTTATCGCGCAAGCATGCGTGGTGCGCTGTCTATCGCCTATCCGGCGATGCGATGGCCCGTGCTGCGCGCCACCCGACCGAACGTGGGGCCCGCGATGGTAGGTGCCTGGCGTCCGTGCATCGTGCTGCCGGTCGATTTCGACGAACGCTACAACGCGTCGGAGCGAGAACTGATTCTGATGCATGAAAGCATGCATATACGGCGTCGCGACGGCTGGTGGCGCTTGTGCGCGCAGATTGCTGCGGCGGTGTTCTGGTTCCATCCCCTCGCGTGGCTTGGATGGAGGGCTTTCACCGACGACCAGGAATTGGCGTGCGATGCCGCCGTCATCGTCGAATGTCGCGCGCAGCGACGAAGCTATGCCAACGCGATGTTGAAAACCCAGACCGCAACGATGTCGTTGCCGGTTGGCTGCAGTTGGTCACCTCGTCATCCCATCACGGAGCGTATTGCCATGTTGAAACTGAGAACGCCAAGTCGACGTCGCAAACAGTTCGGTTTACTAACCTTGTTCGCAGTCATGATCGGCTTATCCGGCTTCGTTTACGCGGCCACGCAAGGCCCCGCGACGATAGCGCCTGTCAGCGGCTACCAATTGGCGCTGGTCATTACGCGCGGCGGTGAAACACTCGCCCACCCGACCCTTTGCACCGACGGCTCAGAACCGATAAGCATCTACAGTGGTAACGAAAGCGAAAATGCGTTGAAGCTGACATTTGATGTGAAGCCTGCGGGCAACGATCAGGTGCAGGTAAGTGTCGATGGCACCGTCAACGAATCCGGGCGCGACATCGCGGTATCGCCCGTGCTGCGAGGGCCACTCGGTAAAACGATGTCCGTACGCATCGGCGACGTGAACGGAAAGTCGGCGCCCGTTGAGCTGTCGATGACCCCGACGACGGGTTGCGGTACGCATCGGATGACCGTCAACGAAGCGGTGAAGAACGGACACGTGCGCGACGTAGCGCAAGCCGTGGCAACCAAAGCGGGCTATGTGATCGTCAACCCCGATGCCTTGGACCAACGCCCGATCTCGCTCCAGTTCGAGCAAATCCCACCCGAGCGCGCCTTGCAGTTGATCGCCAAGATCGACGGCAAGGAAGCGATGTTCCAAGGCAAGCAGGTTCGTATCGAGTCGTCGTCGGTTCGTTGACGAGGACTGCGTTTTATCCGGTATTGCAGGGCTATACTCGCCCCATTGCTGGGGAGAATGATGGGATGCCCCGTCGCCTGTTTGTTGCACTGTTCAGTCTCGGAATGGCGGTTGTGAGCCACGCCACCACGCCGATTTTGGTTATTCATGGTGGCGCTGGCGTCATCAAGCGCGATATGACACCGGCTAAAGAAAAAGCGGTGCGTGCGGCGATGACAAAGGCGCTGGAAGCGGGTTACGGCCAGCTCAAGGCGGGCAAGCATGCGATCGATGCCGTAACAGCCGCCATCACCGTGTTGGAGGACGATCCCAATTTCAACGCGGGCAAAGGCTCCGTATTCACCCATGACGGCAAGAACGAAATGGATGCCGCCCTCATGGATGGCGACACGTTGCGTGCGGGGTCGGTGGCAGGTATCCATCGTGTGAAAAACCCGATCCTGCTGGCGCGTGCGGTGATGGAACACTCCCAGCACGTCATGCTGGTGGGTGAAGGTGCCGAGCAGTTTGCGAAGGAGCAGGGCATTACCTTGGTCGATCCTTCGTATTTCCGTACCGAAGAGCGTTGGCAGCAGTTGCAGAAAGCGCTGAAGGACGATTCGCAAACGCGCCCGCACTCCGATTCACTACACGCCAGCCTGGATACATCCAGGCACTTCGGCACCGTGGGTGCGGTGGCGCTCGACAGCGATGGGCATCTGGCGGCCGGCACGTCCACGGGTGGCATGGTCGACAAGCGCTGGGGGCGCGTCGGCGACTCGCCCATCATCGGTGCGGGCACCTACGCCAATGCGCAGTGCGCCGTCTCGGGCACGGGGTGGGGTGAGTTTTATATACGTACCGTGGCCGCGCACGAAATCTGTATGAGGGTTTCCATGCTCGACGAACCGATACAGCGCGCCGCTGCCGAAGTGGTCAACCAGGAAATCCCTTCGATGGGTGGCAGTGGCGGCGCCATTGCGCTGGATGCGAACGGCAACATCGCCATACCCTTCAACACCGACGGCATGTACCGCGGCTGGATCGGTGCGGACGGTGTGCCGCACGTAGCGCTTTACGACGACGAGCCGGATCCGTCGAATCATTCGCCCGCACCCGCGGCCTCATCGCCGGATGGCTCCGCGAGCAATTAGCGGTGGCGCTTCAGCTGCCGCTTTGAGGCCGCTCGCGCACCGGGTGTTTGCTTAGCTTGCGTTGCAAGGTGCGGCGATGCATGCCGAGGCGTCGCGCCGTTTCGGAAATGTTGCCGTCGCATTCGGTGAGTACGCGCTGGATGTGTTCCCACTCAAGGCGGCGAAGCGCGAGAGGGGCTTCCGGAGCGTCCAACACTTCGTCTTCGCCTTGGTGAGGGCTGTCGCCCTCGAGCAGTGCCCGAACTACGGCATCGGCATCGACGGGCTTGGCGAGGTAATCGTGCGCACCGCGCTTGATGGCTTCGACTGCCGTGGCGATCGACGCGTAACCGGTAAGCAGCAAGATGCGCATATCGGGCACGAGTTCGTGCAATTCGGGGATCAGGCGCAGCCCGTTTTCTTCGCCGAGTTTCAGATCGAGTACGCAGTGCTTGGGCTGATGGCGCCGGGTGAGCGCTCGCGCTTCGTCGGCGTTGACGGCGCTGATCACTTCAAAACCGCGCGACGTGAGCGCTCGGGTGAGTACACGTACGAAGGTGGCATCATCATCGACGACGAGCAAGGGGCGTGCGCCACCGGTTGGGTTTGGGGACATCATGTGCTGTTTCCGAACTATCCGCCTGCCTATTTTGCCGGATGGCGCGCGACAATGCGCGCCGGGCGCCAAGTTTATTCCGCTAGCGCAGCGAGACGGCCGATAGCGGAA
The DNA here is from genome assembly GCA_035508595.1 of Dyella sp. Classification (GTDB taxonomy): domain Bacteria; phylum Pseudomonadota; class Gammaproteobacteria; order Xanthomonadales; family Rhodanobacteraceae; genus Dyella_B. Next base: position 30,848 of record DATJMR010000012.1, read on the forward strand.
ACCGCAGTCGCATTTCCGCGCCGTTTTCCGTGTTGGTGGCGATCAATTCGCCAGCGAGCCGCTCGGCGGTGGCTTCGGCAAGCGCCAAACCGATGCCCAACCCGCTTTGTTTGTCGCTTTCGCCGATGGCGGCGGCAGCTCCGGTTGGCGAGAACCCTGGGCCGCGATCCCGCACGATCCATTCCAGCCAGCGATCGTCTCGCCGCACTTCGAGCGCCACGCGGTTGGAGTCTCGCAGTGACGAAGCATCCACGGCATTGTTGAGCAGGTTGAGCAGTGCGTGACGCAAGCCCGGCGGCGTGCGCAGCACGAGGTTGTCCAGTTGCGGTGACACCTGAAGTTCCAGTTCTGCCTCGGGGCGCAACAGCTGAAAACGCTCGATGCAGCCGTGGATGAACGCGGAAAGCGGGAGCTGCTCGGGCTCCTGTGACAACTGCGCTTTGCCGAAAGCGACCATTTCGCGAAGGATGGTGCGGCAGCGCTCGACCTGGCCCTCCAGCAATTGCAGATCGTCATCCAGCGCGGCGTCCGCTGCGTATTCGCGCCGCAGCTCCGGCAGCAGCGTGCGCATGGTCGAAAGCGGCGTATTGAGTTCGTGCGCGGCGCCCGCGGCTTGGGTCGCGATCGCCATGATGCCTTCGTCGCGCAACGCGCGTTCGCGGATGCGCTGTACTTCCTGTTGCTGCGCGCGCACGGCGGCGGCCAGCCGGTTGATAAAGAAGCCGAGCAGCAGCGCCATGATGACGAAATTGACGCCCATGCCCGCAACATGCAACGAAAAGCCGTGATCGGTTCCCATCAGCCCGTTCATCGGCAACGGCACATACCAACGCGCCAGCACGAAGTAAGCGGCGCCGGCGATCGCCGCAATGGCGAGCACCGCGCGCACCGACAATGCCGCCGCACCCAGCGCGATGGGTACCAGCAGCAAGGTGACAAACGGATTTCGTGCCCCGCCGGTGAAATAGAGCAAATAGCTCAATACCAGAGTGTCTGCGACAATGTGGCACACCGTCTCCCATTCATGGACGGGCCATCGCTGGCTGATGCGCCACGCCGCGAACACCGCGAACACGGCCAGCAGATCGATGCCGAGCAACAGCGAGAGGGTGGGAATATCGATCCGCATCCACCATGAGCAGACCATCACGGCCATGCTTTGGCCGGCGATGGCACACAGGCGCAGCCACGCAAGCGTGCGGGTCAGCGCAAACGGGCCGATGGGTTGCTTGAGTTGAGGTTGCGACATGACCAGCCTGAAACCGTTGCGATCCGCCGAATGATACGGCGGATCGCGGACAGATCACGGCGTGTTGAATTCCTCGCTGCGCACGGCAGGCAGCGGGTGATAGTTGGTGGCCGGATCCGAATGAGAGGCCGAGAGTTTGTTCATCAGCGGCAAGATAGCTACCGCGATAGCGGTGCAGCCGATGCCGACGAAACCTAAGATATTGAACAGGTGCGTGTAGATGGACAGCGACTGCAGCGGATCGGTGAGGTTGTCGGGAATGTGCGCGATATTCGCCACCACGCTGCCGAGATATTGCGAGATGCCGACTGCAACGTAATACGCGCCCATCATGAAACCGCCCATGCGTTCTGGCACGTAGCGCGCAATCATCGCCAGGCCCAAGCCGCTTACCAGCAACTCGCCGAGCGAATACAGTCCGTAGCCCCAGACCATGATCCACGAGGACACCTGTCCGTTTAC
>DATJMR010000013.1:0-7258 GCA_035508595.1 Dyella sp.
ATCGTCTACAGCCAGCGCCTGCGCAAGCGTCTGCTGGCGGTGAATCGCGCCAAGACGCCGATGGAGAAACTGAAAACCGCCGTGCGCGGTTTTTCCTTGAGTGAATTGAAGCCTTCGTTTCCGGGCGTGGCCGAGCCGCGCACCGGCATGTCGATGGGCGATCACTGCGAAAAAATGGCGCGCGAGTGGCACGTCAAGCGCGAAGATCAGGATCGGCTTGCGCTGGAAAGCCATCGCAAACTGGCCGCCGCCTACGATGCGGGCTTCTTCGACGATTTGGTGGTGTCGTTTCGAGGCCTCAAGCGCGACGGTTTCCTGCGCGCCGACAGCAGCATGGAAAAACTCGCCACGCTGAAACCCGCGTTCGACAAGACCTCCGGCATGGGCACGCTCACCGCCGGCAATTCCACCGGACTCTCCGACGGTGCGGCGGCCGTGTTGCTGGCCAACGATACATGGGCGGCCAAGCGCGGTCTGAAAATTCAGGCGTATCTGCGCGATGCCGAAGTGGCTGCGGTGGATTTCGTGCATGGCGAAGGGTTGTTGATGGCGCCGACCATCGCCGTCCCGCGCATGCTGGCGCGTCACGGCCTCACGCTGCAGGATTTCGATTTCTACGAAATCCACGAAGCGTTCGCGGCGCAAGTGCTATGCACGTTGCGTGCGTGGGAGTCGGCCGACTACTGCAAACATCGTCTGAGCCTGGATGCGCCGTTCGGCAGTATCGATCCGGCCAAGCTCAATGTTCACGGTTCCAGTCTTGCCGTGGGGCATCCGTTTGCCGCCACGGGCGCACGCATCATCGCTACGCTGGCAAAGCTGCTGGAGCAGAAAGGTTCGGGGCGCGGTTTGATTTCCATCTGTACCGCGGGGGGCATGGGCGTGACGGCGATTCTGGAAAGGCCGTAGTTTTCATGCCCAAATTGCGCGTCACCGCTACGTTGAGTTTGCTTGCGCTGGCCGTGGGTACAGCCGGCACCGCATGGCTTACCGATCAAACGGCGGGGTGGGCGGCATCGCCCGCGGTGGGGCATCGCATGACGCGGGTGCTGGCGTTGCATCATCGCCACGAGCATTGGATCAAACGGCCGGTCGTGGTTCAACGGCAGCACTATGCGTCGGCGCAAGCCAGCGCTGCGGCCACGCCGGCGGCGGTCAATACGGACGAAACGTTGGTTCCCATATCGACGCCGACGACGTCGATGCCGATCTCAAGCATGGAAGATCACGCGACGGGCAACGTCGTGTTGCATCTGGTCGTCGATGGGCAAGGAGATGTCTTGCATGCGTCGATCGCGCAATCCAGCGGGGATCACATGCTTGATGCCAATGCGATGCAAATCGCGCGGCATTGGCGTTTTGCAGTGCCTTCGAATCGTCCGCAAGGCTTGAGTGGCGATCTGACGCTGCGTTTTACGGGACAGTCGGCGTAGCTGACATAGACGTTGCAACGTGTCTCAAGCGGCTTGTCATTCCGGCCTTCGCCGGAACAACGGCATGCTCCGAATGGCTCGGAATGCCAGCCGATCAGTGCGTACGCTGCTCCGCAAACGAGTAGACCTGATCGGCCCACTGTGTCGCTTCGAAATACGCGCCCGCCATCTTGCGGATGTTTTGCGGCTGCATCTGCACGGATTGCAGATTGCCGTTTTCCCACGCGTAAACCTGGCCGAGCAGGGTGGCGAACGGTCCGCGGTCCTCCACCAGGGCCTCGCGAATTTCCGGCGCCAGTGGCAAGTGGCTCAGCACGAATTCCATCGGCGCGCAAAGCAGCGTATCGAGCAGTGACAGAAGGCCGGCCATGAATGCCATTTCCTGCTGTTCGGTGGGCAGGCCCTGGGCCAGCTTCTCGCACATGTGCGCGCGAATCAGTGCGGTGCGCAGCAGCTCCGGGGGGCGATCGTCCATGCTGCTCAACGCCATGGTGTTGATCCAATTGCGCAGACGTGCGACACCGAAAAAGATCGCGGCCTGCTGGATCGATTTCAGTTGCCGCGGCAACGCGAAGTACGCGGAGTTGACGCAACCGAGCAGCTTGTAGCTGAGCACGGCGTCGTCGCGGATGATTTCGCCCAGTTCCACCGGTCCTGCGTTGTTTTCCTGCAATGCGCTCATCAATCGCAGCAGACTCAGGCGGCTGGGCGTGAGCACCGGCACGTCGATCTGCTGCGGTACCAGCAGATAGCGGCCCTGGATCGCTTGGAACGGCAGGTTCTTGCAGTGTCCGTACGTCATGTGATCGTCGACATTGCCCGCGATCACGCCAAGTCCGCGTTCGAAAAGTTGCTTGCAACGCGCCGCGAGCGTGTCGGCGTCCAGCTTCTTGGCGTCGATGCGCACGTATTGCGCCAGGCGAAGAAGCGGTTCCAACGAACCGTGAGGGTGGCTGGAGCTGGGATCGATATCGCCCAGATCGAGCAGCAACGAACAATTGCGCAGCGCCAGTTGCTGCAATCGTTGCAGCACCGCCGTGTCGCGCACGTGGATGGGATCGATGATCAGGCCCAGGCGCGGCGTATGCGCCAGAATGTCGGTTTGCTCCAGCAGCAGTTGCCTAGGCAGACGCATAAAGGCGCGATTGCCGCGCACCAGCCGTGTGATCGCCCCGTCGGTAATGCCGGAAAGCACGCCGCCCACCAAGGTGGTGTCGGCATCGGTGCCCGCACCTTGGCGGTAGAACACCAATTCGTAAGCGAATAGCTCTTCTTCACGATCGAGCATCGGGCTGCGCACGACCGGCAGCAGCATGTCACTGAGCGTGGTGCCTTCCTTATTCGATAACTTTGTCGCGGAAGCAGCTGTACTCGTCGTCATGTTAGCGATACCGAACGTGAGGTGAAGCAAGTGCTACGAATCGGGCATCTGGACCGCGGTGCCCGGGGGAGTGTCTTTATGCTTGCGCGAGCTGCACGGATCGATGGTTATCGTGCAACGCGCCGTTTTGCCCGTATGTTCCATTTGGCGCATCGCTGCCGGTAAGCACGGCCAGCGCGCGCCGTACTTGCGCCAGGCGTTGTCCCACCAGCGCACCGTTGCGCAGGTTTTTATCGCGGCATGTCGCCAGCGATTTGAGCAGTTCGCGCCATTGTGTATCGACTTGCTGAGCAGCTTCGGCCGACGTGCCGCTCAGGTGCAGGCGCTCCACATCCAGCTGCTCCAGTCGGCGCATCAGCATCTGCTTGGCTTCGCCCGCGCGGTTGAGCGCTTTGGCGTCGGCGCAATTGAGCGCTTCGTGCTCCTCGTCCAGGACGTGGATGAGCTGCGTCGTGGTCGCGCTCATCTCGTCCAGGACGGTGCGCAACGCGACACCGAGTTCGGCCTGCAGATTCGGGCTCATACGTGCTTACTTCGCACCCTTGATCTGGTTTTCCAGCGAGGTCAGCTTGCTGGCGATTGCGTTTGGATCGACTTTGTACGTACCGGCAGCCAGCGATTGCTTGATCTGCTCGACACGCGCGGTGTCGACCGGTGCGTCCGTACTGCTTGCTTGCTGCAGCGCACGCGCCGAATCGGTCAGCTTTACGCTGTCGTTCGCCTGGGTCGGCGACGCGTTGGCGGCAGACGTGGCCGACGAGGCCTGGCCGGCGCCGTTGTCGGCGCTGGTGGTCGCAACCGGCAGCTGCGGTAATCCGTTGGACGAAATAGTCGTGTTCATGGCTTTTAATGGTCTCTCGATAAGCCCCTGCGTTTAGGGTATCGGCGTCCCCAGGCAAAACTTTAATCGGCCGATTCGCTCAGTATCTCTGGTTTAAGGCAATGCCTGCACCTGGCCTGCTCCAAGCACTATCCCATTGATAATTCGACCGGAATTGTCGTTGCGCACGCGCAGGTGGGCACCTGTGTCTCCGCCGTCCAGCGCCATAGCCTGGGTTCGTACCTCGATCCCGTCGAGTTGGGCCACGAGTTGAACCTCCTCCCCGGAGTGCACGGTTTCCCGGCCGTTGAAGTCGCCCGGCTCCAGCACCACGCCCGCGATCAGCGGCCGGCCCAGCGAGTGCCCCAGAATCTGATCGAGGCTTTCCACATAACCGTAGCCCAGCCGCGCGATATCGCGTTCTTCGACATGCACGTCGGCAGGGCCGAGGATGTCGCCGCGCGCGAGCGGTCGGCTGCTGACCAATACATTGCGAAACACCTGCATTTGTACCGGTATCTGGATGGTCCAGCCCGGCGTACCTGTGCAACTCACCGCTACCGCCACGCGTGAAGGTGTGCCTTGACGCATCGGAAGGCGCGTTTGCAAGGCATGCGGGCAGGGCTTCAGACGCAGCCGTGCGTTGAGCGTCGTAGGGACGATGACCACCCGATTGCCTTCCGTGCCGTATTGCGCGCGCACCGCTTGTTCGGCGGCGGCGCGCAAGTCGGCGGGCGTGGTGTCGGCGTAGGCGGTGCTTAGGAGTGTGAGCCCCAGCAATGCAATGCACGTCTGTTTAGTTCGCTTGGCAATCCTCGATCTTGCCCGACCGTCATTCCGGCGAAGGCCGGTACGCGGAGAGGGCACATGGATGTGCCCGGTTCTGAGGAGCGAGGAATCCAGTTTCAATATGCTGTGCGAAGCACACAAAACGGCTTTGGTGTCCTTCGGACGCATGTTTAAACTGGATTCCGGCCTTCGCCGGAATGACAGTGAGGCAAACACAGGGCCGCTAAAAAACTTCATGGATTGTCGTCGGCCAACATCGCGGCGAGCTGGCTGTTGATCGCTTCGCGCTCGCTTTCCAATTTGTTGGACATCTGCGTGGCCATCTCGACGTGGCCGTTGCCCAGCAATTCGAGGAACGCTTCGCCCTGTTCGCGCAGGCGTGCCGCCGATTCGTGCAAACCCGCGCTCGACGGATGATTGGCGTGTCGTGCGGTAAGCCGGTCGAGGCTGCGCTTGAGCACGTCGGTGTCGAACCAGCGACGGTCGAGCGAGGTGGGCTCCTGCAGCGCCAATTCCATGCTCTGGCGCAAACCGATCACCGATTCGCGCACGGTCAGACTGAGGCTGGCGATATCGTTGCCGCTCTCGCCTTCCAGCCAGCCCAGGCCCGAACGATGCGCCAACGCGGCAGCGCGATTGAGTGCTTCGCCGTGACGACGCGTTTCGTACGCGCGGCGTTGCAACGCGCCCAGGGTGGCTCTCAACGTGGTGGCTCGCACGTGTACGGCGTCCTGGTTTTCGCGCAGCGAACGCAAGCGCTCACCCGTGTTCTGCAGGTTGCTGCCGCCTTGCTGCAAGCTGCGCTCGGTTTCCGTAACGCCCGATTGCGCGCGTTCCAGCCGCTGCAAACTCTGTTGCACGTTGCCATTCATTTGCAGCGAGAACTCGCCGATCGAGCTGGTGACGGTTTCGATTTCCGCCGTGGCCTGCGCCGTTTTCTCGGCCAGCTGTTTCACTTCGTCGGCCACCACGGCAAAACCGCGGCCGGCATCGCCCGCGCGCGCCGCTTCGATGGCGGCGTTCAGGGCGACCAGATTGGTTTGATGCGCGATGTCCTGCACGCTGGTGGTCAATGCGCGGATCTGCGCCACCTGTTCGGTCAGCTGGCTCTGGCTCTGGTTCATGGCCGACAGTGCGCTGCGCAACAGGCGGAGCTGTCCGTTCAGCTCGCTCACGCTGGTCGAGCTTTGTTCGCCCGCCTTTGTGGCTTGCTCGATGCCCCCTTGCGCCTGCTGCAGGATCGTCGACATGCCGGCGCTGCCGTCCGTCAACTGTCCGACGCTGTCGCGGGTTTCGCCGATCGATTGTTCGAGCGCGCTTTGTTCGCGGTGCAGCGTCTGTGCGTGCGTCAGCACCAGGCTTTGCTGCTCCAGGGATTGCAGGGCGATCGCCGCCGGCGCACGCGGCGCCAGTCGCGCGAACACGGGCGCGAGCAGCGTGGCCGCGGAAGGATGCTTGCGGCTCAACGTCGCCACGGCGGCGGTGTCGCCGGCAAGCGCGGCTTGGATAAGAGCGGCCACGGGCTGGCTGCGGATCAGACTCATAGACAAAGCAGTTCCGTTTATGGGTATCCAGACATCGGCGGAAAAGTTCGAAAGTTGAGGAAGCAAGTGATGTGCCACTCCAGATGCCGCCTGTTTCATCTCAAGTCAGCCCTGCAAACGCCGATAACCCCCAAGTCCCACCTCGCATCACAGGAATCCCATGAGCGGCGCCGCATTGCTGGACAGCGTGGAAAGTCACACCCGTCTGGCCGGGCACAATCGCGTGGCCATGTTGTTGTTTCGCCTCGGCGACAAGCAGCTGTTCGGCATCAACGTGTTCAAGGTGCGCGAGGTTTTGCGCAAGCCGCCGATGGAAAAGCTTCCAGGCATGCACGAGTGGCTGGCGGGCAGCTTCGATTACCGCGGAAAAACCATCCCGGTGATCGATCTGGCACAGGCCATGGGTTATGCGCCGTTGACCCATGTCGACTCGGCGCATCTGGTGGTAACCGAATTCAGCCGCTCCATGCAGGGCTTTCTGGTGTCGGATTTCCAACGCATCGTGCATTGCACCGGTGAATCGCTGGAAGCGCCGTCGGCCACCTTGGGCTTCGGCAATCGCGTGAATGCGGTAAGCCGCATCGATGGCCAGTTGATGGCCGTGGTCGACGTGGAGCAGGTGCTCGCCAGCATCGACGGCGCCACGCCGGATGTGTCGCCGCATATCCAGTCTCAAGCCGAGCACCGGCCATCGGCACAGCGCCGGGTGTTGGTCGTGGACGATTCCACCGTGGCTCGCCAACGGGTGGTCGCCGTGCTCAAGCACCTGAATATCGAATGCGTGATCGCACAGGACGGCCAGGAAGCGCTGGAATTCCTCAACGATGCGATGGAAGGCGGTAGTGAACAGGTCGGCCTGGTGATTTCGGATATCGAGATGCCGCGCCTTGACGGCTATGCGTTGACGCGCGCCGTTCGCCAAACGCCCGCGTTGCGACAACTTAAAGTGGTGCTGCACAGCTCTCTGAGCGGCGTATTCAATGAAACGCTGGTGCGCGATGTGGGCGCGGATCGATTCATTGCGAAATTTCAACCCGATTTGTTGGCCAAAACGGTGCTCGAGCTGATCGACCCGTCAACAAATTGACGGGCATCCGTGCCATGCGGTGATGTCGGGATTCCGTCCCGGCGCGCCGGTATAACGTCGCGGCATTGTCCGCGCGAATGGCGCGTGCGGCCGCAAATGGCCGTGCCATGCGGTCTGGGCCGCTTTGTCAAGTCGTGGCATACAACTTGCTCATGACCCTTGCAAGCAGTCATTGCTGCGGGGAATCCGTCATGAGCAACACTC
>DATJMR010000014.1:0-3711 GCA_035508595.1 Dyella sp.
TCAGGGTTTCCGGCTTGGCACCGAGGGCCACGCCCAGGCGCAGCATTTCGTTCATGCCGCGGGTGATGAGGCCGGCGCGCGCATTCAGCCCCAGCTTCATGCCGTCGGCGACGCCGGTGGCGACCGCCAGCACGTTCTTCATGGCGCCGCCCAGTTCCGCCCCGAGCACGTCGTTGCCGGTGTAGGCGCGGAAGTTCGGCGCATGCAGCAAGGTGGCGAGGTGCTGCGCGAAGGCCTCATGCTCCGAGTGCACGGTGACGGCGCTCGGCATGCCGGCGGCGACTTCCCGCGCAAACGAGGGGCCGGTAATGACCGCGGCGGCGCGCCGCGGCAGCTTTTCGGCCACCAGCTCGTGCAAGAAGCGCCCGGTGCCCGGCTCGAAACCCTTGGTCGCCCAGGCGATGTTGGCGCCCGCATCGAGCAGCGGCACGAGCGCATCGAGCATTTCGGCGAAGGCATGGCTGGGCACCACGATCAATACGATGGTGGCCCCGCGCACCGCATGCGCCAGGTCGGGTTCGAACGCAAGTCCGGGGGGCAGTTCCAGATCCGGCAGGTAGCGCTGGTTGCGATGACTGCTGGCCATCGCCGCCAGCGCAGCCGCGTCGCGCCCCCACAACCGGGTGGGGACGCCGTTGCGGGCCGCCAGGGTGGCCAATGCCGTGCCCCAGGAGCCGGCCCCGAGGACGGCCAGGGTCGGCTGGTCGGTCGGCTGGTCGCTCATGTCGGGGCGCTGCCCTCAGCTGTTGAGCGTGGGCGCCTCGCCGCCAGTCGCCATGCGGCGCTGCTGCTCGGCGTACAGGGCTTCGAAATTGATCGGCTGCAACAGGAACGGCGGGAAACCGCCTTCCTGCACCAGGCTGGAGATGATCTGGCGCGCGTACGGGAACAGCAGGTTCGGGCAATAGCTGCCGATGATGCCGGCCTGGTCCGCCTCGGTGAAGCCGGCGATGCCGAACAGGCCCGCCTGATGCACTTCGGCCAGGTAGGCGGTGCGCTCGTTGATGGTGCAGGTAAGCGTGAGGGTGAGCACCACTTCGTACAGATCGTTACCCAGGCCGGTCGCACGCTGGGACAGGTTCAGCTGGACCTGCGGCGCCTCGGTGATCTCGCCGATTTCCTGGAAAATCTGCGGCGCATTGGGGGCCTCGAAGGAGACGTCCTTGACGTAGATCTTCTGCAGCACGAGCTGCGGCTGGTTGCCCGGGCCATTGGCTTGGCCGTTGGCGGTGATGTCTGCCATGGATATCCCTCGGTTCGAAAGGCGGGGCGCGCGGGGCGCAAAGAAGGTCGATTGTTCCATACATCCCGGTTGGCCGCCATGTCGGCGCCCGGTAAAAACACCCCAACCGATTGCACATGCGACTGTTTTTACGGGATAATGCGCGGCTCGCCCCTCTCGACCCGGCCTGCCGGGCACTCCGCCACGCGATGCGGAGTTCACGATGCAAGGCGAAAGCAGCACCCTCCAGCATCGCGTGGCGCACAGCGCCGCTGGGCCGATGTCGCCCTGGCTAACGGGCGGTTACGCTGCTCGTCATCGAGCATATTCACGGAGGTCATCATGGCCCGCATTTGCCAAGTCACCGGAAAAAGTGTGCAGACCGGCAACAACGTCTCGCACGCCAACAACAAGACCCGCCGCCGCTGGTTGCCGAACCTGCATGAGCGCCGGTTCTGGGTTGCCAGCGAAAACCGCTGGGTAAAACTGCGCGTCTCCAACCAGGCGCTGCGCACCATCGACAAGAAGGGCATCGAGGCCGTGATCGCCGACCTGCGTGCCCGCGGCGAAAAGATCTGAGGAGCGTTGAGCCATGTCCAAGAGCAAGAGCGACAAGATCCGCCTGATCTCGTCGGCCGGCACCGGCCACTTCTACACCACGCAGAAGAACAAGAAGAACACCCCGGACAAATTCGAATTCAAGAAATACGATCCGGTCGTGCGCAAGCACGTGATCTACAAGGAAGGCAAGATCAAGTGAGGTAACGGCCCATGCGCGCAGCGCATGGCTGGTCGCTACCTCGTCCCGGCGAAGGCCGGGGCCCAGCATAAAGCCCGCCGCAAGGCGGGCTTTTTGTTTTGGCGGCCCTCACCTTTCCTGCTGCTGCGCTCTCAAGCTATGGCGCATCCTCGCCGCCGCCATCCTTGCGGCCACAAGCAGCTCGTCGAAGGCCTGAGCGCAGTGGGGTGTCCCCTGTCATCGCGTTATCGGGCAGATGGATGCCCGCTTTCGGACATGACGTCATGGCAAGGCAAGCGCGTCGAGACAACGATGCGTCGCGCAATAAAAAAGCCCGCCTGAGGCGGGCTTTTTTTGCAACCGGTAGCGGTCGGATCAACCAGCCGCCAGCGAATAGCCCTTCAAGCGCTGCGCGAATTCCTGCAGCGCGCGAATGCCGCTCTGCTCGGCCTCCACGATCCACTGCTGCAGACCCTTCAGCGCCTGATCGGCACCGCGCTGCTCCATCAGCTCGGCAAGGCGGTTGCGGAACTCGCACACGGTGTTGAGCGCCGGGCGCTTGGCCAGTACGGCCTGCATACGCTCACGGCCTTCGCCGTCGAGCCAGCGGCCGCCGTCGGCGAATGCGCGGCGCAGGCGGCGCGGAATCGACTTGATGCCCTCGCCGGCGTGCTGCGCTTCATCGCAGAGGGTCGGCACGATCACATTGCGGTAGTAGTCGGTCATGGCCTGGAAGCGGTGCGTGAGCACGGCCTTCAGGGTTTCGGCGTCCGGCAGGTGCACATTCGGGCGCACGTCCAGCGTGGGCGCCACGCGCAGTACCTTCGCCAGGCCCAGTTTGCGCAATGCACAGATGGCCGCCCAGCCGATATCGAATTCCCACTTGCGCAGCGCGAACTTGGCCGAGCTGGGGAACGCGTGGTGATTGTTGTGCAGCTCTTCGCCACCGATCCAGAAACCCCACGGCAGCAGGTTGGTGGCGGTGTCGGAGCTTTCGAAATTGCGGTAGCCCCACCAGTGGCCGATGCCGTTGACGAAACCGGCCGCCCAGAACGGGATCCACGCCATCTGCACGGCCCATACGGCCATGCCGATCACGCCGAACAGCGCCACGTCGATGATCAGCATCAGCCCCGGCCCCCAGTACGGATGAGCGCTGTAGAGCTTGCGTTCGATCCAGTCGTCCGGCGTGCCGCGACCGTATTTTTCCAGGTCTTCCTTCACGTAGCTGGCATCGCGGTACAGCGATACGCCGTCCCAGAACACTTTCTTGATGCCGTAGATCTGCGGGCTGTGCGGATCTTCTTCGGTCTCGACCTTGGCGTGGTGCTTGCGGTGTACCGCCACCCACTCCTTGGTCACCATGCCGGTGGTCAGCCAGCCCCAGAAGCGGAAGAAATTGGCGACGGCCGGATGCAGGTCAACGCCGCGATGCGTCTGGCAGCGGTGCAGGTAAAGGGTGACGGTGAAAATGGTGATCTGCGTGACTACCAGCAGGTAGACGAGAATCGCCACCCATCCGGCATGGCTCAAGCCGCCGGAAAGGAAATGCAGTACTGCATCGAGCATCGGGGAAAATCCTGGTACGTAGGTGGAAGCAGGCACGTAGAAAAGCAGTCTAGACGAGGGCGTCCGTACCCACCAGCATGGTAGAACCCTAGCACTTGGACTTCCGTTAAACCGTGACGTCAACGGTTGTCTGTCGGATGGGGTCGCCCTGACAATCATGCAATGAACGCGCCTAAACCTG
>DATJMR010000015.1:0-3561 GCA_035508595.1 Dyella sp.
CTCATAAGACCCGATTATGCCTGCCCTATGAGATGGCGTGGGAATGCGTGGAAAACGTAAGTCCGTTACGTACCAGACACGCGCTGTCCGTTTTCCCGCTTTTCGCACTTAGCCCTTTTTCGCCTTACTCCGGCCCCCACAGCGCCCGCCGCCACTGTTAGCATCACACTCGAACCGGCGGCGAGCCGGGTTTCCTCGCAAAAATAAAGGATTCAACCGTTGGCCCCGATCAAGCCCAGTGCGCACCTGGCCGAAGTGCGCTACGAAATCCGCGGCGCACTCACTCGTCGCGCGCGCGAACTGGAAGCGGCCGGTTTGCCGATCATCAAGCTCAATATCGGCAATCCCGCGCGTTATGGTTTCTCCGTGCCCGATCATCTGCGCGAAGCCATCGCCGCGCATTTGCACGAAAGCGAAGCCTACGGTCACGAACAGGGCCTGGATGAAGCACGCGAAGTCATCGCCGCACAGCAGCGCGCCCGCGGCGCGCGTCACGTACAGGTCGAGCGCATTTTCATCGGCAACGGCGTCAGCGAACTGATCGATTTGAGTCTGCGCGCCTTGCTGCAGCCCGGCGACGAAGTGCTGTTGCCGAGCCCGGATTATCCGCTGTGGAGCGCGGCCACCATTCTCAACGGCGGCGTGCCGCGTTATTACCGTTGCCTGGCCGAGAACCGGCATATGCCGGATCCGGAAGAAATGGAAGCTCTGATCACCTCGCGTACGCGTGCGCTGGTGCTGGTCAATCCGAACAATCCCACCGGCGCTGTGTATCCGCGCGCGTTGCTGGAGCGCATCGTGGAGATTGCAGCAAAGCATCGCCTGCTGCTGCTCTGCGATGAAATCTACGACGAGATCCTTTACGACGGCACGCCGTTCCAGCCACTGGCGGACGTGGCGGGCGCCACGCCATGCATCAGCTTCGGCGGCTTGAGCAAGGTGCATCGCGCCTGCGGTTATCGCGTGGGCTGGCTCAGCCTTTCTGGCGATCCGACGCGCACGCATGAGTATCGCGACGCGCTGCAATTGCTCGCCGCGCTGCGCCTGTGTGCCAACGTCACGGCGCAATGGGCGGTGATTCCCGCCTTGCAGGACGCCCCCACGATCAACGCACTCACCGCACCGGGCGGACGCTTGCACGAGGCGCGCCAAGCGGTGCTGGAAGGCGTCGCATCGAGCCGTTATCTGGATGTCGTCACGCCGGGCGGTGCGTTGTACGCCTTCCCGCGCGTGCGCAGCGACCGTATCGCCAACTTCAACGACAACGATTTTGCCTTGCGCTTGTTGAACGAGGAATCGGTGCTCATCGTACCCGGCTCCAGCTTCAACGTGCCTAACAGCCGGCATATGCGTTTGACGCTGCTGCCGCAGCCCGCGCAGCTGCGTGAAGTGTTCGCGCGCATGGAACGGGTGCTGGAACGCATGGCGGCCGAAGAATCGCCGCGCGAAGCGGCGGTTGCCGGCTGATCCATGTCGCTGCGCTACCTCGCCTTAGGCGATTCGTACACCGTCGGCGAAGACGTACCCACGCAAGCGCGTTGGCCCATGCAGCTGGTGGAGACGCTGCGCCGGGGCGGTACGGCGATCGACGATCCCCGCATCGTCGCCGTCACCGGCTGGACCACCGACGAGTTGTCCGCCGGCATGGACCAAGCCGCTCTCGTGCCCGAATACGACCTCGTCACGTTGTTGATCGGGGTCAACAATCAGTATCGCGGCCGATCCGCCGAGGAATATCGCGAGCAGTTCCGCAGCCTGCTGTTGCGCGCTGTCGCATTGGCCGGCCATCGCGGCGATCGCGTGGTGGTGGTGTCGATTCCCGACTGGGGCGTCACGCCGTTCGGGCATGCAAGCGGACGCCACCTCAAACAAATCGCCCACGAGCTGGACCATTTCAACGCCATCGCACGCGACGAAGCCGCTCGCGCTGGGGCGCCGTTCGTGAACATCACTGGCATTTCGCGCGAACACGCAGGGTTAGTGGCATCGGATGGTCTGCATCCGTCCGGTGCGCAGTACGCGCTGTGGACCCACGCCATCGAACCGACAGTAGTGGAAGCCATCAAGCAAATCTGAGCGGCATACGCTCCATATTCTCCAGCGCCAGCAAGCACAACTGATGCCATCGGTTGTGCGTCATATCTCGTCCTGCAAACGGCGTCGTTAACAGTTCTTTACTCTTCGCCAAATTCCTGAAACAGTTGCCCCAGGGGACAAACCGGAGCAACGCATAGCGTTATTTAATAACTATCCAGACGGATACATACCTGGCCGCAAAACACGGAAACGGCCACGCATGGACGTGTTGCACCGGTGATCTTCGAATCGCTCATTTGGGGAGACATCATGCAAGCACACTACAATCGCTTATCCGTCGCAGTACGTTTGGCGTTGTCGGTAGGCATCGCCTCGTCAGCGCTCATTGCTCACGCGCAAGACACGGCTCCGCCGCAAAGCACCTCCACCCAAAACAACAACGCACAAAACAGCACGACGCAAAACGCCAACGAGCAACCGCAGGCATCCAAGGCAAAGACGCTGGAAGGCATGACCGTTACCGGTTCGTTGATCCGCCGCGTCGACACGGAAACGGCCAGTCCGGTGATCACACTGGACCGCACGGCCATTACCAACAACGGCAGCCCCACCCTTGGCAACGTGCTGCAACAGCTACCCAGCATCTCCGGTTACGCGACGAACCCGGCCAACAACAGCAATGGCGGTGGCGTCGCCAGCCCTACGCTGGAAGGTGGCGACGGTGCCTCGCGCGTGTCGCTTCGCGGTCTGGGCGCCAATCGCACCTTGGTGCTGGTAGACGGGCAGCGCCTGTCCAACGCCGACCTGAACATGATTCCGCAGAACATGATCCAGAACGTGGACGTGCTGGCAGAAGGCGCGTCCACCGCGTACGGCTCCGATGCGATCGGCGGCGTGGTGAATGTCCATCTGCGCAAGGATTTCAGCGGCGCGGAGTTCAGCCTCAACGACGGCATCTCCAGCCATGGCGACGGTCAGCGCCGCGGGTTCAACTTCACCACGGGCGCCAGCGGTGCGGACGGTAACATCGTGGCGGGCCTGGATTGGAACAAATACTCGCCAGTACTGGCCCCTCGGCGCGATTTCTCGGCACGGGCGCTCTATCTTTCCAGCGGCGTTGTCACGCCCGCGGGCTCGGGCACCATTCCGACCGGTCGCATTCTGATTCCAGCGGGTCTCTCGCCGGGCGGTTGCAACGTCAACAACGCCGGCAACACTTACGTGACCCTGGCACGCGGCAACGGCAGCAGCCTGGGTGACTACCGCTGCTATGGCGGCTCCAACGACACCTTCAACTACAACGCCTACAACTACATCCAGACCGAACAGAAGCGCGCGAACTTTTTCGTGCTCGGCAACTACAACATCACCTCGAACCTCACCGTGTTCGCCAACGTGTTTTACAACCGCACCAACTCGGCGGGCCAGGATGCCCCGGCGCCCACCGGTACCGGCGACGGCTGGTATGTGGCGGCGAACAATCCCATCAATCCGTTCGGCGTCACGTTCGGTACGCCGCCTGGG
>DATJMR010000016.1:0-8824 GCA_035508595.1 Dyella sp.
CTTGTTGGTGAGATAGGCCTTCAACTGATCGATGTTGTTGTAGATGTTCGGCAAGCCCGTCAGTTCGCTGGTGAAGAACGTCGCGCCCGCGGTCCAGCTGTCGCCGATCTTTTGCTGCGCGTACACCTCGAACTGCCGCAGCTTGGCGTTTTGCGTCGTGCTCGAAATGAACTGTCCGGGCGTCAGGTAATGCAGGCCGCTGCCGGAGGCGCCTTGCACAGGGCCCACCTGCGTCAGCCCGGTCGGGACGCCGTTGGCGTTCACGCCGGTGTAGGTGTACGTGGTGGTGGTATGGATGTAGCCCTGACCGGGCGTACCGCCGTAAGCGTTGAAGTAAAGCGGAATGCCTTCGGAGTATTCACCCGCGGTGGCGCCGATCTTCAACGTCGAATCGCCGTGGACGTCCCAGGCGACGCCAACGCGAGGCAGGAAGTTGCCCTTGCTGTACATCTTGGTGTTGATGTTGTCGGTCATGGCGTAATTGTCGTAACGCCCGCCGACGTACGCGGTCCAGTTCGGCGCGAAATGCCAACTGTCGCCCACATAGAAACCGTAGGTGGGCGAGCTGTTGTAGTAGATGCGCGGCGCATAGGACAACTGCACGTACTTCGTGCCCGGCGCCACCGATACGCCGTTGATGCTGCAAGGCTCGGTCGGCCCCAGCGAAGTGCTGCAGTAGCTGTAGGTCCACGAGTTCGAGTTGGGAATATTGGCCTGCGCCATGGTCGGGCTGTAACGCTCGCCGCCGAAGGTCACTTCGTGGTTGTCGGTCACATCCCAGGTGAAGTCGAGGCGCGCACCCATCATGCGGTACTTCAGATAATACAGACTGCTGGAACCGTTGCCGGGCGGCTGCGTCGTCTGTTTCGTATCCGGGTTGGTGTATTGGATGTACGGAACGTCGATGCCGTACAAGTTGTAGGAGGTGAAGTACTGCTGCGAGGTGCCTGCCATCGCCGAGACGGACAGCGTATCGGTGATCTGGCCGTGGTAGTTGGCCACCGCCATGGTGTCGTGCCATGCGTTGCCACTCCAGTTATCCAGTCCGGGCGCCGCGCTGGAAGGGTCGTACGGCGTGGCCAACGCATACTGCGATTGCGTCTGCAGGTTGCTCTGACGGTCGATGAAGATGTTCAACGTGTGACCGGTGGCGATGTTCCAGGTGAAGTTGCCGAGGAACTGCTTGTTGCGGTTTTCGTTGAGGGTCTTGGTGGAGGAGCTGTAGGTCTCGGTCGGGTTGACGCCCTGCACGCCCTGGCCGTAGTTGTTCGGCTCGATTTCCGCGAGCACGTAGTAGAACAACTTGTCCTTGATGATCGAACCGGACGCCCAGTAATCCTGCAGCAGGCTTGGCGACCAGTGGTTCAGCTGGTTGGCGCTAATCAGCTGGCCGTTGTAGTTGTAGGTGTTTCTGGGGTTTTCATTGAGCGTGCCCGTGGCCGGCGTAAACGCCAAATCCACACCGGCCTTGAAGTCGTTCGAGCCTTGCTTGATCGTGCCGGCCACGACGCCGCCCATGGCGCTGCCGTATTTGGCGTCCATGCCGCCGTCGACAGTAGAGACCGTGGCAAGGGCTTCGTTCGGAATCTTGTCCGGCACCGCGCCCTGCTGCATGTCGGTGACGTTGAACTCGTTGAGGAAGTAGCGGTTCTCGGTACCCGACGCACCGTTGAACTGCGGCGCATTGCCGTGCGAGCTGGTAATTGCGGTGACGTTGGACTGCATCGCCGCGATGGCGAGCAGATCGGGATTGATCAACGGCAGACGATTGACGTCGGTCGAACTCCACGTCTGAATCTGTTGGCTCGTCGTCACGTCGATGGCGTTGACCGACGGACGCGAGGCGGTGACGGTTACCGAGTTCAAATCTTTCACGTTGCTCGGTGCCGCGGCGGCGCTGAAGATCGCGGGGCTGTTGGAACCGGCCTGCACCACCACATTGCGCTGATCGATCACCTGGCCGCCGCTTACCAGCTTGACGACGTAGTTGCCGGGCATCAGCCCGGTGACGGTGTAGTGGCCGTTGGAATCGGCATGCACGGAGCTGTCGTAACCCGTCGCCGGGTTCGTCACTTCCGCAACAACGTCCTTGCCCGCCGGCAAATTACCGTACACACCGCCGGTAATGCTCTGCGCAAACAACGGACCACTGGCTAATGCAGTAGCCCACAAGCCAATACGAATGCTGGCCCGCAGGCTGCTGCCCAAACGAAACTGGTTCTTGCTCATTTGCCTCCCCTCATCTTTCGACTTGATTGCTGTGGTGCCCGCATTCGCGATGCTTTTTTTGGGCACAAACCCACCTCTAAGCCATGGCGCTTGCCATGACCCTCCGTCACTACGTCTTCAACGATGCACAACCGACTCAGCTACTAACGTGTGCCGCGGGCGAGATAAGCGCCTGTCCACGTTGTCCCCTTGGAGCCCTCCGGATACTGATTGCTTCAATCGATCCAAATTCCCGTGACAACGTTGTACTTGGCGCCACGAGCGCGCTAATCATTAGGATAGTGAAAGTGCGATGTCAACAAGAATTTGTATCGATTCAAATTTAGAATGTCTAAACATATCTTATTGATGCATAAGTAATTAGGCCACAGACCCATATTGCACGACAGCAAGAGAATTAGATCGATCCAAGCTTTTCCATAAGTTACCGCGTGCTGCACCTGCAAAGAGGCGTCCTGAAAAGGGCAGAAGGAGGTGCCTTCGACGGCTCGTCGCGGCGCATGAATCAGGATGAAACACGGGTGACGTCATGCCCGCCAGCGCATGCTTTCCGGTCGAGATCGGACGGCGATACGGACCACGGCGACCGGTGCCTTGATCGATATTCGGACGTGACATCGTTTGCACCGCACACCGCACCATCGCGATCGCATCCGCATCCGGCAATCGTCTTGTTGAGCGCAAAAAAAGCTCCCCCGAAAACGGAGGAGCTCTTGTGCTGCATGTTTCGGCCTTCGATTACTTCATCGGGGAGATGACGTTGTGAGATTGCGTAACGTTCGCCGTCGTGCTGGCGACGGTGATGTCGCGCAGATCCCAGCCAGCCGAAAAGATCGACTGGTTGTGCGCGTAGAACCATGTGTCGCCGTTCCATTCGATGGTGTTGTAAGTCATCTGCACGTTGCTCGTGTAACCGGCGATGTCCACACCGAACAAATTGTTTTGGCTGAGGTCGCTGTTGGTGATGGTCACGCCGCTCGCACCGTTCACGTACACGCCGTAGCCGTGATTGTTCTGCGCGGTGAAGCCATTGAGTGCCAGGCTCGACACGTACTCATGCACTTCCAGGCCGTTGCCGGCATTGCCCGACACGGTGGTGTTTTCCAAACGCACCTGCTGGGTGGTGCCCTGCGTCTGCGGTTCGATATCGATACCGGCTTCGGGTGCGGTGCCGTTGGAGCCCGTGAAACTGCTGTTCACCACGTACACCTGGGTCGCCGGGGCAATCGTCAAACCTTGGCGGCGATTGTTGTTGGACTTGACGCGGTTGAGCGTGACGCCCGTGGACACGACCACGGTTTTACCCGAACCGGTGCCGCCGACCAGAATGCCGTCGCCCCACGAGTTGGACAACGTGGTGTCGTGCACATAGACGTTGCTCGAACCTTGGATATTGATGTCGTAGCCCCACTGGCCGATGGTGCCTTGATGCTGCGTGCGCTCACCAACGTAGTTGCCGCCGACGATCTCGACGTTGTTGACGTTCCACGCCTTGACGATCCAATAGCGCTGGGCATTGTTCGGGATGGCCTTGATGTAGGCGCTGCCCCACAGCGACAGGCGCGTGTGTGAGCGCAGGTTGATGCTCTTCAACGCGTCGATCATGTAAGTGCCGTTCGGCACCACGATCGTGCCGCCGGTGGAGGGCAACGCGTTAATGGCGGCCTGAAAGGCAGCCGTGTCGTCCGATACGCCATTACCCATGGCGCCGAAGTTGCGAACATTGAGAACGGTGGAACCGATCGACACCGTTGGCGTCGTGGTCCACCAGTTGGTTGCGCAAGCGGGAGAAGCCGCGGTGGCGAGGGCCACGAAGGCGGCCGCGAAAAAAAGCTTGCGACGAGTCGTCAGGTTGGAAACCTGAGTAAGAATTTGGCACTGCATGTTGAAACCCCTGTAACGCTAATGCGTCGAATGCGATTGAAAGGAAAGCCGCCTTTATTTTTTGGGATCAACGGCGTGTGTACGATGAGTTAGCGCCCCGTGAAACCGCAAATGTGAATTGATGACTTCGCTCACAGAAAAAGCAGTGCACGAACGCACCGAAAGCCGTGCGAGACATGGATTGTGAAAAATCGGCATCACCCACTGCGCTTGGTGCGGCACGGAGACAAACCGACGCCTTCGCCAGTGCGCGATTGCTCAACGAGAACAGCGCTTCTTGAGCAGCGCGGCTGCGATGAACGATTGCGCCGGCAACGAAGTGCGTCGTGACCGTCTCCGTCCGGACTGAGGATCGAAACGCCATCGAACGAGGATACGAGGGCACCACTCGCCTCTTTCCGGCGCTCCCACGGCCTAAGCCGTGCCCCTTCGCCCCGGGGCAAAATGTGATGCAAATCACATTTGTGTATGATCCCGGGTGGGAGAAGGTGGCCGTCACCGCCACCGGATGGGCCCCTCAAGCGGGTGCCGTCGAACACAGTTGGGGCCAGGTCGGCGGACCTGCGCTCCAGCAAGGGGGCCGAGCGTGCTGCTGCGGATCAACCTGATACTGCTTGTCGCATTCGCGCTCGGCATGTTCGCGGTCTCCCTGGTCGTGACCGCGACGCTGCAGAAAAACGCGACCCGCGAAGTGCTGGCCCAGGCCGGTTTGATGATGGATAGCGCCGCGGCGATCCGCACCTACACCGAGACCGAGATCGGGCCGCTGCTGAACGACAAGATGGTCACCGCATTTCGTCCGCAGAGCGTGCCGTTCTATGCGGCAACGCAGAACTTTCTCACGCTGCACAACGCGCACCCCGACTACTCCTACAAAGAGGCCACGCTCAACCCGACCAATCCACGTGACCGCGCGACGGACTGGGAGGCGGATATCGTGCAGCGCTTTCGCAACGACAACACCGCCAGAGAAATGAACGGCGTACGCGATACGCCGATGGGCAAAACCCTTTACCTGGCGCGCCCGATCCGCGTCGACGCCGGCTGCCTGGGTTGTCACAGCCTGCCTTCCGCGGCGCCCGCGACCATGATCGCGCGCTACGGAAGCGACAACGGATTCGGCTGGCAGGCCAATGAGATTGTCGGTGCGCAAATCGTGTCGGTACCGTTTGCCAGCGCCGAGTCGAGCGCCGGGCGCGTGGGCCGCAACGTGCTCGCGGCGATCGCCGCGATGCTTGTCGGCGTGTTGCTGGTGGTCAACGCCTCGCTTTATGTGCTGATCATCCGGCCGATGCGACGAATCGCGCGGATTGCCGACCAGGTGAGCCTGGGCGATACCTCCGCCGCGGAATTCCCTCGCGGCGGCGGCCCCGAATTGTCGGCGTTGTCGGCCGCCTTTAACCGCATGCGCAAGAGCCTGGACAAAGCGCTGCGGATGTTGGGCGACTGAGTCATGGCCCACGATGTGTTCGTCAGCTATTCGCAACCCGACCGGGATGCCGCCTTTGCGCTCGTGCGACACCTGGAGGCGCGCGGCATCCGCGTATGGATCGCGCCGCGCGACGTGTCTCCCGCAGCCGACTGGGCCGCCGAAATCATCGATGCGATTTCCAGTGCGCGTTTCATGGTCCTGGTGTTCTCCGGCAACAGCAACGACTCAGGCCAAGTGCGGCGCGAGGTGGAGCGGGCCGTGCACAAGCAGCTGCCGATTCTTCCGTTTCGGATCGAAGACGTGCTGCCGTCAAAGAGCCTGGAATACTTCCTCAGCGCACAACACTGGATGGATGCCTTTCCGCCACCGCTCGAACCGCACATCGATCGGCTGTGCGATTACCTTCAGACAGCCCTTGGCACGAACGCGGTGCACGATCTTCCGACCGGACATGCGCCATCGCCGCGCGCCGTGCCAACCGCTACCGCCCATCCGGCCGCGAGCATCGATGTGGCGCACCTGCGTCGGCTGGAGACAGAACTCGCCAAACACATCGGGCCCGTGGCCGGACATCTGGTACGCCGCGCCGTGCAGGGTGGCGGCGACCTGGATACGCTCGCGCGGCGCCTTGCCTTCGACATCGACGGCGAGCACGAACGGCGCATCTTTCTGGAGGCCTGCCGGCGGATCGGCAAGAACACCTAGCAAGCGAAGCGATGCGGCATGCCCCGCTTGCCGATCAGCGGCGCGCTGACGTCACGGCGACTTGCCGGCGGCGTTCGCCAGCGGCGGCCCGATAAATTCCGCCTCAATCGTTACGTCGATCAAATCGCCTACGCCCATCGTCGTGCCCGGCGCGGGTACACCGAACCCCATACCGAAATCCGAGCGCTTGAACGAACCATGCGCGGAAAATCCAATGCGTGCATGCGGGTCCATGTTGGCGATACCTGCATATCCGCCGTTGTACGTGGCGGTGAGCGTCAACGGGCGGGTGACACCGTGCAGATCCAGCGTGCCCAGGATTTCAAACGATTTGGCACCGGTCATTCGAATTTTTTCCGAACGAAACACGATCTTGGGATATTTCGCCGCATCGACGAGCTGCGGCCCCCTCACGATATCCGTGCACATCTTCGGTGCGTCATCCATTTCCAGCGATGCCGACTCGATGGTGGCCTCCAGCTTGGATGCCGGGATGTTGCTGGGATCAAACGTCAATGACGCATCGAAACGGCTAAATCGCGTGGTGTAAGTGGAGAACCCCATGTGATTTACACGAAGCGTAAGACTCGCATGGGATTTATCAACGTGATAAGACCCGGCGGGCGGCGCGGATGGTGCGGACGCGTCGGCGGCGCGGGACGCCGCGCCATACATACCAAGCACGATGGCAAGCGCACCGGCGGCAAGCGGCCTGAAGGCGGTTCGGATAAAGGTGGTCATGGCAAGTCATTCCATATCGAGTTGAAGTGTCCGACGGGGCTGCCGAGGCGGAGGGTCACCCCGTTTCGTGGCGCAACCTCCCTTTCGGTGTTGGGTACCGTGCGCCTTCGCCGCGCACGCTTTCTTCCATGCAACGAACGAGCTTGGGGTAAATCGACACGCACCGGCGCGTGTGTTGCCACTTTTTCCAAGAAAGGCGCCCATTGCGGTCAAGAACGGGCGCCATCGGTTCAAGCTTTGCTGTTGCAAACCTTCGCGCAGGGCGTCGTATCCAGCGTTTTCGCCATTTCGGTGGTGCCGTTCCAACCCAGCCCCTGATAAAGCGGCTTGCCTTTGTTGGTTGCATGCAGAACGGCGTAACTGACTCCGCGCCGGACAAACTCCGCTTCGGCCAGCTTCATCAGCTCACGGGCCAACCCGCGATTTCTATAGGCAGGTTCGACAAAAACATTCAAAACGTATCCGCGCTTTTCCAGCGTCGGGTGCACAGGATGTGGCGGCCAATCGATCAGCATCAACCCGATGCCGGCAATCGGCACGTCGTCATCCACCATCGCAAAACCGAAATACGATCCGTCCCGCAAACGCGGTTTCAGCCATTCGCGAAAATGCGCGGTCATCGGCATCAATACATTATCGTTTCCACCCGCATCCCGAAACATTTCTTCGCGATGTCGGCAAATGAGTTCAAGATCGTTGATATGAAGTGTTCGGATGTCCATGGCTATTTCGAAGCAGCGACCTCAAATCGTAATTTTTTCTTAGACATTAGAAGCAGGCGATGCGAAATAACACATCAAAAACATGCAGGTTATTTCTGCATGTCACCCACCCATTGGAAAAATGGCGACAACACCCTGCGCAGCCACCCAGCCCTTTAGCGCATGCAGAAAATGCAAAGGCCACTTGGCGGCTTTGTCGTGGACCGCTTTTCTGTTGCCATACCACTTGCTATCGCCCCCCTGAAAACCTACGCGATAAAACCCCAAAGGTATGAGCGGTATATAGAACACCGTAACCTATACCATACGGACCATCGAACCATCTGGTCGCGGCAACACGCTCCCGCAACACGTCGCTCCGATTCCATTAATCGAACTGGGCATAGCAGGCTCCCCTCCACCTACTTCATTTGCACTACCTTAACGCCCCTAGAAGTTTCTGAGTAGTGTCGCGGTAATGAGCGACGTAGCAAACGGGTGGGTAGCGTGGAGAGACGCACAGGGAATGACGCTCCGCGATGCCTGTCGCTCGACCGTGCCTGGATATTTCGGCTGAATTTGCATGAAAACTGGTCGGCTACTTTTTGATAGAAGATCACTTCGGTGACCTTTTATCGTCATTGCCACATCCAGCTTTGCTTGCCCACCACGTTCTCTTTGCCTAATCGCTCCAACGCATCGCCAATCAGCGTGCTGATCTCCAGAAAGTAATAACTCATATCAGCACGGCTGATCGTGAGCATCGCCTTGCCGTCCGCGCTGTCTTCCTCGCCACGAGCAATTCGCGCTATCAGCGTCAGCATGGCCTGGATGCTTTTGAGTTCGCGATAGCCTTCTTCGGACAAAAGATAAAGCTGCGGGCCAGATGGGCCGCTTTGCATGTCTTCCATGTTGAATCTCCACACGCTTAGGTCACGCCGCGTATTGCGCGCGGCGTGAAGGGTTGCAGGAAAAATCCTGCATATGTAGACGGAATTATCTGTATCCGGTTTCTACATTTACCCACTTGGTCCCGACGTTGCGCAGTATGCGCAGCGGTGAAGCAGTGGAAATATCGGCGTGGCGGGGACATGCGGGTGCATGTGTGCCGTATGATCGGGAGTAACCATGG
>DATJMR010000017.1:0-5296 GCA_035508595.1 Dyella sp.
GCAAGATGCGGTGGAAGCCTGGGACCGTCAGCGTGGCTGGCAATGGGATATCACGCACGACAACGGCTGGGGCAACAGCCCCGATTACGGCGATCGCGACCAGGAAACGCAGGCGACCTTGGCCAGTCCGCTGATCGACGATCATTGGCGCGTGCTTGCCCTGGCGCGCGCGGCATCCGCCGCGTTGCCCGAAGGAAACGTGTCGAGGGATCGCGGCGGTCTGGGCATTCAAGGCTTTGTGCCAAGTCTTGAGTTCTATGTGCAGGCATTGCCGGCGGCAGATCGTTACGTGCGACGCACGGATGTCGAGGCCGGCTTCAGCTGGGCCATCAGCGATCACTGGTCGTGGGCAACCGATTGGAGCAGCGCCGGCGCGGATATTCCGATGCGTGCGCAGTACTACGGCATCACCGGCGAGACGTTCAACACGGCAGTGCAATGGCGTGCGAGCGAGCTTACGTCGGCACGCCTGGATGTGTATCGCGACCGTTTTACCGACGGCAATGTGCGCAAAGGCTGGCTCGGCGACCTGGTGCAACGTTTGCACACCGGCCCGAACCTAACCTTTGACGGCGGCCTGGAAATCGGCGGATCGACCAACAGCGAAACCGATCGTCCGTACTTCAATCCGTCGTGGGATCGCTCTTACGCGGTCACCGGCGTGTTGCAGAACGTACTCGATCAATACAGCGACCGCGTCTGGAATCAGCGCTTCGACATCAGCGCGGGTCGCTACGCCGAGCGCAACTTCGCCACAGGCTGGATGGCCAGCGCGCGCTACGGGCAAACCTTCCAGCCGCATGCCGGTTTGCGTTTTGGCTGGGGCGCGAGTTGGCACTGGCAGCCCTACGACGGCCGGCACGAATCGCGTGTCGTGTTGGACCTGACCATGCATTGGGGAGAGTAACGATGCGTTTTGTCTTGCTCGCCCTGCTGCTTTTCGGCATCGCCAATGTGGCGCGTGCGGCCGAGTTTGTGCCCGATCAGTCGGGCTTGGTCGTGCTGGCGTATCACGACGTACGCGATGACGTCGCGCTAGACGGCGATCACGATCCGGATGCCACCAGCACCGATCACCTGATCGCACATTTCGATTGGCTGAAAGCCAACGGTTATCACGTCGTAAGCCTCGACGATGTGGTCAAGGCGAAGCAAAGCGGAACGCGCTTGCCGCCTCATGCCGTGTTGCTCGTCTTCGACGACGGACTGAAGAGCTTTTACACGCGCGTCTATCCCTTGCTGCGCGCCTACGACTATCCGGCCGTTGCCGCGCTGGTAGGTTCGTGGATGGATATGCCGGCCGGAGAAAAGATGCCCTACAACGGCAGCTCCTGCACGCGCGAATGCTTCTTGAGCTGGGACGATGTGCGCCAGATGCAGCACGCCGGCTTGGTGGAATTCGCCTCGCATACGTGGGATCTGCACGAAGGCATTACGGCCAATCCGCAGGGCAATCAGCTGCCGGCTGTGGTAAGCCTGCAATACGATTCGCACACCGCCCGTTACGAAACCGAGGCGGCCTACACGGCGCGACTGCGCAAAGATCTGCGGCAAAGCGCGGACGAGATCGCGCAGGTAACCGGCCGCCGGCCGCGTGCGATCGTATGGCCTTATGGCGCTTACAACCAGATTGCCACGCAGATTGCGGCCAGCGAGGGCATGCCGATCTCCTTCAGTCTGGACGATGCGATACCGGTATCGCCCGACGATCACACGATTCCGCGTTTGCTCATCAGCGGCAACATCGGCGCCAATCGACTCGGTTGGTTGATACGCCATCACGCGCGCCCCGATCCCGTGCGCGCGGTCCAAGTGGACCTGGATTACGTTTACGACCCGGATCCCGCGCAGCAGGAACGCAACCTGTCGCGTCTCCTCGATCGCATCAAGCGCATGCAACCCAATCAGGTTTGGCTGCAGGCGTATGCCGACCCGAAGGGCGATGGCGTGGCCGAAGCGGTGTACTTTCCGAATCGTCATCTGCCTATGCGCGCGGATCTTTTCTCGCGCGTCGCCTGGCAGTTGCGCACTCGCGCTCACGTGCGCGTCTACGCGTGGATGCCGGTGCTCGCTTTCCGTTTTGCCGATGCACCGAACCTGCCTTCGTTGGCCGGCGAACCCAAGCCCGGAGGCGATCACTACCGTCTCGCACCGTGGGACCCGCGCGTGCGCCAATGGATCGGCGATGTGTACGAAGACCTTGCGATGCACGCCGACGAAGCCGGACTGTTGTTCTCCGACGACGCTTATCTTCGCGACACCGATCAACTTGG
Organism: Dyella sp.; assembly: GCA_035508595.1. Lineage (GTDB taxonomy): Bacteria > Pseudomonadota > Gammaproteobacteria > Xanthomonadales > Rhodanobacteraceae > Dyella_B. The sequence goes on from DATJMR010000017.1 coordinate 2,274, forward strand.
CCCTTGGGCGAATAAGACACCCGACGAACGCACGGCCGCGCTGATCGACTTCACCAACGCACTCACCGAGCGCGTGCGTCGCTGGCGTCCGGAAGTGAAAACGGCACGCAACATTTATACGCGGCCGATTTTCGACCCCAAGTCGGAGGCGTGGTTCGCGCAGAGTCTTCCCCTGTTCCTTGCCAACTACAACATCACCGCCGTGATGGCCATGCCGCAGTTGGACAAGCAAGCCGATACGGCGCGCTGGTACCGGCAATTGATTGCCCGCGTAGCCGCCACCGGATCTCACGCCTTGGACGGCACGCTGTTCGAACTGGCAACGCGCGACTGGCGTAGCGATCAGGCGATTGCGGACAAGGACGTCGATGCGCGCATGCGTCTGCTGCAGGTCAACGGTGCGCGCAACCTGGGCTATTACCCGGATGATTTCATTCGCGACCAGCCTCGCCTGGAAGCGATCCGGCCGGCGATTTCCACATCCGATTATCCCTATCCGGAGCGATAACGATGATCGCGCACACGCTCCAAACGCTACTCGGGTTTGCCTTCTTCTATCCCTTGGCGATGTCGCTGATCTGGATGAGCGGCGGCCTGATCTATTTCTTTCGTTGGGAGCGCACAGAACCGTCGCGGGTCAAGCCGCCGAAATTGCCGTCGTACCCGTTGGTATCGCTGGTCGTTCCTTGCCACAACGAAGGCGCTCACGTTCGCGAAACGATTTCGTATCTGGCGAATCAGACGTACCCCAATTTCGAAATCATCGCCGTGAACGACGGTTCGACCGACGATACCGGCGAGCGACTCGATGAGTTGATGAAGGAGATTCGCGAGCTTCGCGTGGTGCACCTTGCCAGCAATCGCGGTAAGGCGATGGGCTTGCGTGCGGCCGCGCTCGCGTCCAAAGGCGAATACCTCGTATGCATCGACGGTGACGCGCTGCTCGATCCCTACGCTACGCATTGGCTTGTGATGCATTTGCTGGACAGCCCACGCGTAGGCGCCGTAACGGGCAATCCGCGCATTCGCAATCGTTCCACCCTGCTGGGACGGCTGCAGGTAGGCGAGTTCTCTTCGATCATCGGGTTGATCAAGCGTGCGCAGCGCGTTTACGGGCGCATTTTTACGGTTTCCGGCGTTATCGCCGCGTTCCGCAAGGTGGCTCTGCACGATGTCGGTTACTGGAACACCGACATGGTCACCGAAGACATCGACGTGAGTTGGCGGCTGCAGATGCGCCATTGGGAAATTCGTTACGAACCCAATGCGCTGTGCTGGATTCTGATGCCGGAAACGTTGCGCGGCTTGTGGAAACAACGTCTTCGTTGGGCACAAGGTGGTTCGGAAGTGCTGCTGCGCTACGGTCTGAGGCTGCTTCGCTGGAAGCAACGGCGCATGTGGATGGTCGCGCTCGAATACCTGGTGAGCGTGACGTGGTCTTTCGATCTGGCGATGATCGTGGTGCTATGGGCGCTTGGCTACATGGTGACGCTGCCGCCATCGTTGCGCGTTCCCGCACTGTTTCCGGGGTGGAACGGTGTCGTGCTCGGCATGATTTGTCTGCTGCAATTTCTCGTGAGTCTGCTTATCGACCGGCGCTATGAAGCCGGCGTCGGCCGCAGCTATTACTGGATGATTTGGTACCCGTTGGCCTATTGGATGTTGACCACCGCGACGTCCATCGTCGCTTTGCCCAAAGCCATTTTCAAACGCAAGGGCACGTTGGCGGTATGGACCAGTCCTGACAGGGGGATACGATGAAAGCCGAACTTGTTATCAATCGACCCGAACGGCAACCGGCATTGCAACGCACTTTGTTCGCACTTATCACCATGGTGGCGTGGACCATGTGGGTATCGCTGTGGCTGCCCGTGTTGACACTGATCGCATGGCTGCTCGGTTTGGGCGATGCGTACAAGCAGCTGGGTTTGATCCATCCGCTACGTGCCGCGGACAATCTCAGCATGATCCTTAGCGTGGCAGCGGTGTGTGCGTTGTCGATCGGTGTCTGGTCGCAGTACAACCGCATCCGGTTTTCCGGCAAGCAGCGCCGTCGCGGCAATCGCACGCTGGACATCGCGGAAATGGCGCCTGCGCTTGCCACGTCTGTCGAGACTGCGCGCCATCTTCGGTTCAAGCGGCGCTCGGTGGTCCATTTCTCCAAAGATGGAGAAATGTTTGTCGATATCGAAAGAGAAGATGGCTGAAACGAGCGTGCGTTTGCCTCAGTCGGCCTGTTCGACCCGATTGCGCCCGTTATGTTTGGCGCGATAGAGCGCCTGGTCGGCGGCGGCAACCAATTCTTCTGGGGTGCCGCCGTTTGCCGGCGTCGTACTCGCGACGCCGATGCTGATGGTCACTTTATGAGTGTCGGCGCCTTCGTGCGGTATATCTAGAAGCCTGACACTTGAACACAATCGCGTGGCCACGTCCTTGGCGCCGTGTTGCGGTGTATCGGGAAGGATCAGCGCGAATTCTTCGCCGCCGTAGCGGGCCAGGATATCGGTGGGCCGCTGCAACGCTTGTTGAAGAACGGCGGCGATATGGCGCAGACAGTCGTCGCCGGCAGGATGGCCATATCGGTCGTTGTACTGTTTAAAAAAATCCACATCGATCAGCAGTAAAGAAATCGGGTGTTGCGTGCGTGTCGCCACGCGCCATTCGCGAGCCAAGGCCTCTTCGAACGCCCTGCGGTTGGGGACGCCGGTCAGGCTGTCGCGCATGGCCAGTTCAACCAGCGCCAGGTGGTCGTTGCGCAATTCCTCCTCAGCCTCGCTTTGACGAACCTGGCTAAGGATGCTGCGCAAGCCATAACCGAGCACGGCGACGACGACACCGGCAACGCCCAGGTTGAAGCGTGTGCGAAGCAACAATATCGCTACGATGAGGACGGCCAATGCGAGCAGAAGCGGACTGCCGCTTCGAACGAAACGGACGAAACCCGGGGCGGGGTGGGGCGCACGCTCCAGTCGCGACGGCGCCTGCCACGCCAGCAGTGCAAACACCAGAAATGGCACGTCGAT
>DATJMR010000018.1:0-3072 GCA_035508595.1 Dyella sp.
CAGGTCGCGAAAATCTATACCGCCAAGGAAGACACCTCCGTCGATCACATCATCGTGACCGGCACGCCGCAAAAGCGCCCGCACATCGAACAAATCGACGACAACGGCAATCTGATGACCGGCGACGCCGATCAGCTTTTCTACGATAACGTCAACGGTATTGCCGTCCTCACGGGCAATGCGTTCGTGCATCAGCAGAACAAGGGCGATGCGCACGGCGCCAAGCTCACCTACAACACGCAAACCAGCTACATGGTTGGCGAAAGCGGCAATGCCGGCCAGGTCACCATGACCTTCCTGCCAAAGCAGAAACCGCTGCCGCCACCCAAGCATGGCGCGCCGGCCGCCCCGCCGGCGCCCGCCAAGCCGGCTGCCAAACCTTCGCCGAACGCCACCAAACCGGCCTCGTCATCCAGCACCAGCGCGCCGGCGTCCGCCAGCAGCGCATCCAAGGAATAACGATTACCTATGCTTTCCGCAGAAGGTTTGCAAAAAAGTTTTCGCGCGCGCCAAGTGGTGCGCGATTTTGCGTTTTCGATTCGCCAGGGCGAAGTGGTCGGCCTGCTCGGTCCCAACGGTGCCGGCAAAACCACTTGTTTCTACATGATCGTGGGGTTGATCGAAGCCGATGCCGGCGTCATCAAACTGGATAAGCGCGACATCACCGGCTTGCCCATGCATGCGCGCGCCAAGCTCGGCATCGGCTATCTGCCGCAGGAGGCGTCCGTATTCCGTCGTCTCAGCGTCGCCGACAACATCATGGCCGTATTGGAATTGCGCGAAGGCCTGGATCAGCGCAAACGCGATGCCGAACTGGAAAGTCTGCTGGACGAGCTGAAAATCGCGCATATCGCCACGCAAAAAGGCATCAGTCTGTCCGGCGGCGAACGTCGCCGTGTGGAAATCGCGCGCGCCCTCGCCGCGCAGCCGCGTTACATGCTGCTCGACGAACCGTTCGCGGGCGTCGACCCGATCTCGGTCGGCGAAATCCAGCGCATCGTGCGACATCTGAAAGAACGCGGCATCGGCGTATTGATCACCGATCACAATGTGCGCGAAACGCTCGGCATCTGCGATCGCGCCTACATCATGAACGAGGGCGAGGTGCTCTCGCGCGGCACCCCGGCGCATATCCTGGCGGACGAGAGGGTTCGCGAAGTCTATCTGGGACGCGAATTCCGCTTGTAATACTCCAACTCCGTCGTTCGCACAAGTTGCAATTTGCGCCGTTTCACACCCGTGCGAACGGGCGGGTATTCCCGGCCACGGTAACTATGGCCGACGTTCCGTCTAAGGGTTAGGATGAGGCCAACATCACCCTTCTGCTAGGCATGAAACCAGGGCTTCAGTTCCGTCTCAATCAACAGCTGGCTCTTACGCCGCAATTGCAGCAAGCCATTCGCCTGCTGCAGTTGTCGCAACTGGAGCTGGCTGCCGAGTTGCGTCAACTTGCCGAGAGCAACCCGCTGCTCGAATTCGCCGAAGACGCATCGGCAGAACAAGACGAAGCCGAGAGCGACGGCGAATTCGAAAACGAATTCGATACACCTGTAACGGTCAGCAGCGATTCGGCGTCCGGCAACGACAGCAACGACGAGGCACCGGATTGGGCGGAACCGGAAATGAGTTCCGACGAGCCTATCGATTTCTCCTCCTCCAACGGCAGCGGCAATTCGAACAATCGCGACGACGAAGGCATGGAACCGCAGAATGCGGCGCCCGAGTCGCTGCAAGAACATCTGCTGTGGCAGCTCAATCTCACACCGATGGAACCGCGCGCCAAGGCCATTGCTACGGTGCTCATCGACGCGCTCAACACCGACGGCTATCTGGAAGAAGGCCTCGATGCGGTGCTCGCCGCGCTTCCCCCTCATCTGAAAGCCACCCTTGAGGAAGTGGAAGCCGTACGCCGCCAATTGCAACATTTCGACCCCGCCGGCGTGGCGAGCATCGATCTTCCCGACTGCCTTCGCGCGCAACTGGAACAGTTCGCGCCAAGCACGCCACACCGCGATCTGGCACTGCGTATCGTCGAAAGCGAATTGGAACTGCTCGCGCGCAACGACATGGCTAAGCTCGCCCGCCGTCTCCACGCCACTGAAGAGGAAACCACCGGCGCGGCATTGCTCATCCGCAGCCTGGACCCTCGTCCCGGCGCGGGCATGGACACCACCCCGGTCGAATACGTGGCGCCCGATGTCTATGCACGCAAGGACGGCACGCGTTGGCGTGTTCTCCTGAATCCGGACAGCCAACCCAAGCTCAGCCTCAATCAGCATTACTGCAGTCTTATTGCCCAGGCGCGCAGCGACGACGCCAGCTGGATGCGCGGTCAACTGCAAGAAGCGCGCTGGCTCATTAAGAGTTTGGAGTCTCGTGCCGAAACACTCCTAAAGGTCGCCGAAGCCATCGTGCGACGGCAAAGCGCCTTTCTGGATTACGGTCCAGAAGCCATGCAGCCGTTAGTACTGCGTGAAGTGGCCGAGGAGGTGGGTATGCATGAGTCAACGATTTCACGTGTAACGACCCGTAAATACATTCATACGCCGCGCGGCACTTATGAGCTGAAATATTTCTTTTCCAGCGGCGTGTCCACCGAAGATGGCGGCAGCGCATCGGCCACCGCCATTCAAGCCATGCTGCGCAAATTGGTCGACAACGAAGACCCACGCAAGCCGCTGTCCGATCAGGCGCTTGCCGAAGAGCTGCACGGCAAAGGCATTCAGGTAGCGCGCCGCACGGTGGCGAAATACCGGGAGATCCTGCGTATCCCCAGTTCCAGCGAGCGACAACGCAGCAGCTGAAGTCGGCATGCCCGAAAACTTTTCGGGAACTTGCGGCTTAATGGAACGATCCCATATGCAGGAGTAAGGTTAAAAACAGTCTCTAGCTTCACGGTGCAACGATTGTTTCACGGCGATCCGCGCATCGATCAACGCCGCCCCTGGCGGCCAGCTCTAGAAGGAGGCGCACCATGCAATTCCAACTCAGTGGTCAAAAGATCGACGTCACCCCCGCTCTGCGCAATCACGTATCGGGCAAACTCGATCGATTGACTCGCCTCGATGACCG
>DATJMR010000019.1:0-8937 GCA_035508595.1 Dyella sp.
CCTGGATGCCGTCGCCGATCTTGCCCTTGGTGTCTTCCACCAGATTGTTGATGCCGGGAATGGGCGTATCGATCGAGCGGGTGCCGATCAATCCCATCATCCACGGCACGCGGAAGGCGAAATGCGTGGTGCGATGGTGCACGTCCGGAACGCCGAAGACGGTGAAGGAAGCCGGCGGCGATTCGGTTTCCCACATCGCCTCGATGGCAGCCATCTTCATCTTTTGGTTTTCCGACACGGCGTAGCCGGATTCGTCGCCAAGCACTACGACGGACAACGCCGCTGCCAATCCGAAGCTCGCTGCAACCGTCATCGAGCGCCGCGCGAAATCGACATTGCGTCCGCGTAGCAGGTACCACGCGCTGATCGACAGCACGAACATGGAGCCGATGACGTAACCGGCGCTTACCGTGTGTACGAACTTGGCTTGCGCAACGGGATTGAACAAAACTTCGGAGAAGTGCGTCACTTCCATGCGCATGGTTTGCACGTTGAATTTCGCACCGACCGGATGTTGCATCCATGCGTTGGCGATCAGAATCCACAACGCAGACAGGTTGGTGCCAAGCGCCAGAAACCACGTCACCAGGAGATGTTGGACGCGCGAGATGCGATCCCAACCCATGAAAAACACGCCGACCAGCGTGGCTTCCAGAAAAAACGCCATCAAACCTTCAATGGCCAGCGGCGTGCCGAACACATCGCCCACGTAATGCGCGTAATACGCCCAGTTCATGCCGAACTGGAATTCCATGGTGATGCCGGTGGCGACGCCCATGGCGAAATTGATGCCGAACAAAACACCCCAGAATCGCACCATCTGCTTCCATACGTCGCGTCCGGTCATCACGTAGACGCTTTCCATAATCGCCAGGATCCATACGATTCCCAGCGTCAATGGCACAAACAGAAAGTGATAGAGCGCGGTGAGTGCGAACTGCACGCGTGATAGGGTCACGACTTCGCTGTCAATGATCATGGCTTGGCTTCCGGCGAAGATGATGTAGGCGGTGCGAGCAAATGTTCGATGGCGGCTGGCTGTGTGTCAGGACGGGGGTAGTGCGCGGCAACGATCCACCAGATCAGCGCGAAGAACGCGATCTTGGCCAGAACAATAAGGATAAGTTCGACGCTCAGCCGACGTAGCGGCCGGCTTGGTGGGCTGGAAGAGGCAAGCCCTGTTTGAGGTATGTGCATCGTGACGGATTCCATCCATCCATGACACGAGGCGAGCATACCCCCATGCATGGTGCGTTGTCGCGCGTCACGCTGTCACAGCGACGCCCTGCCGCACAAAGTAGGGCAGGGCGTGCGGATCGTTCTTGATATAGATCAATAGGCGCCCTGTTACGCCGACACGGATTTAACTGACGGCAAAGGCATTGCGCGTGAGGTTTTCCGGCTCACCGTCCGTGCATACGACATCATCTTCGATGCGGATGCCGCCGTATGGGCGAAACGCATCCACCTTGGCCCAGTCGATGTCTTTGGCGGCCGGCTTTGCGCGCAGTTCTTCCAGCAGCATATCGATGAAATACAGGCCTGGTTCGATGGTGACCACCATGCCCGGTTCCAGGACGCGCGTCATGCGCAGATAAGGGTGGCCTTCCGGGCGAGGAAGGCTGCCGCCGTGTTCATTCGCCTGAAAACCTGCGACATCGTGCACCTGCAAGCCGATCGGATGGCCAAGGCCGTGCGGAAAGAACGCGGACGTGACACCCGATTGCACGGCGCTTTCGGCGCTCATGCGGATCACGCCGTGCTCGCGCAACACTTCGGCGAGTACGTGGTGCGCATGGATATGCAGTTCCGGATAACTCTGTCCCGCTTTCACTTTGGCGGCGAAACCTTGTTGCGCGTGTTCGACGCTTTCGATCAATGACTGGAACGCGTGATGTCCGGTTGCGGCGTACGTACGTGTGATGTCGCTGGCGTAACCGGACGCGCTGCCGCCGGCGTCGATCAAAAACGAACGGCTTTGCTTCGGCGGCGTGCGGTCGAAGTTCGTGTAGTGCAGCACGGCACCGTGTTCATTGAGGCCCACGATATTGGCGTACGGCAACTCCGCATCGGTTTGACCGGCGGCAGCGAGATACGCCATGTGGATGCCGAATTCGCTTTCGCCTGCACGGAAGGCCTTTTCCGCGGCGCGATGCGCACGCGCGCCGACGCGGCTGGCCTGACGCATCAATGCCAATTCGTAGGGCGTTTTGTAGCTGCGATGCCAGTGCAGGTAATCGACGACTGCTTTGGGATTGTTGGCTTCGACACCGTGGATGCTCGGGCATTCCGGTGCGATAACGGCGCGACGACCGTTTGGCAACTCGGCGACGGCTTCGGCGTTGGTGCGCACGATGGTGATGTCGAATTGATCCACCCAGTACCCGCTTGGCGCGTCGGGCACCACATGCCAGTAGTCGCGCGGCTGCACGAAGATCAGCTTTGGCTTGCCGCCCGGCGTATAGACCACCCAACTGCCCGGCGCACCGGTCAGCGGCAACCAGTGGCGAAAATGCGGGTTGGCGACGAAGGGGTAATCCTGGTCGTCAAGGTATTTGCGCAAGGGCGTGCTTGAGGCGATCAGCAGATGGTCGAAATCGCCCAAAGCCAATGCCTTGTCCGCGCGCTGGCGCAGGATGGCGATGTGTTGGGCGTACAGCGGGGCGAGATCGTGGCTCATGCGAAAGTCCAGCAGCGGTCCTTGAGTCGGCCAGTGTACTGCGGGCGATGCGGTGCGCGCCGCACGGTCGGCTCCGTCACGCGGTGTCGTGGCGAGGATTGGTTTGCGAGGATCAGAAACGGCGCGAGAAGCGCGCGTTGCCCGGCGTCATCACGACTGTTGCAGCCACCGTTCCAACAACGCGGCGTCCGCCGTGCCGATGGCAATGATCCGGTAGCCGCACCAGATTTGTCCTGGTGTAGCGGCCGGTTCGTGCCATTGCTCCTGGATGCCGACTTCGATGGTCGGCAAGGTGCCGTCGTGGGCAGGCAAGGGCAGGGTTACCTGATACACCGCTTCGCTGCTCGGTGCGTGATGACCGATCAGCAGCATGCCATTGCTGGACAAGTTGCCTAAATGCCCCAGCGGTTGACTGGTGATCACATCGGTTACCGTCACGGCGAAATCGGGTCGCTTGCGCGGTGCGCGGCGTTGTTCGGGCGAATTCATGAGCGGGTTTCCGGCAACGGCGAGGCAGGACGCAGCAAGTTAGCGGTCAATGCGTGCCATGCGCGATCCAGGAGGTTGTCCTGCTGCGGCGGTATTTCGCGCACGCGCCCTTCGGCGATCGCGCGTGCCAGCTCCTGCAGGTTCATGACATCGCTGCGTTGACCGCGGCGATTTACAAACAGGCTGTTGCCCGACAACGGCGAAAACCACGCCAGCTTGTATTGCGTGGTTTTGCCATGTGTCTGGTCGGTGAACTCGAACCACGTGCCGAAAGGCAACTGCCGCAAATGGTTGTAGATGCGCGCTTCGCGCAAACCCAACGGCGGAACGACCGCGGCATGGGTTGGCTGGGGCGTTTCCTGATTGCGCTGTTCGCCCAGGCGCTGATGCTGTTTCAGACGGATGGCCAAATCGGTGGCGCTAGGCGCATCCGCCGCACGCGTCACGGGCGGTCGCGGCACGACGGCAGGCGGTACCGTCGGCGGCGGAGGCTGCACGGGTTCCTCGTTGACGACCGGTGTGGCGGCGATCTGCGACACATCGGTTGCCGCCGTCTCAGGAGCAACCGGCTCGGCCGGCGCGGCAGGCGCGGCAGGCGCGGCAGGCGCGGCCGGCGCGGCAGGCGCAGGGGCCTCCGCGCTGATCAAGCGTTGCGCCACCTGTTCGGATTCATCGGCATTCATGCCGATTTGCTGCAGCCCGGTTTCCACGTCCAGCCGCAACGACGCGGGATCGTTGACAGGGAACTGTCCGAGCAACTGATCGGTGATGCGCAATTGATGCAGGAACGAGTCGCTGTGTTCGCCATGACGCAAGAGTGTCAGCGCCAACACGTCCGTCCATGCGCGTTCGAGCAGCGTGCGCAGCAGGCCCCGCGGCGAGGCGACGGCGAAGCGTTCGGCCATCAGCTCGTCGGCGCGCCGCCGCGCCTGTTCCAATCGCTCGCGGCCCTGCATGGCTTCGACGTGGCGACGTTCGGTCGCTTGCGCTTTGCGCGCCAGCTGCGCGAGGTGATGCTCGATGTCGGCGAGCAGACTGGTGTACAAGCCAGCCGTCGGCGGCTCGTTTTGCGTGCGCTCCACCAGCTGGGTGAGTTTGGCGAGCAACTGATGATCGGTTTCGCCGTTGGGCCCTTGCATCCAGGTATCGATGGTTTCGGTGAGCTTGCCGAGCATTTGACGCGCCGGATGTTCGCGTCGATTGAAGAACTCGCGATCGGCCACCGCCAATCGCAACAACGGCAGCTGCAGATTGCCCAGCAGCGCCCGCGCATCGGGACCTTGGTGCAATTGCTGAGCGAGCTGTTCGAACAACATGGCGACCAGTTCGACGGTGTCGCCTTGTTCGGTGGTCAACTCCATGTGCGGCGCACCCGGCGGCTGGCCGACGTTGAGTTGTTGCACCAGTTCTTCGTGCAAGCGCTGCGCGCTGCGCAGCTCGCGGCTGGTGCGATCCGTCACCTGGATCATGTGCTGTTGCAATGCCGACAACGCGGTTTGCAATTCGTCGGATGTCGCGGTGCGTCCAGCGGCTGCCGGTGCCCCGCCGGGTGCCGAGACGCGCTGTCGCGCAAGCAGATCGCGCAAGGTCTCCAGCACCGCAATCGGTTCGTGGCTGCGTTCGGCGGCCTGCGCCGGCGTGGCCGCGGCTGCTGGCGCGGGGGCGCCCGATGCGCCGGCGTGAGCCGGACCATGCGTGGGCCGCACGACTGCGAATGCGCGCAATTGCGGCAGGATGCCGTCGGCCAGCAACTTGTTGTTGACGCCTTCGTACAAGGAAACCAGCGTGCCGCCGACGCTGCTTTCGAACACCTGCAACAACAGCAGGCGATGTTCGATCGGCAGATTCATCGGGTCGCTGGCCACGCGCAGAATGCGCGCCATGTTTTGCGGACCGACGGGTAGCGATTTGCCTTCCAGCGGCGCCGAGGCGACCAGTACAGCGAGCCGGTACGACAGCTCGGACAAGAGCGATCCGTTGTGCGCTTCGGCGCGTGCGGCAAGTTTGTCGAGCGCGGCGGTCAGTTCGTGTTCGGTGCGATCGAGCAGTGTGAGCGATTGCAGGCTCGATAGCTGGCTGGATGCCTCGTCTTCGGCTTCACCCATGCGCTCGAAGCTTTCGCGCAACTTGGCGGAGAACGATTGCAGGAACGCCGTACGCCCCTGCAGCAACAGGTGGCGGCTATCGAAATAGCGTTGCTGCTCGAGGTGATTGCGGGATTTTTCGGCCTGTTCGTACAGCCGCTTGTCGAAGCGATCCAGGCACAAACGCATGGTGGGTTCGAGCCAGTGATCGCATTGCACGCAGGCCGCGTCGATCAGTTTGCGCGTGCGCAGAGGCATCCGCCCGAGGTCGGCATGAGTGCCGCCAGCGGAAAACGGTGGATGGACCCTCGGTTCGACATCCATGACATGAATTCCCCTTAAGTTCCCCTAAGGCAAGTGTAAGCCTGTTCCCAGGTCACGTCATGGGTTGAAAGTTCAGTCCAGAAAGCTGGCGATGACGTCGTTGAGAAAACGCTGCCCCAGCGGCGTCGTGCGCAGGAATCGAGGGTCGTTTTCCAGCCAGCCTTTTTTACGGGCCGCCGCGAGGCCGGCGGCGATCCGTTCCAGGGGGAGGCCGGTACGGGCGCTGAAGTCGCCCATGGGAACCCCGTCGATCAGGCGTAGGGCGTTGAGCATGTATTCGAAGGGCAGTTCGCCGGTCGACACGGCCGCATGACCGCCGATGCGCGAGGAACTACCGCCCGCTTCCAGATACGCGTTGGGATGGCGGATCTTCCACCGGCGCAGCACTTCGCCACGGGAGGTATCGGTGATTTTGCCGTGCGCGCCCGCGCCCAAACCCAGGTAGTCGCCGAAACGCCAGTAATTGAGGTTGTGCTCGCAGCGCCGGTCGGCCCGGGCGTAGGCGGACACCTCGTATTGGGCGTAGCCGGCATCGGCCAGTTTCGTTTCGCAGGCTTCCTGCATCGCCCAGGCCGCGTCGTCGTCGGGCAGCGGCGGCGGATGCGCGGCGAAGATGGTGTTGGGTTCCAGGGTCAACTGGTAGTGCGAAATATGTGCCGGTTGCAGCGCGATCGCGCGGTCCACGTCGTTCAGTGCGTCGGGCAAGGTTTGCTCCGGCAAGGCGTACATCAGATCCAGATTGATGTTGCTCAACCCCACATCCTGCGCCGACTTCACGGCAGCTTCCGCTTCGGCCGAGGAATGGATGCGCCCCAGGCGCATGAGCTTGCCATCGTCGAAGCTTTGGATGCCGAAGGAAATGCGGTTGACCCCCGCGGCGAGATAGCCGTCGAAACGTCCGTGCTCGACCGTCCCCGGATTGGTTTCCAGGGTGATTTCGCACCCATCGACGAACGGCAGGCGTGTTCGCGCGCCTTCAAGAAAACGGGCGATCAAATCCGGCGCGAAAAGGCTGGGCGTGCCGCCGCCAAAGAACACGCTGACGATGGGTCGATTTTGCAGCGCGGCGCCGAAATCGACGCGGTCCATGTCCAGATCGTCCAATAGGGTGTCGACGTAAGCGGCGTAAGGCGGCTCGCCGCGCAAGCCGTGCGAATTGAAATCGCAGTACGGGCATTTCTTTACGCACCACGGCATGTGGACGTAAAGCGCCAATGGCGGTGCAACCCACGACATATCAGGACTTCAATTCGGCAATACGTGCGTGCAGCGCGGCCAAGGCTTGCCCGCGATGGCTCAGGCGATTTTTTTCGCCGGGTTCGAGTTCGGCCGCGCTGACCGCTTGCTCGTGCGGCAGGAACAACGGATCGTAGCCGAAGCCGCGCGCGCCGCGAGGCGCGTCCAGAACACGGCCATGCCAGCGGCCCTCGGCGATCAGCGGTGCGGGATCTTCCGCGTGCCGCAACAGCGCGAGTACGCAAATGAAGAACGCATTGCGCTGCTCGGCGGGTACGCCGTCGAGTTCGCGCAGCAGGCGTGTGTTGTTGGCGGCGGAGTCGCCGTGCGCGCCGCTGTAGCGTGCGGAATAGAGGCCGGGCGCGCCACGCAGATGCGTCACGCACAAGCCCGAATCGTCGGACAGCGCAGGCAGCCCCGTCACGCGCGACGCATGACGTGCTTTGAGCAGCGCGTTTTCGACGAAGGTCAGGCCGGTTTCCTCGGCATCCTCCACGCCCAACTCGGACTGGGGGATCACCTCGAAATGACTGTCGGCGAGCAATGCGCTGAATTCGGCGAGTTTGCCGCGGTTGCTGCTGGCGAGAACGATGCGTTGCATAGGCGTTTCGAGTGACATGACGGGTGACGCCGGCGACGGCGTCAGTTCGATTCCAGTGCGGTACGTTGCAGACCGATCAATTCGCCGATGCCTTTTTCGGCCAGATCGAGCATGGCGTCCATTTCGCTGCGGCGAAATGCGTGGCCTTCCGCGGTGCCTTGCACTTCGATGATGCCGCCGCCGTCGTTCATCACCACGTTCATGTCGGTGTCGCAGTTGGCGTCTTCGTCGTAGTCCAGATCGAGCACCGGCGTGCCCTGATAGACGCCGACCGAAACCGCCGCCACGGCGCCGATGATGGGATTGCGCCGCAGGTTTTCGCGCTTCATCAGCACGTTGACCGCATCGACCAATGCCACATAGGCGCCGGTGATGGCCGCGGTGCGGGTGCCGCCGTCGGCCTGCAGTACGTCGCAATCGAGCGTAATGACGCGCTCGCCCAGCGCCTGGCGATCCACGCAGGCGCGCAGGCTGCGTCCGATCAGACGCTGAATTTCCATGGTGCGGCCGCCCTGGCTGCCGCGCGTGGCTTCGCGCTGCGTGCGCGTGGAGGTGGCGCGCGGGAGCATGCCGTATTCGGCCGTAACCCAGCCTTCGCTTTTGCCGCGCAGCCAGATCGGCAGGCGATCCTCGACGCTGGCGGTGCACAGCACACGGGTATGGCCGAAGGCGACCAGCACGGAGCCTTCCGCGTGACGGGTGTAGTGACGCTCGATGGAGATCTTGCGCATTTGGTCGCTGGCGCGACCGCTCGGGCGGGACACTGTCATAGGCTCGTTGGGCAAGTGAGGGCGCTACAGTTTACCATTGGCCTCTTGCCTTACTGTCCGGGACCTGAGTTTCCATGATCCGCAGCATGACCGCGTACGCGTCCGCCGAAGCCACCACCCCCGTAGGGGCGCTGACGTGCGAGTTGCGCGCGGTCAATCATCGTTATCTGGAACTGAGCCCGCGCCTGCCGGAAGACATGCGCGTTTTCGAGTCCTCGCTGCGCGAGCGCATAGCGGCGCGTCTTTCGCGCGGCAAGGTGGACGTGGTTGTACGTCGTGGGGAATCGCGCAGCGAGTCCTTGCAAGTGGACAGCACCATGATCGGCCGCTTGTCGGAACTGGCTCTGGATCTGGAAGCCCGTTTTCCGCGCATGCGCATCGAATTCACCGAGCTGCTGCGTTTTCCCGGCGTGCTGCAGCATGCGGAAGCGGATCAGGACGCGCAGCAGGCCGCCTTGCTGGATGTGCTGGATCGGGCGCTGGAGGCGTTGACCGCCACCCGCGAGCGCGAAGGCGCCAAGCTTGGCGACATCCTGCGCGAGCGCCTGGACGGTATCGAGCGCATCGTCTCCGACGTGCGCGGCTGGATGCCCGAGATTCGCACCGCATTGCGCGCACGGCTCCAATCGCGTCTTGCCGATCTGAAGCAGCCGGCCGATCCGGGACGCCTGGAGCAGGAGTTGGTGCTGCAGGTCACGCGCTCGGACGTGGACGAAGAACTCGATCGTCTCAGCACTCATATCGCCGAAACGC
>DATJMR010000020.1:0-6373 GCA_035508595.1 Dyella sp.
GGCCGCGCAGGTCGGCGCGTTGTATCAATGCTTCCCAATCGGGAAGACCGCCTGCGGCGGCGACGCGCGGTACGGGCGCCGCCGCAGGCGCGGCGGGTTCTCGTGATGACGCCGATGGTGACGCCGACGGCGGTGGAGCGGACCGCGCGTTCTGCGCCGGCGCCGCAGCGGGTGCCGGCGCGGCAATCGGTGCACGCGGTGCAGGCGGCGAGACCGAACGCTGCCCACCCGATGGCGCGACCGGCGCGGCATCGTCGGAAGGACGAAACGCCAGCATGCGCAACAATGCCATCTCGAAACCCGTACGCGTATCCGGGGCCAACGCCAAATCGCGGCGACCGGTGGTGGCGATTTGATAATAGAGCTGCACGTCTTCGGCGCTCATACGTTCGGCCAGTTGAACCAGGGCTACGTCGCCGCTGTCGTTGTTGTCCGGCCGATAACCGGGTACGAGCTGGATCAGTTGGATGCGATGCAAAGCGGCCGCGAGATCGTCCAACACGCTGCCGAAATCCGGCGAGAACGAAGCGATGCGCGCACATTCGGCCATCAGCGCCTGCCCGTCGCCCGCCGCCAGCGCATCGAGCAAGCCGAGCACTTGTCCGCGCTCGACGCTACCGAGCATGGCGCGTACGTCGTCGGCCTTCAGCGCACCGCCGCCGTAGGCAATGGCTTGATCGAGCAGCGACAAACCGTCGCGCAACGAACCGTCTGCGGCGCGCGAAAGCTCCGCGATGGCCTGGTCGTCGTATTCGATGTGTTCGGCGCCGAGAATGTGACGCATCTGTCCTGCGATCTGATCGGGCAGCAGGCGCTTGAGGTTGAAGCGCAAGCAGCGCGACAACACGGTCACCGGCAGTTTCTGCGGATCGGTCGTGGCCAGCAGGAACTTCACGTGCGGGGGCGGCTCTTCCAGCGTTTTCAACAAAGCGTTGAAGGCGGGCTTGGAGAGCATGTGCACTTCGTCCACCAGATACACCTTGAAGCGTCCGCGCGCCGGCGCATATTGAGCGTTCTCGATCACTTCGCGCACATCGTCCACGCCGGTGTTGCTGGCAGCGTCGATTTCCAGCAGATCCACGAAACGGCCGGCATCGACCGCCGTGCATACGGCACATTCGCCGCAGGGATCGGCCGATTCGCCGCGCTCGCAATTGAGCGATTTGGCGAAGATGCGCGCGATGGTGGTTTTACCAACGCCGCGTGTGCCGGTGAACAGATACGCATGATGCATGCGCCCGCTGTCCAACGCATTGGTCAATGCGCGCACGACGTGTTCTTGTCCGACGAGTTCGGCGAACTTGCGGGGGCGCCATTTGCGCGCGAGTACCTGATAAGACATACCGGGCTACCTTGGGGCTAACCCCGATTGTGCCAAGTCACTCGCGGCAAGTCATGCGAACAAGATCGAATGCCGAAGCAGAAAGGCGGCGGCCCCGCCAGCCACACCCCGGCACCCGAATCATCCGCTACCGTTGCTTCCTTCCGGACCTGGCGGGGTTTGCGAACTATCGTCGCGGGGGGACCGACGGGGCCACCATAGGGTGGGCATCGATGCCCGGATGAACGCCAGGTCAAGCGCTGTCGTCCATCGTGCTTAATTTGGCGCAGAGAGAGGGATTGCTCGGCCCGTCCATCGACCTCTCCCCTCCACGCTATGCGCCAGGGGGTCGGCCTTCGGCTGTCCAAATTCGTTCCAGGCGAATTTGTCGAACCGGGAGGGTTCTCACCCTCTCTCATCCATTTTTTACCTGCTGCGCCAGCTTCCGGGCCGTCGCACCTTTCAATAACTGGCGGAGAGAGAGGGATTCGAACCCTCGATACGGGGATAAGCCGTATACACACTTTCCAGGCGTGCTCCTTCAACCACTCGGACATCTCTCCGCACGCAAAACCGCTTTGCCGATAAAAGCGTTGGCAAAGAAGCGGAAGCATAACGGCTGCTCCCGATTCAGACAAGATAGGGCTGGGCTCAACCAGCGTCCGCGCGCGGCGGCGGCGGCGGGGTCAGCGCCACACGTTCACCTGCGCCAGCGACCCGGTATCCGCGTGCCGCGAGCGCGGCGCCGTCGCGGATACTGCCGTAGTGATACAGCACGAGACGCGAACGGAGTGCTTCGTCGTATTCGCGTTCAATATCCTCGATACCGGTATGCGACGGATTGCCCACCAAACCGCAATCGTGGGCGATCAGTACCGCGCCGTCCGCATAGGGCGTCAACACCTCGGGAATGGGGCGTGTATCGCCAGTGAATACAACACTGCCCTGCAAAGCCAGGCCGAACGATGTATGAGGTCGATGATGTCGTGTCGCGAACACGTCGAACCAAAAACCGTCGAGCCAGAATCCTCGCGAACACGGTACCAACCGGAACGCTTCCCAATAGTTCACGCCGCCTTCGGCCAGCGCACCAGGATAGTCGGCGATCCGCGTCTGCAGCCACGGCACCAACGCCGCATGTGCGAATACGCGGGTCTTCCCGCGCAACGCTTCGTCGAACCACACACGCGTGAACAGACGCTCCAAACCGCCCACGTGATCCATGTGGGTGTGGGTAATGTAGATGTTTTGCGGCGGCGTGCCGTACGCCGCGACGTAACGATCCAGCGTATCGGGTCCGCAGTCGATCAACAGCATCGGTGTACCGTCGCGCTCAATCACCGCCGACGACGAACCCAATTCGACCGCGTGCGCGGCGCCCGTTCCAAGAAAGTGCAAGTGCCAGCTCATGCGCTTAGGGTACGCTCGTAACCGTAAATAAGCGGCGTCCAGACCGTTTCGTCGAACCTATCCTCGCCCTGCGTCGCCGCGCCGAGTTTCAACAACGAACGCCGCAATCGTTGCAGATTAGCCATGCGCCAGCCCTCTTCCGGTTTGCGCAGGCGCCCACGGTCGAAATCCACCAGATACAACCCCGACGCGGCCACCAGGATATTGTGCGCGTTGAGATCGGCGTGCCACACGCCTGCCCGATGGAACCGCGCCACCAAGGCGCCGGCTTCCTGCGCGAGCTCGTCATCCAGCCGCCCTTGCGTCAGACACTCCGTCAGCGTCTGCGTGTCGGCGAGGCGCAGCATCATCAGATCGGCCCGGTAATAAAACCCCGCATGACGATAGCTGGCGGCCACCACCTTGGGTACGGGCAGTCGCAAACGAGCCATGGTTTGCAGCAGACGGAATTCGCTGAAGCTACGGGTGCGATCGGCGCCCGTCCACAAATAACGATCGCCCATCAAGGCCGCCACCATCCCGCCCCGTCGATAATGGCGTAACACGCATTCTCCGGCCGGCGTGCGAAGGATGGATACGCCGCCGCGGCCGCCCGATTGGGCGTTCAACGCGCCCTGCCCCCGCCAGTAGTCGGCATCGAACCATTGGCGGTCGACTTGTGGGAACACGGCAGGGTCGAACAGAATCGCACCCTCAGCGTCTTGGCGCAGTTGCTCGTGCATCGATGCGGCGGCGGCCTGGTCTCGGTTCATTGCCCGGCGATTCTACATGTCTGCTATTGCTTCCATCTGCCTGTTGCGCACATCGGCCATCGGCGACGTTACCCACGTCGTGCCGTTGGTACGTACGCTGCAGCAGGCGTGGCCGCAAACCGCTCTGACCTGGGTCGTCGGCAAGTTGGAACGCAAGCTGGTGGGCGATCTGCCCGGGGTGGAATTTGTCACCTTCGACAAAGGTGCCGGTTGGTCGGGGATGCGTGAGGTACACGCCGCACTGAGAGGGCGGCGCTTCGATGCGCTGCTGCAGATGCAGGTGGCGCTGCGCTCCAATCTGCTGAGCTTGGGCATCGAGGCGCAACGCCGGATCGGTTACGACCGCGCACGTTCCAAAGATTTGCACGGATTGATGATCAGCGAACGTATTCCCGCCCGCACCGGCGAGCATGTGCTGCAAGCCATCGGCAGTTTTTGCGAACCGCTCGGCCTAAAACAGACAGACGTCCGCTGGGACATTCCCATCACGGACGAAGCGCATGCATGGGCGGCCCAACAATGGCCCAACGACAAACCCGTTTTGCTGGTGAGCCCTACGTCCAGCCACGCGCTGCGCAATTGGCGGCCCGAGCGTTATGCCGCCGTCATGGACCATGCCGCCGCCCGCGATTGGCGCGCGGTGCTGATCGGAGGCCCTTCTACCGTTGAGCGCAACATGGCCGACGCGATTCTCGCCCATTGTCGCCAAACGCCGATCGACCTCACCGGCAAGGACACGCTGAAGAAATTGCTGGCGATGTGCAGCCGCGCCCAGCTTCTGCTCACACCGGATTCGGGCCCCATGCACGTGGCGAATGCCGTGGGATTGAAAGTGCTGGGATTGCACGCCGCCAGCAACCCAGCGCGCTCCGGTCCTTATTCGGACCGCCGTTGGTGTGTCGATAAATATGACGCGGCTGCGCGCAAGTATTTAGGCAAGCCTGCGATGAATCTCCCATGGGGAACCAAGATCGAAAAGCCGGGCGTAATGGACCTGATTGGCGTTGACGATGTCATCGAGCGATTTGAAGCCGCCGAATTTCAACAGGCAGAAAACAACGGATCGGCGCGCACCTGAAGAAGCAGGCGAAAATCCGACACTATGGCGTTAAAGGAATGAGGTAAAGCGAGTCCAGCGACCGATGATCGAGAGGATTGATCGTCACCACCGCAAGTAAAGACGAAGCATTCTTTGAGAAATGCAGAGGGAGCTGGCACTTCCCGTCAGTCGATATTTTGGGATAAATATTAAATCTTTTGCCCGTCGCGGCATCGCTCACCAAAAGCAAATCCCTGGAATAAATAGCCGTGCAATCGTCGACGACGCGATATCCACTGCGTTGCAAAATCAATTTAACTGCCTCTGATACATAATTTCTATTTTCCAACGCGACACTTGTGTTTCTCGGTGTCGAGCGCACCGTTGGCAGCTGTTTTCCATGAAACTGGAAAACGGCATGGTACCTACGAAGCAAAATCTTTGTGCGCAGCTTTCGTCCCACGGATGCGCCCTTCTGCGCCATTTGCACGTCCAGCGATACATGGGCGGCTGTTCCGGCAGAGCCTCGCGATGTCGTAGCGATAGGCGCGCTCGAGGAGGATGCCGTGCTTGGCCAAGCAGTGGCCGCCGGCGCACCCGACGAAGAGGCGACGCCCGAAGCCGAAGCCGACGAAGTACTTGCCTGTGGCGCTGGCAAAGAGGACGCCTGCGATGCCGTGGCGGTAGAAGTGCTCGATGAAGACGCCGCGCCACCCGACACGCCCGACACTGAGACAGTCGGCGGTTTGTCGGGGTCGACCAAACCGAGATTCAAGTCGTGATAAGTCGATATGTCGTCCAACACTTGGTTCAAGTCCGCGTTCGCGTCCCCAGCCGCGGACGAACCTCCCGAAACAGCAGAGGCCGAACTGCTTGCAGCGGAACCTGGCTGCCCCTTGTCCACGGGCGCAGGTGGTGCGCCTGCCGGCAAGCCGCTGGCGAGTTTCCATACGCCACGGCCATCGGCCATCGCCTGTTTGGACGTCTGTTTGAACACACCTGTTTGAGAATCTTGCGTGTACAGCGCTTGAGGTCTGCTCGTCTTCGATGTGCCCTTGACGAAGTAAGTGGTCGAATCACCCGGCAACGTGATGGCCGTGTATGGATCGGATACGGAGAAGCGCCCAAGCAGCCCGGTAGGTTTTCCCGTTGCCGCCGAAGCGGGAAAAGCGTTTCCGGATGTCGTTATCGACGCCGGCGCGGTCTTCGTGGAACCACGGTCATCACCGCCCCCCGACTTCTTGGTGCCCGTGTGGACGTCGGAGCCCATGTGAACGCCAATGTGATTCTTGATACTGAACATGAAAAGCACCCTCCTGCCTCAAGGGAGAAACGCGACCTCGGCATTCGGACCCGGCAAAGCACGAGAAGGGCCGCCATATGAGTCGTCTCAGCATCGAAGCGAGATCGCCATGGACATAGCTCTGTGCACTCAACGGAATAAACGGTGAAATCGGGCGATATCAAAAAGGAACAAAATAAAGCCCACCTAGGGTCTGACGATCATTAGGATCGATCGTCACTACGGCGAGCACGTTTGGAGCAGCCGTTTGTATGCGACTGGCAGGGATATTGGCTGAGGCGGTGGACGACACCCTGGGATAAACATAGAAAACACGCCCCGTTTGAGGGTTGGTCGCATGGATCACGGGGAAGCTGGCCGGACCGGACCGCGTAGTTTGATATCCGCACCGATGCAATACATTTTCGATTTGACTGTTTACATACGCTCGATCCGCCTCGTCATAAGCCGAACCTTGCCTGGGTATTTGAGCTCCCCTGAACGTGCCGACCTGCGACTCGGCGCCAAGTGAAACGTAGGTGCTCACCGATTGTCTTGGCAGACTCGTG
>DATJMR010000021.1:0-4553 GCA_035508595.1 Dyella sp.
GACGTCTATCCCGCCGGTCGCCTGGATCACGACAGCGAAGGTTTGCTTCTGCTCACCGACGATGGCGCCTTGGCGCATCGCTTGACCGATCCGAAACATAAGCAGCCGAAAACCTATCTGGTGCAAGTGGACGGCGCACTGACCGATGAAGCGCTACGAGCGTTGCGTCGCGGCGTGACGCTGAACGATGGACCGACGCTGCCCGCCGTGGCCGATCATGCACAAGAACCGTCATGGCTGTGGTCGCGCGATCCGCCTGTCCGGTTTCGCAAAAACATTCCCACCAGCTGGTTGTCGGTCACGCTGCGCGAAGGGCGCAATCGACAGGTGCGCAGGATGACGGCGGCGGTGGGGTTTCCAACGTTGCGGTTGATACGCGTGCGAATTGGCGAGTATGCGTTGGATGGATTGGCGCCTGGCGACACGCGCACGCTCCTACCCTGATGCGTGGCGTGCCGCCAGGGTCATCGTGACGACCCAGATTACAAGCCGAAGAACGCTTTCGCGGCGGCTGTGCTGTTGGCCGCCGTCACCTCTACAGGCTCGCCGCGATCGCGCGCGATTTCCTCGCAGATGTGCTTCAGATACATCGGCTCGTTGCGTCGATGGCTAGGCTGTGGACGCACGGTGCGCGGCAGCAGATACGGCGCATCCGTTTCGATCATCAGGCGATTGGCGGGAATCTCGCGCACGAACTCGCGCAGATGCGTGCCGCGGCGTTCGTCGCAGATCCAGCCAGTGATGCCGATGTGGCAATCCAGAGCGAGATAGTCGAGCAAGGCTTCGCGCGTATCGGTAAAGCAATGCACCACCACGGCGGGTACTTTGTCGCGATAGCGTTTGAGCAAGGCTAGAAAATCGTGATGGGCGTCACGCTGGTGCAAGAACAACGGCTTGCCTACTTCCACGGCAATCTGCAGTTGACGCTCGAACACCGTGAGTTGCACATCGCGCGGCGAATAGTTGCGGTGATAGTCCAGGCCGGTTTCACCGACGGCGCGAACTTCCGGCGAGCGCGCAAGGTTTCGCAGGTGCGTATCGGTCAGATCGTTGTAATCGACCGCATGATGCGGATGTACGCCCGCCGTGGCGTAAAGCATGCCGGGATGAGTACGGGCAAGCTCAAGTGCCTGATCGCTACCGGTATGTGACGCCCCCGTGACGATCATTTGAATCACGTCGTGCGCCAGCGCACGTTTCAGCACGTCCTGAAAGTCGTGCTGGAAAGATTCGTGGGTGAGGTTGGCCCCGATATCGATGAGCGGCATGCAGAACCCTTTTAAAGGTTTCATTGTCCCATATGCCGTCAAGACGTCACGTTTTTGCTAAATCTTCGCGCGTTGCAGCATGAACGAACGCCCCGGTGCACGATCACGGCTTCAAAGCAAGGCTCGCCAGCCACTTTGTGGATGTGTTACGAATGGGATTCGCCATTCGACGTGTGGGGACGCCGAAGGCCTGAAATTCCATAACGACCAACGGGGTGGAACATGTCGGCAGCGTTGAAGCCGGCGTCCCTAGGGACGATGAAAGGCACGGAAGACCACGAGTCGGCAGTGTGCGCGCTGCTGGTCGCGCGCGGGCGCCTGAAAGACAACGACCTGGTGCGCGCCAAGCGCCTGCACGAGGAAGCCCCGGAAGGCACGCTGACGGCGCTGCTCGCCCGACTCGGATTGGTGTCCGAGCGCGATCTTGCCGAAGCCTGGGCCGAGCGCCTGCAGGCACCGTTGCTGGCAGCGCGCGATGCGCCCGATATGCCGCCGGCCGATCTCGATATTTCCGTGCGGTTTCTCAAGCAGCAACACGTCGTGCCGGCGCGTTTGGGCGACGACAGCCTTGCGCTGGTGGTGGCGGACCCGGCCGATACTTATCCGCTGCACGCGGTGCGTCTTGCTTCGGGCAAGCCGGTCGCGTTGTGCATCGGCCTTCGATCGGAAATCGACGATTTGATCGAACGTTATTACGGCCAGGGCCGCTCCGCGATGGGCGCCATCGTGGAGAACCTCGACGGCAGCGCCGCCGAAGAAGACGATGTCGAACATCTGCGCGATCTGGCGTCCGAAGCGCCGGTGATCCGCCTCGTCAATCTGATTTTGCAGCGCGCGGTGGAACAACGCGCTTCCGACGTGCACATCGAACCGTTCGAGAATCGTCTGAAGGTGCGTTACCGCATCGACGGCGTGCTGCATGAAGTGGAAGCGCCGCCGTCCAGTTCCACCGCCGCCGTGATCAGCCGCGTAAAGATCATGGCGAAACTCAACATCGCCGAGCGCCGTTTGCCGCAAGACGGACGCATTCAATTGCGCGTGCAGGGCAAGGAGCTGGATCTTCGCGTGTCCACCGTGCCCACCAGTTTCGGCGAATCGGTGGTGATGCGTATTCTCGATCGCGAAACGGTGGTGTTCGATTTCGCATCGTTGGGCTTCACCGACAACTTTCAGCATCGTTTCGTCGAAGTGCTGGAACGTCCGCACGGCATTTTGTTGGTGACCGGCCCTACCGGTTCGGGCAAAACCACCACGCTGTACACCGCGTTGTCGAAGATCAATACGCCGGGCGTGAAGATCATCACCGTCGAAGATCCGGTGGAATATCAGCTGGAGGGCATCAACCAGATTCAGGTGAAGCCGCAGATCGGGCTGGATTTCGCCAATGCGCTGCGCTCGATCATGCGCCAGGATCCGGACGTGATCATGATCGGCGAAATGCGTGATCTGGAAACCTGCCGCATCGCCATCCAGTCCGCGCTCACCGGTCACTTGGTGTTGTCCACGCTGCATACCAACAGCGCGTCGGGCGGCGTCACGCGTTTGCTCGACATGGGCGTGGAAGATTATCTGCTCGGCTCGACCGTCAACGGCATTCTTGCGCAGCGCCTGGTGCGTCGACTCGATGCGGAAACGGCCATCGCTTACGAAGCGCCGCCGGAAGTCGTCAAGCAATTCGAGCTGGAGAAATACACCGACGAACGTCCCATCCGCTTGTGGAAGCCCGGCAGCAGCGCATCCAATCCCACCGGCTACCGAGGTCGCCGCGCCATCATGGAATTTCTGGTGATGAGCGATTCGCTGCGCCGTCTGGTGATGCAACGGGCCGATGCCGGCGAGATCGAGCGTCAAGCGCGCGCCGAAGGCATGCGCACCATGTACGAAGACGGCATCGCCAAGGCGGTCGCTGGCATCACCACCATCGAGGAGGTGTTGCGTGTTACGCAGGAAGGATAACGGCGCCGCTTTCGTCTCGCCCCGAAAGGGGCGCGCGGACAGGGTGCGGTCATGAGCCAATTCCGCTACCGCGCCGTCAGCGCTTCCGGCGAAATCGTCCAGGGACAAATGGAGGCCGCCAGCCTGGACGAAGTGATCGTGCGTCTGCAGGATCAGGGGCACACGCCGCTCGAAGCCAAGCCGGCCGATGCGGGCGGCGGAAGCGGCGGATTTGCCGGATTCTTCAAACGCGGTCCTTTCAGCGGCGACCAACTTGCGCAATTCACGCATCAGCTCGCCACCTTGTTGGGCGCGGGGCAGCCGCTCGATCGCGCGCTGGGCATCCTCATGGATTTGCCTGAGGGCGAGCACGCAAAAAAACTGATCGAGCGCGTGCGCGACCGCGTGCGCGGCGGTACGCCGTTGTCGCAGGCGATGGACGAAGAGCACGGCGTGTTTCCCAAGCTCTATATCGCATTGGTGCGCGCGGGCGAAGTCGGTGGTTCGCTGGAAGACACCTTGCGCCGTCTCGCCGATTATCTCGAACGCTCGCAGCAGCTGCGCGGAAGCATTATCAATGCGTTGATCTATCCGGCGTTCCTGATGGTCGGCGTGCTGGGTTCGTTATTGTTGCTGCTCACCTATGTCGTGCCGCAGTTCGTGCCGATCTTTCAGGACATGCAGGTGCCCATTCCGTGGATCACTCGCGTGGTATTGGCCATCGGCACCACGTTGCAGAGTTGGTGGTGGTTGATCTTGGTGTTGATCGTCGGCGGCGTGCTGGTGTGGCGCGCGCGTATGCGCGATCCGGCCCTGCGTTTGGCTTGGCATGAGCGCCTTTTGAAACTACGACTGGTCGGTCCGCTCGTATTGAAGGTGGAAACCGCGCGTCTGGCGCGCACGCTGGGCACGTTGGTCAAGAACGGCGTGCCGCTGCTGTCGGCATTGGGTATCGCACGGATGGTGACCTCCAATCGTGCACTGGATGAATCGCTGGTCCAGGCCACCGAGATGGTCAAAGGCGGCAATGGCCTGAGTCTCGCGCTTGGGCAATCGCAGCGTTTTCCGCGCCTGGCCATTCAAATGGTGCAGGTAGGCGAAGAGGCCGGGCAGCTCGACACCATGTTGCTGAAAGTGGCCGATACGTTCGAGCTGGAGAGCCGGCGCTCGATCGATCGTCTGCTGGCCGCGCTTGTACCCGCCTTGACGATTGTCATGACAGGATTCGTCGCGATCATCATGGCGGCCATCCTGCTGCCTCTGCTGAGTCTTACCAGCAACATTCAATGATCGGCGCTGTCCGAATTCATAACGCTTTATTTCACGCTTCGACATGGAGAAACCAACCTA
>DATJMR010000022.1:0-3175 GCA_035508595.1 Dyella sp.
GCCCTGGACCTGTCGCCGCTGCAGGCGTTCGTCGGCATGCTCATCGAACATGCCCATCTGCTTACCCAGGCCCTGGACGTGCTGGCCGACAAACCGGACATGGAGCAGTTGGGAGAACGCCAGGAACCTTTCCTGGTGCTGCTGAAAGCCGCCGAGCGGCAAGTCGGTGACTCCGACATTCCGCTACTGCCTGCCATGCAGGCACTGCTGATGGTGGAACAATACAACGAGCAAGCCTGGGGCCTCCTGCTGGCCTTGGTGAAGGATGCCGAAGTGCAACGCTTAATCGGTCACTTCGAGCAGGCATGCATGCGTCATCGCGAACAACGCGTCGCGCTTCAGCAAGCTTATGAGGATGTTGCCCTTGGCCTGGTGCGGCGCAACCGACTGGCCATGAAATCCAGCCGTCCACTGAAGAGCAGCATGACTGGGCGGGGCGGCATGCTGTTCGGCCATCCGCGCCATCTCGGGCGCATCTAGCACCTTCTCGCTCGACTCGGGCCGGGCTGCAACTGCTCGGCCGTTCACCTGCTCTTTTCCATACGTTCACGCCCTTCCGAGGCCGGAGGATTAAAACTCAGCGCTCCTGCCATTCGCGTCATGAGTGCCTGTATGTCCGATCACGACGAAACCAACCTTACGCCCCGGGGTTTTGCCGCCATGGATGAGCGCCGGCGCCGCGAAGTAGCCAGCCTCGGCGGCCGCATTGCCCATGCACGTGGACGTGCCCATCGCTTTACGCCTGAAGAAGCACGCAAAGCCGGTCAGAAGGGCGGCAGCCAGATCAGCCGCAACCGCAAGCATATGGCTGAGCTCGGCCGCCGCGACAACCCGCGCGACGACGTTGCCGAAGCCGCCGAAGAAGCATGGACCTGACGAAGATTTCGCTACTGATCGGCATGCTTGCCCTCATCGCGCTGGTGATCTATGTCCAGCTGAAAGACAGCGCCGACCATCCGGTGCGCATGCATGGCCACATCAGCAAGGACGATCGCCGTTTCCTGCGGCAGGCGGTAAACGTGTCCGCCACGGAAGTCACGCTGAGCCAATTGGCCCTGAAAACCTCGGCCACGGCGCTGGTGCAATACATGGCCAAGCGCATCGTGGACGATTGCACGCAGGTGAATCGCAAGCTTGCCAGCCTGGCATGGCGTTATCGTGTGAACGTGTCGGCGGAGCCTGGGCCTGAGGTGCAACAGAAAACACGGCAATTGCGCGCGCTTCGCGGTAGCGCGTTCGATCACGCCTATGACGAGGCGATCGTGCAGGATCACCGCAAGGCGATCGACTTGTTCAACGCGGCGGCGCACAGTGCGAATCCGGAGATTCGCAGCCTGGCGCAAGCCACGCTGCCCACGTTGGACCTGCATTTGAAATTGGCCGAAGAGCTGGACCCGCACGGCGCCGAATCGGTGGCGGCGTTGCCGCCGATGTAGCCGTAGGTTGGGGTGAGGCGCAGCCGAACCCCAACGGGTGACAATCAACATGCTTATGTTGGGGTTCGCCTTCGCTCACCGCCAACGAGGACTCAGATCAGGTAAGCGACCGGCCGCCAGCTCGGCGGCGGGCGTGGATCGCCGATCGGCGGCGGCGGTGGATTCGGATCGATCAGCGGAGGACGGCCAGGTTGCGGCACGGGCGGTCCCGGATCAGGTAGCGGCGGCGCCGGACTCGGTGGTTTTACCGGGTCCGGCGGCGGTGCTGGTTGGGGTTGAACACCGACGGGAAAAACAGGCGATGCTTCGATCAATGGATTCATGATGTAGGCATGCCGATCAGTGCGGTGTCGACACGCGCTGCGATACCTTTTCTTTCTGCGAGCGTGCGCCGGAATGTTCCAGATCGGCTTGCGCAACGATGCCGCAGAGGTGGCCTTCCTTGTCGGTAATGGGAATACGGCGCACGGCCTCTTTCGCCATGGCGTTGGCAACGTCTTCCACGCTGGCGTCTTCCGTCAGCGACACGGCCGGTGCCGTCATACAGGCATCCACGACGCACGTCTCCGGCGATTCGCCGACCGCTACGCAACGCAGGACGATGTCGCGGTCGGTAATCACCCCGACCAGCTTCTTTTGCTCGTCCACCACGGGCACTACGCCGACATCTTCTTCCAGCATGATCTTGGCGACGCCCTGCAGGGAGTCGCGCGCCGAGCAGCAGCGCGGATCGGCAGTCATGATTTCGCTCGCTTGCATGTTCTTTATCTCCAATAACGATCGGCCTCGCGCGATAGCCGTTTTTCTCGGCAAACGCAGTTGCGCAACGGGGATGGCGTAGCTTGCCCAGCCGCAGGAAAAAGCGCCGCGCATGGCAGGCGAACGTACCCATCCACACAGTGGCTGGTTGCACGCCGCCAGCCACGGTAGCGGTTTATCCCGCCCTTCTTCCCGCAGGCACCGCATGCGCATGCTCCGGGCCTGCCACGAACGCACGCAGGTCCTCTACCAGTTGCTGATAGCGATGATCGTGGGTATCGCGGTTGATGGAACGCAGTACCGAAGAGGGATGCCAGGTGGCCATGACCTCGACCCCGCCGTTCAACCGGAACCAGCGGCCATGGCTCATGGTGAGCTGAAAGGTAGTGCCGAAAAAGGCCTGCGCCGCCATCGCGCCGAGCGCCAGGATGCGTTGCGGGCGCACTTCGCGCAGTTCCGCCGCAAGCCATTCGCGGCAAACGGCTTGCTCCGCGGCATTGGCGCGCTTATGCAAGCGGCGCTTGCCACGCAACTCGTATTTGAAGTGCTTGACGGCATTGGTGAGATAGACATCGTGGCGTTCCAGCCCTGCGTCCTTCAACGCACGGTCCAGCAGCGCTCCGGCCGGTCCGACGAACGGCTCGCCCGCGGCGTCCTCCTGCAGACCGGGCTGTTCGCCCACCAGCATCAAGGACGAGTGCGCAGGTCCCTTGCCGAACACTGTTTGCGTGGCATGCTTCCAGAGCGGGCAGTCATGACAGCGCAACGCCAGATCGCGCAACTCGTGCAACGATCCAAGCGGAGGAGACAAGCTTGGCGGCCGGGCCAGCGGGGACTCCCACGCCGATCGTGTTTGCGGCATTTCACACATCCTCCCATGAACTGAATGAAGCTTCCGATACGGCTTATCGATAAAACGTGCACGCACGGTCAATAGTCACGTCCATGTACGTTGTTTGCGTGGATGAATGAAGGAATGA
>DATJMR010000023.1:0-10112 GCA_035508595.1 Dyella sp.
GAGCGTCAATTTGCACAACTTCATGGACGGCATCGACGGACTGCTGGCGCAGCAAGGCATCTTTGTGACGTTCGGTCTAACCGTGTTGGCATGGGCGATCGGCCAGCCCACGCTGGCTGCAGCATCCGCATGCGTCGCAGCATCTTGCGTGGGATTTTGGTACTACAACCGCCCGCCAGCGCGCATTTTTATGGGGGATGTCGGGAGCGGCAGCATCGGTCTCTTGGTTTTTGGGTTGACCGCGATGACCTGGCACGTCTATTGGCCGGCGGTATGGCCTGCACTGATTCTCAGTTCAGCTTTCGTGACGGATGCAAGCCTTACCCTGCTAGTACGTATCCTAAGAGGACGCCGCTGGTACACTGCGCACCGCGAACATCTGTATCAGTGGATCGTGCGCAGGGGCCATACGCATGCTGTCAGCGCAGCGTGGTATCTGGGGTGGAATGTGCTGGTCGCGGCACCGATGGCCGCGTTGGCGTTCGAAAATCCAAGGATGGGGCTAATAGCCTGCATCGTCACTTATGCGGTCGCAGCGGCCGTTTGGTTCTACGCCAAACACCGTCTGGTCCAGCGAGATCGATACAAGGTTCGCTATGTCCATACGTAAATGGGTCGGCACAGTTCATCCGAGGGCGGCAGTCGTCTTGCACGACTTGCTGGTCACGGCGCTGGCTTGGTGGGTCGCCAAGGAGTTGCGTTATGCCTTGGACCCCAAGCTGATTATCACGTTCGAGCCGTACGAGTTTCCGATCGTATTGTTCGTACAGGGTTTGGTGTACGCCTGGACCGGTCTTTATAAAGGCGTCTGGCGTTTTGCCAGTTTGCCGGATCTGTGGAATATCTTGCGCGCCGCCCTCGTCGGCATGGTGGCCATTGGCGTGGCGTTGTTCTTGTACGGGCGCCTTGACGGTGTGCCGCGCTCGATTTTGTTGCTCTATCCGTTCGTGCTGGCATTGTTCTTGGGTGCGCCGCGCCTGGCGTATCGTTTTTGGAAGGACAGCCGCGTCGATCTCTTCATGAATGCGAAGACCCAGCGCGTGCTGATCGTCGGGGCCGATCGCGCCGGCGAAGCGCTCGCGCGCGATTTGCATCGCGATACGCGCTATATGGTGGTTGGTTTCGTTGACGATCATCGATCGTTGCGCGGCGCGCGCATCAACGGAAAGCCGGTGCTGGGCACATTGGAACAGCTTCCCGAGGTCGCGAAAGAAGCAGCCGTGCAGATGCTGTTGATTGCGTTGCCTGGTGCAAGCGCACGGCAGATGCGTCAGGTCGTCGAGCTGTGCGACCGAACCGGACTGCCTTACCGCACCGTTCCCAAGTTGGAAGACGTGGTCGCGGGACGTGCCCAGTTCAATCAGATCAAGGAAGTGTCGATCGAAGACCTTCTAGGCCGCGATGCCGTCGAATTGGATTGGACGAAAATTCGCGAGACGCTGACCGGTCGCCGCGTGCTGATCACGGGCGGCGGCGGCTCCATCGGATCGGAGCTTTGCCGGCAAGTCGCGCGGCTAGGTGTGCACGCGCTGACCATCGTCGAATCGTGCGAATACAACCTGTATCAAATCTCGCAGGAATTGCGTGCGGCGTATCCCGAGCTGTTGCTCAATGGCGTGCTTGCCGACTGTGGCGACGCGATCGCCATGCGTCGTTTGTTCGCCGACGCCAAGCCACAGGTCGTTTTCCACGCCGCCGCATACAAGCACGTGCCCATGCTGCAGGGACAGTTGCGCACGGCTGTGCGTAACAACGTCATGTCGACACGCACCGTGGCCGATCTGTCGAGCGAAACCGGCGTGGAGTGTTTCGTGCTGATCTCCACCGACAAAGCCGTCAATCCCACCAGCGTCATGGGTGCCTGTAAGCGCGTTGCCGAGATCTGGTGCCAGAATCTCAATGCCCATTCGAAAACGCATTTCATCACGGTGCGATTCGGCAATGTGTTGGACTCGGCCGGTTCCGTGGTGCCGCTGTTCCGCCAACAAATCCAGGCTGGCGGTCCGGTAACGGTGACGCACCCAGAAATTTCGCGTTATTTCATGACCATTCCCGAAGCGACGCAGCTTATTTTGCAGGCGGCCGCCATCGGTCAAGGCGGTGAGATCTTCGCGCTGGATATGGGCGAGCCGGTGAAGATTCGCGACCTTGCCGAGCAAATGATTCGCCTTGCGGGGAAGAAGCCGGGCACCGAGATACCGATCGTTTACACCGGCCTGCGTTCGGGCGAGAAATTGTTCGAAGAATTGTTCCATCCACTCGAAAACTACAGTGCGACGACACACAACAAGATATTCCTAGCACAGCACAGACCCGTATCGTGGGACCTGCTGCAAGCGCAGATGGCCAAAGCCAGCGCCGCAGTGAGCAACTACGATGAGGATGAGCTGCGCCAGTGCGTGTCCAGTCTGCTTCCGTCTTTCAGTTGGAGCGACACGGCGCAAACGAACAATGTGATTCCGCTTCGCCGTAACGAAATTGGAGAGAAGTGAGTGAGTAAGCCATTGCGTAAGGTGGTGTTTCCCGTGGCCGGTCTGGGCACGCGTTTTCTTCCCGCCACCAAAGTCGTTGCCAAGGAGATGTTGCCGGTTCTGGACAAACCACTGATTCAGTATGCGGTCGACGAAGCCGTCGATGCGGGTGCCGATACCTTGGTATTCGTTACCAACCGTTACAAGCATGCCATTGCCGACTACTTCGACAAAGCCTACGAGCTCGAAGCCAAGTTGCAGGAGAAGGGAAAGGACGAGCTGCTGGCCCTGGTGCAAGGCACGCTTCCCAGGCATGTGCGCGCGATTTTCGTCACCCAACCTGAGGCGCTTGGTCTTGGCCATGCCGTGCTGTGCGCCAAGCCGGTAGTGGGCGACGAACCCTTTGGCGTCGTGCTGCCCGACGACTTGATCTGGAACCAGGGCAAAGGCGCCTTGCGCCAGATGTCCGAGCTGGCCGAGACCGAAAGCGCGGGCGTCATCGCGGTCGAGGAAGTACCGCACGATCAAACCGACAAGTACGGCATTGTCGATGCGGAACCCATCGATCGGCGCAGCGCGCGGATCCGCTTTATGGTCGAAAAGCCCAAGCCGGCGGATGCGCCCTCCAACCTCGCTGTCGTTGGCCGCTATGTATTGCCCGGACGCATCTTCCAGTTACTGGAGCAAACCAAGCCCGGTGCCGGCGGCGAAATCCAGCTTACCGATGCCATCGAAGCGTTGTTGATGGAGCAGGGCAAAGTACTCGCCTATCGCTTCGAAGGCACTCGTTTCGACTGCGGCAACAAGGCCGGCTTGGTGCGCGCGACCATGCATATGGCGATGCAGGATCCTTCTCTGGCCAAGGTCGTACGCGAAGTCGCCAGCACGCTTTGATCGTGGATGGTCGAACGGCCGCCTGAGCAGGGCGGCCGTTTTCTATTTGGGGCTCTCCGCTTGGCGGCAGCGATCCGCGCACAAGCTAGAGATATCGATTCCGATACCTGAAACGGCAAAAGGCGGGAGTCGACTTCCTGCCCGGGCTTTGACCCGCTTCAAGCTTGTCATGCTTCTGCCCCGGCGCTTTCACTCGTGCCAGAATCGTGACCGCAGGCTGCCATGATTCCCGGGCAGCATGCGCATGGGGAATTCCGTTCGTAGCCGCTCATGCCCACCCGGCGTGATCCTTCCCTACAGCTGTGCGAACGCCAAGGCAGGCATTGCCTTGGACCTTTAACGGATTGAACTTCGGAAAGCATTATGGACTTGCTGCGTTTTCTGCTCCTCCTGCCCGTAAGGCTGCTGCGCGGTGTATTGGCTGCGCTGGGACTGTTGCTAAGCCCCCTGTTCGGGCAGGTGAGCTGGTCTGCTCCAGGTTGGACGTATGCGGTTCGGCGCAACCCCAAACGCTCCCTCGGTGTGGCATCGGTCAGCGTGCTAATTATTGCTTGCGGGTGTTTGGGGTGGCATTGGTACAAACATCGCCCGCGCCCCCACGAACCGGTGCGTATCACATGGAAGGTCGACGCACCGGACGTTACCGACTACACCAAGCAGCCGGTAACGATTCATCCGTTGGAGATCGAGTTCTCGGCATCGGCCGCACCCATCGAGCTGGTGGGCAAGCCGGTAACCGACGGCATCGTCATGCAGCCGCAAACGAACGGCCAGTGGACTTGGGTAGACGACAAGACGCTCCGTTTCACGCCTGCCGCGGATTGGCCGATCGGGCAGCATTACAAGATTCGTTTCGACGTCGCCCACGCCTTTGCTCGTCACGTGCTGATGGCCGACGACAAGTTCGAATTCGATACCCAGCCTTTCAAAGCCGTGCTCGGCAAAGGCGAGTTTTACCAGGACCCGCAAGACCCCACCGCCAAGAAAACCATCATTCCCGTCGACTTCAATTATCCCGTCGATCCCGCGCAGCTCGAAAAACGCATTGCGTTGAGCCTTGCCGGGCAGGGCGATCACTCGGCGACACCGTTGAAGTACAGCGTCACCTACGATCAATACAAGTTGCGTGCCTGGATCCATTCGCAACCTTTGGATTTGCCGCGCGACGACGGCGCGGTGATGCTCGCGCTCGACAGCGGCGTGCGCAGTGTGCGCGGCGGCAACGGCACTGATAACCCGTTGAACACCCGCGTACGCGTGCCGGGCCTGTACAGCCTTACCGTGGACGATATTAGTCCCACGCTGGTGGACAACGACAAATACGAACCCGAGCAGGTGATGGTGATCAACCTGAGCGGCGCCGTGCGCGATAGCGATTTGGCGGGGCTGGTGCACGCCTGGATTCTGCCGGAGCGCAATCCAAATGCCGCACGCGGGAGTGATCAAGACAATCAAGACAATCAGGGCGACCAAGATAGCGAAACATCGGAAGCGTATGCGTGGAGCGCCGATGAAGTCGGCGAAGATATCCTTCGCAAATCGCAGAAGCTTCCGCTGGAAGTCGTGCCGACGGAAAACGACTACCAGGCGCTGCAAAGCTTCAAATTCCACGCCAGTCCCCGCCAGCGCATCTACGTGCGTGTGGACAAAGGGTTGAAGTCCTTCGGTGGCTATGTATTGGGCAAGCCGATGAACACGGTGGTCACCGTGCCGGATTATCCGAAACTGCTCCGCTTCATGGCCGACGGCTCGCTACTTTCGCTCAGCGGCAGCAAGCGAGTTTCGGTGGTGTCGCGCAACATGGCCGGCATGCGCTTGCAGATCGGCCGCGTTCTGCCGGATCAATTGCAGCATCTGGTCAGCCTCAATCAAGGCGACTACAAGCATCCGCAGCTTCCCTACGATTTCACCGAAGAGCACATCGTCGATCGCTTCGAACTCAAGCGTGCGTTCCCGTCGGGCGATCCCGCGCATGCGCATTACGAAGGCGTCGATCTTGGACAATATCTGCAGTCCGGCAAACGCGGCGTTTTTCTGCTGCATCTGTACGATTTCGACCCGGCGCAGGCCAAGAAGCAGGCTGAGCAGGCGGCGAAGGCCAAGGCCTATGCAAAGCAAGGCATCGCGCCACCACCACCTGGAGCACAGCTGGATCCGGATACGGACTCGTCCGCGTCGACGCCCAGCGATGATGCCGGCAATGGCGAGGACGAATCTTCCGCGCAGGACAGCCGCCTGATCGTCGTCACCGACCTCGGCATGCTGGTGAAGCGGTCGTTGGATGGCAGCCAAGACGTTTTCGTGCAATCGATCCGCACCGGTCAGCCGGTCGCGGGTGCCAACGTCTCGGTGCTCGCCGTGAACGGCCAGACGTTGTTCGAGCAGGACACGGGCGCGGACGGCGCCGTGCATTTCCCGACCTTCAAAGGATTGGATCGCGAGAAGCGCCCCTCGCTGTATGTCGTCAAAAAAGCCGACGACCTGTCGTTTCTGCCAATCGGTGGCAGCGATCGGCAGCTCGACTACTCGCGTTTCGATATCGGTGGGGAAGCCAGCGCCGCCAACCCTGGGACGCTGTCTGCGTATCTGTTCTCCGACCGCGGCATCTACCGGCCCGGCGACGACATCCATATCGGTTTGATCGTGCGGGCGGCCAGCTGGTTGCGCGATGTCGCCGGCATTCCGCTGCAGGCTGAAATGGTCGACCCCCGCGGCGTCACGGTCAAACAATGGCCGCTGAAGATGGACGACTCCGGCTTTGGCGAATTGACCTATACGCCAGCCGAAACCGCACCCACCGGTACGTGGACGGTGAACTTGTACATCGTGCGCGACGGCAAGGCCGATACGCAGATCGGCAATACCACCGTGCAAGTGAAGGAATTCCAGCCCGACCGCATGAAGGTGACGGCGAAGCTGTCCAGCCAAGTCGTCGAAGGCTGGGTGAAGCCCGCCGGACTCAAAGGCCTGGTCGACGCGCAAAACCTGTTTGGCACGCCGGCCGCGGATCGCCGCGTCGAGGCGTCGTTGACGTTGCGTCCGGCGTGGCCGGCGTTCCGCAGTTGGCCCGATTACCACTTCTACGATGTGCGCCGCGCCAAGGATGGTTACGACGAAACCTTGCAAGACGGTAAAACCGACGACAAAGGCCATGCCGAATTCGATCTCGATCTGAAAAAATACGCGGATGCCACATACCAGCTGTATTTTCTGGTCAAGGCGCACGAACCCGATGGTGGTCGCGGCGTGGCGGCTGCCACGCAAACACTGGTATCCAGCAACGATTGGCTGGTCGGCTATCGCAGCGACGACTCGCTTGATTACGTCAGCCGCAACGCCGTGCGCAAGGTGCATCTGGTTGCGATCGACCCACAAGCCAAGTCGATCAAGCTGGATGGACTCAAGGCGCAATTGATCGAACGGCGCTACGTGTCGGTGCTCACCAAGCAAGATTCAGGTGTCTACAAATACGAATCCAAGCTCAAGGAAATCCAGGTCAGCGAACAGCCGCTGAGCATTGCGGAAGGTGGGTTCGATGTCGACCTGCCCACCGACAAGCCGGGCAATTACGCACTGGTGATCTTGCGCGGCACAGATCGCGTGGAAGTGAATCGTGTCAGTTACTCCGTGGCAGGCGATGCGAATCTTTCGCGCTCGCTCGACCGCAACGCGGAACTGCAACTCAATCTGGAGAAGGCCGACTACAAACCCGGCGATACCGTCAATGTTTCCATCCGCGCACCTTATGCGGGCAGTGGCCTGATCACCATCGAGCGCGACAAGGTGTATGCGCACGCATGGTTCCACACGGATACCACCAGCTCGGTGCAACAGATCGCCATACCTAAGGATTTCGAAGGCAACGGCTACATCAACGTGCAGTTCGTCCGGGATCCGTCGTCGGATGAAATCTTCATGAGCCCGCTAAGTTATGGCGTGGTGCCTTTCTCGGTGAATCTGGATGCACGTCGAGATGCGATCAAGGTCGTGTCGCCCGACGTGGTGAAGCCGGGCGACACGGTTACCTTCACGTTGCATGCGGAGCATCCGGCGAAAGTCGTTGTGTTTGCCGTAGATGAGGGCATTCTGCAGGTGGCGCGTTACAAGCTCGGCGATCCGCTGGCGTTCTTCTTCCGCAAGAAGATGCTTGAAGTGCAGACATCGCAGATCCTCGATCTGATCCTGCCGGACTTCGAAAAACTGATGGCGCTGGCGGCGGCGCCGGGCGGCGACGCGGATGCGGCGATCGGGCGTCAGCTCAATCCGTTCAAGCGTAAGCGCGATAAGCCTGTGGTGTTCTGGTCGGGTATCGTCGATGTCGATGGCGATAAGGACTTCACTTACACCGTGCCTGACTATTTCAACGGCAAGTTGCGCGTGATGGCGGTAGCTGTTTCGCCGGATCGGGTTGGCACGTTTGAGGGCGCCACGACGGTGCGTGGCGACTTCGTGCTCTCTCCGAATGTACCGACCACCCTGGCGCCCGGCGACGAAACCGACGTCAGCGTCGGTGTTGCCAACAACCTGACGGGTCTGGGTGGCAAACAGGTTCCGGTCGCGGTGACGTTGCAAACGGGGCCGCAACTGCAAGTGGTCGGCGCTCCCACGCAAAATGTGAGTCTGGCGGAGATGCGCGAAGGCGTGGTGAAGTTCCGCGTCAAAGCCACCGACAGACTCGGCTCCGGCCATCTCGTCTTTACGGCGGCGTATGCCGGCAAGTCCGCGCGTCAAGCCGTGGATGTGTCTGTGCGTCCCGCATCGGCTTACCGTACCCAGGTCGATGTCGGTCAGGTACTGACACGCAGCCAGTCGGAAGTGTCGCCTCTGCGGCACATGTTCGACGCTTACGTGGCACGCGATGCGGCGATGTCGCCCTTGCCGATCGTGCTGGCGCAGGGCATCACCAGCTATCTCGTCAACTACCAAAACTATTGCAGCGAGCAGGTGGTGAGCATGGCGATGCCCCGGCTTGTGGTGGCGAAATGGCCGCAAGTGCCGGTCTTCGCGCACGCCTTGCAGCCGGCCTACGGCGGCGAAGACGCCAAAAAGATCACCAACGAGGAGGCCATCAATAAACTGCTGGATGTGCTGCATGCGCGTCAGAACAGCGAAGGCGGTTTCGGTTTGTGGGCGGCTACGCCCGATTCGGAACCGTTTGTCTCGGCGTATGTGATGAACTTCCTGCTCGAAGCGCGCGACCGCGGCACCGCCGTGCCGCAGGATATGATCGACGGGGGTAACAAATACCTGCAGCAGCTGGCCGCCGACGAAGGCATGGATTCGCTGGACAAGTTGCGCCAGCGCGCTTATGCGGCGTACCTGTTGACGCGCCAGGGCAATGTAACGACCAATGCCTTGGCTTCGATTCAGAAGCGCCTGCAGGAGGCCTATCCGCAGGTCTGGAAGAACGACCTGGCCGCAGCATGGTTGGCCGCCTCCTACAAATTGCTCAAGCAGGACGACGAAGCCAATCGCTTGATGGCCGGTCCAGAGCGGGTGCTGACGCGTACGAAACCCGACGACACGTTCACCTACAGCTACTACTACGATCCATTGGTGCGCGATGCGAGCGTGCTCTATCTGTTGTCGCGGCACTTTCCGGAGCGCGCGAAAGCGTTGCCGGCGCGCGTGTTCGAAAACATCGCATGGCCGTTGGCGCACAACGACTACAACACGCTGTCTTCGTCGATGACGATTCTTGCTCTGGACAGCTACGCCGGCCAGACAGGCGGCGAGCTGGACAAACTGAGTATCCAGGAAGTGCATGACGACGGCGCTGCCAAGACCATCTCCAGCGTGCAGGGCAACCTGCTGCAAGCGGGCAGCTGGGATGCGGCGGCGACCAAGCTGCGCTTCGTCAATCAGAGCAGTCTGCCGGCGTGGCGTGTCGCCAGCCAAAGCGGTTACGACAGCGTGCAACCGGACAAAGCTATCGCCAACGGCATGGAGATCGTGCGCGAGTACACCGATACGCAAGGCAAATCGTTGGATTCCGTGACATTGGGCGAAGAAATCGATGTGCACGTAAAGATCCGTGCAACGGGTAGCGACGCGGTCGGCAATGTCGCGATCGTGGATCTCCTGCCTGGCGGTTTCGAACCGGTGATCGAGCCGCCGCCGGCGGTGAACGCCGCGCAGAATAGCGACAATTCGAGCGACAGCGGCAACACAAGCGATAGCAATTCCAGCGCTCCGCCAGCATGGCGTTCGCCGATCGGCTTGTCGCAATCGACTTGGCATCCGGAATACGCGGATATCCGCGAGGACCGCGTGGTGATCTACGGCGAAGCGACGCCGGACGTGCGCGAATTCGTGTATCGCATACGCGCCACGAACGCGGGTACGTTCGCGGTGCCGCCTGCTTATGCCGAGTCGATGTACGACCGAACTTTGCAGGCGCGCTCGGCAGGTGGGATGTCGTTGAAGGTGATCGACAAGCCTTGAATGTGTCGAACGTGACATGTGTCTTCCTCTCCTGCGCGCCGTAGGAGGGGAGACCATTTCAGGTACGCATGCAGATATCCGCGCCCATGAAGTTTCTGCCCATCGCCCGCCGCTGGATCGTACGCTGGCAAAACTGGCTCGTTGCAGCACTGTTGGTGCTGGGCGTGCTCGCGGCCTGCCGCTGGTGGCCGCATCCACCACTGCGAAGCTGGTCGCCTTCATCGACGGCTGTTTACGATAGCAAAGGCCACTTGCTGCGCTTGACGCTCGCCAGCGATCAGCAATATCGCCTGTGGGTGCCTT
>DATJMR010000024.1:0-3662 GCA_035508595.1 Dyella sp.
AATGGTTGTAGTAAGCGGCCACGATGCCGTATAGGCAGGTAAATGTCGCCATTACGCCGAAGAAATATTGTTCTTTCAGAGTATTGGACGCAAGAAAACGGACGGTTGTGGTGATGGCGAGGAAGGTGTTTTCCACATCGAACATCATGGCGATCATCGATGTGGATTGCGGGCTGTTGTCGCCTCGCAACGTCGTCCATGAAAACATGAGCGCGTAGTACAGGTAGCCGAGCGATATGGCCAGCACTGCGTCGATGATGCGTTGCGTCCGACTGTCGTTTTCTATGCCGAGGATAGCAACGGCATAGA
Source organism: Dyella sp. (assembly GCA_035508595.1). Lineage (GTDB taxonomy): Bacteria > Pseudomonadota > Gammaproteobacteria > Xanthomonadales > Rhodanobacteraceae > Dyella_B. The sequence goes on from DATJMR010000024.1 coordinate 310, forward strand.
AAATAGGTACGCCGTAGAGCACGTAGAGCAACATGATTTCGCCAGGCGCGGTGTTGCTGTTGTTGAGGAAAATGTCCCCAAGCATGCTGCTCACCATGCCCAGCGTCCACAGCAGCAAACCCAGCGCCGCCAAGCTCCAGCCGTGCGAAGGCGCGAATCCAACCTTGCGTGCGCGATACAACGCGGCGCCAGCGGCGAGCAAAGGGGCGATCACCAGAAAGGCATACGACGCACCTATCGCGTGCTTAGGCAAAAACAAAATACCTACTGCATGCAACAGGACAAAACCGATTGCAAACAGCAGTGTCATGACATCGGCCACCCTGGCTATTTGGGACTACCTTAATACACAGCCGCATCAAGCAGGCATCGGGTGCGTTGACTGCGAGCACGGGCCAGGTTAGCTATCCATCGACAGCGGTGCATGGAAGGCAGTCACAAAAAAAGCCCCGTTTGAGGGGCTTTTTTGCTGATCATTCTTTGGTACCGGTGATAGGACTCGAACCTACACGACATCGCTGCCAGTGGATTTTGAGTCCACCGCGTCTACCATTCCGCCACACCGGCCAAGAACGAACGCCTATTATGCCGGGTTCAATTGACCGGGTCGAGACTTAATTTGCGATCCAGGCGTTCGTAGTGGTGCTGGTCGCCCTTGGGCTGGAACACGGCGCAATGGGTCATGTTGCCGGAATAGACGTGCAAGCTCACGGCGACCGTGTCGTCGCTGGGGTTGCGGATGGTGTGGTACTCGTGCGGCGGGATCAGGCTGCCGGCGGAACCCGGACCGGCCTGAATGGAGCCTACCGGCTGAAAACACCACAGGCCGTCGCTACCCTCTGGCAAGCGCTCGTACTGCACCACTTCCAGGGCGCCGCTCCACACGCCTTCGACGCACCACATGCCGCAATGGTCGTGAATGGGGGTGCCTTGCCCGGGCCCCCAGGTCATGGCCACCACGCAATAACCGTGTTCGTCGCTGTGGTACAGCTCGCGGCGCGCGTAGCGATCTTCGGCGGTTTCGAACACGCAAGAAGGCAAGGTGATTTCCTTGCCCTGGATCAACTTGCACAGACTGTTGCGCAAACTGTCGGTGATCGCGGGCGTGGCGCCCTTGGCGACAGCCTTGTCGATGGCGTTGATCAGCTTGTCGCAGCCGGGAAAGACCATGGTCAGCATGGATATCTCGTAAATCGGAATTTATGTGGCGAGTGTAACAGCCGCAAAGGAAGTACTCGGGTTCTCGCCGGCGTCGAGGAAATTTTAACAGACGATTCAATAACTTGTAAAAGTGGCACGAAAGGCGCGCCAACGGCGCTTTGGCATGGATGTCCTGCTGGATTGGCGACGAAAGAGGCGGCCGGCGCCGACGTTCCGATTCCCGGGGGCGGCTCAAAGCCGGCTCAAAAAGCCACCGACGGCACGGCTGTAATTTTCGATGTCGACCAGAAATGCGTCGTGACCCTGCGGCGAATCCAGCGCGACGAATTCCACCTTGGCACCGGCGGCCTCCAGGCCTTCGGCAATTTGTTCCTGCTGCTCCAGCGGAAACAGGATGTCCGTGCTGACACCGATCACCAAAGCTTGCTCGATGTGGATGCGCTTCAAGCCCTCCATCACCTGGCCGTTGCCGTATTCGGAAATGTCAAACCAGTCGCTGGCGCGGGAGAGATACAGATAGCTGTTGGGATCGAACGTGCGAACAAAACGGCGCGCGTGGCCTTCGAGATACGACTCCACCTGAAATTCGAAACCGAACGGCTGGTCTTCGCGTTGCTCCGGATCGAGTCGGATGCGCGCAAAGCGACCGTTCCATTCCATGGCGGAGCGATACGTAATCACACCGAGCTTGCGTGCGATGCTCATGCCGATATCGGGATACCGCTCGCTGTCGTAGTGGCCTTCGTTCCATTGCGGATCGAGCCGGATCGCTTCGCGCTGCAGCGAGCGGATGGCAATGGCGAACGGTTGTGCTTGCGGCGCCGTATCCACGCTGATGTGCGTGCGTACGCTGCCGGGGTGAAGCACCATATAGGCCAGCGCGCTCATGCCGCCCATCGAGCAACCGATCAAGCAACCCAGCTTGTCGATGCCAAGGCTGGCGACCAGTGCATGCGCGGCATGGGCGACGTCTTCCAGCGAAAGATCGGGAAAACGCAGGCGATAAGGCTCGCCGGTCGCCGGGTCGATGGATGCCGGGCAGGTGGAGCCTTTGTCGCTGCCTAGCGAGTTCATGCAGATCACAAACCAACGCGTGGTATCGATGGCTTTGCCGGGCCCCAGCATGCCTTCCCACCAGCCGGGCGAAGGATCGTCTGCGTTGGATGCCGCGTGTGCGCTGGGTGAAAGGCCAGTCAGAAGCAGCACCGCGTTATCGCGCGCTGCGTTCAACGTACCCCAGGTTTCATACGCGACGTGCGCGCCATGCAACGCGCCGCCACGCTTCATCGCGAAGGGGGAGGGCAATTGGAAATATCGACGCGCATCGCTCATAACCGTTCCTTCGTGCTGACGCAGCGTTCCCACCGTACCTGGAAAGAGCGCGCAAAGTGAAGCGGTACCGCAAAGGTCACTTATGGACTTTGTCGATGACGATATGAACGGGCGACGGGCTGTGGACATCGATGGTGCCGGCGTCGCCTTCCAGGTCGCCCGCCTGAGCGATCGCATTGCCGCTGCGGCTGACGCGTGCCCCAACGATCACGCGCGTAACGGAAGACAGCTTCATCGAGGGCATCATGCTCATGGCGTCGGTCAAGGTGACCGTCGTCGGCAGCTTGCTTGCATCGAGTCGCGCGACTGCGAGCGGCATGGGCGGTCCGTTTTCCGAACGTGCATAGACGAACAACGTATCGCCGGTGGCAAGGCGGGTTTTCAGCGCGGGCGCCAAGGTGACATCGACTCGCAAGGCCGCCTCTTGTGGGGGCTTGTCGGATGCCGCGCTGCCCGGGCTTGCGGATGCCGCACGCGAATCGGCCAAGGCAATCTGCTGCGCGACGGCTTGCGCAACGCTGGAGCCGGGCTGCAATAGCGGCTGCAGAATGCGCCAGGTCGAGGCGGCGTCGGCGTAACGGCTGTGCTGAAAATCGCTGATGCCGAGCAGCCACAATCCGCGTTGATTGTCGGGCTCCAGTTTTACCGATTGCTCCAGCAAATCGCGCGCGCGACCTTCGATAAGGTGATCCGGGCGCGCCGTCGAATCGGCTTCGGCCCAACCCACCATCGCCGTGGTGTCGTTCGGGCGGATTTTCAGCACATGTTCGAAAGCATCGCGCGCTTGGTCAGGCTGCTGCATTTCCATGTCGGCTTGCGCAAGCAGCAACCAGCCTTGCGCGTCATTCGGTTGCGCCGCC
>DATJMR010000025.1:0-4206 GCA_035508595.1 Dyella sp.
CGGCGTCACGCCAGTGCCGGTGGCCATCAACACATAGCGCGGATGCGTATCGGCATCTTGCAGGCAGAAACGTCCATAGGGGCCGCTCGCCTCGATCGTGCCGCCGATCTCCAGCCCGCTCAAAAGCTTGGTCGCCGCACCGCCGTCCACATAGCTCACCGCGATTTCGATCTGCCGAACCGGCGCATGGCCGTCGCCCACGGTGGCGATGGAATAACTGCGCTTGGTGGCGGTGCCGTCGTCGTAATGGAAATGGATCTGCAGGAACTGGCCGGGAATGAAGGCAAGCGGCTGTCCGTCGACCCGCTCGAACACCAGATGGCGCACGGAAGGCGCCAGCATGCGGCTTTCGGCGAGGCGTAGGGTGAAGTGGTCGGCCATGCAGGTATCCAGAAAGAAACAGTGAGTACGCCCGGCCGAACCGGTCGTCGGGGCAAGGCCCGCTATAATAAAGGGCTAGACCTATCGGTGCAGCCCATGTCCCCCACTACTCCCGCGCTTGTCGTCGAAAATCTCCGAAAAACCTATAGCAACGGCGTCCAAGCCCTTAAAGGCATCAGTCTGACGGTACAGCCCGGCGATTTCTTCGCTCTGCTGGGCCCCAACGGCGCCGGCAAATCCACGCTGATCGGCATTCTCTCCTCGCTGGTGAACTCCACCGAGGGCGATGCGCAGATCTTTGGCGTGTCGGTCAACAAGCGGCGCAACGAAGCGATGAAACTGATCGGCCTGGTACCGCAGGAAATCAACTTCAACCAGTTCGAAAAACCGTTCGATATCTGCGTGAACGAAGCCGGTTTCTACGGCATCCCGCGCAAGATCGCCGCCGAGCGCGCGGAGAAATACCTCAAGGAACTGCGCCTTTGGGAAAAGGCCCAAGACCAGGCCCGCATGCTCTCGGGCGGCATGAAGCGCCGCCTGATGATCGCGCGTGCCATGATGAACGAGCCGCGCCTGTTGATTCTGGACGAACCCACCGCGGGCGTGGATATCGAAATCCGCCGCTCCATGTGGCAGTTCATCAGCGGCATCAACGCCGCCGGCACGACGGTGATTCTCACCACGCACTACCTGGAAGAAGCCGAGCAGCTTTGCCGCAACATTGCGATCATCGATCACGGCAACATCGTGGAGAACACCACGATGAAACAACTGTTGTCGAAGCTGGATGTGGAAACGTTCGTGTTCGACGTCACCAATCTGCCGAACATGCTGCCTTCCCTGCCCGGCATCACCTTCCGCCGCGTCGACGATCACACCCTGGAAGCGGAAATGCCGCGCACGCAGGCCATGAACGCCTTGTTCGAAACCTTCAGCACGCACGGCATTACGGTCACGTCCATGCGCAATAAAACCAATCGCCTGGAGGAGCTGTTCGTGCGACTCGTCGAAAACGGCAGACAAGAACCGGCCAAGGAGAAAGTCGCGTGAGCAACTCCGGCAATCTCGTTGCGCTTTACACCATCGTCCGGCGCGAAATCGTGCGCATCATGCGCATCTGGACGCAGACGCTGATTCCTCCGGCGATCACGATGACGTTGTATTTCGTGATCTTCGGCAAGCTGATCGGCAGCCGCATCGGCACCATCCAAGGCGGTTTCAGCTATATGCAGTACATCGTGCCGGGGTTGGTGATGATGAGCATCATCACCAACAGCTACGGCAATATTTCCAGCTCGTTCTTCGGGGCGAAATTCCAGCGCTCCGTGGAAGAAATGCTGGTCTCACCGATGTCGAACTGGGTGATCCTGCTCGGCTACGTGACCGGCGCCGTGACGCGTGGCCTGGTGGTTGGTGTCCTGGTGCTGCTCATCGCTCTGCTTTTCACCCATCTGCAGATTGCACATCCTCTCGTCACGTTTTTATCCGTGTTGTTCGGCGCCACGATCTTTTCGCTGGCCGGCTTTGTAAATGCCATCTACGCGAAGAAATTCGACGACATCGCACTAGTGCCGACCTTCGTGCTCACCCCGCTCACCTATCTGGGCGGCGTGTTCTATTCGGTCAGCATGCTGAGCGAGCCGTGGCAGTCCATTTCGCGCGTCAATCCGATCCTGTACATGGTCAATGCGTTCCGCTACGGCGTGCTCGGCATCAGCGACGTGCAGGTCGGCATCGCGTTCGGTGTGATGCTGGTGTTCGTAATCGGGTTGTCCGCCATCGCGCTGAGTCTGCTCAAGCGCGGCGTGGGTCTGCGTTCGTGACCCGCTGAACCATGCGTGTCAACAAGTACATCAGCGAAGCGGGCCTGTGCTCGCGCCGCGAGGCGGACGAGCTGCTGCTGGCCGGGCGCGTCACCATCAACGGCGAAGTGGTGAGCACCGGCGCCAAGGCGCTGGAGGGCGACGAGGTGCGCGTCGATGGCCAGATCGTGCGCGCGCGCACGCTCGGCAGTACGCCTTCGGCCAAGCAAGGCGTCTATATCGCGCTGTACAAGCCGGTAGGCATCACCTGCACCACCGATCAAAGCGTCGACGGCAACATCATCGATTTCGTCGACCATCAGGAACGCATCTTTCCCGTCGGTCGCCTGGACAAGGATTCGGAAGGCTTGATCCTGCTCACCAGCAACGGCGATATCGTCAACGAAATCCTGCGCGCCGAAAACCATCACGAGAAGGAATACCTGGTCGCGGTCAACAAACCGGTGACCGACGAATTTCTCGCCGGCATGGCGCGCGGCGTGCGCATCCACGGGCAGATGACCAAGCCCTGCCACACGCGCAAGATCGCCAAGTTCGGCTTCGGCATCGTGCTGACGCAAGGCCTGAACCGGCAGATCCGACTGATGGCGGCGGCGTTCGGTTATCGCGTGACCCAGCTGCGCCGCGTGCGCATCATCAACGTCAAGCTCGGCCACCTCAAACCGGGCCAGTGGCGCAATCTCACCCATGCGGAATTGAAAGGCCTGCTGCCTGACCGTACACAGTGGTGAATGAATACCGCGTGCGCCGCGGCACATTTTCCGGCAACCGATGACATCGCTCGGCAGCGGTGTTGCCAACGCACGGGGTAAAGTAGTCTGCGAGCATCAAAGAAGGGCGAGCTGTCATTCCTATATCGACGGAAATGACAACTCGCCGCAGATGCTTCTGTAACGACACACCCGTTGCGCGTCCCTGCGCACGGTCGTCCTTGATTCGATGCTTACTGCGCGTTCAACTTGACCTCACCGACCACGAACGAGGTTTCGTTGCCGTTCGTGCCCTTCTGCGTACCGGTGAACTTCAGCGTGAAGGTCTTGCCGATCAGCGAGCTGACGTTGACCGAATGCGACGCGTAGCCCGAATTGGCATTGAGGTTGGAGTACGTGGCGAGCGTGGTGGTGGTGCCGCCGCTGACCGCCTGCACCTTCAGCGTATCGATCGCCGACGAAGAGGTCTGCGTGGTGTCGATGTGCAGCTCGTACGTCAACGTCGCGGTGGTGTGCCCGGACGGAACGGTCACCGACTGCGACAACGTATCCGTATGCGCGACGCCATAGCCATCCAGCCACATGAACCAGCTGCCCGTGTACGGGCTCTCACCCGTGCAGTAGTACGCATTGCTGCTCTGGCTGCTGCAAAGTACGCCGGAGCTCGCTGTCCATGACGTGCCATTGGTGAAGTCCGGATTGGCAACGACCTGCACGGAACCGCCACCGCCACCACTGCTCACCGTAACCGAATGACTGACGCTGTTGCTGGCGCCGGTGTTGTCGGTGACCTGAAGCGTTACGGTATACGTACCCGCGGCCGTATAGGTGTGGCTCGGGCTTGCGGCGGTCGACGTGCTGCCATCGCCGAAGGTCCAGGAATACCCGTCGATGGTGCCGCCGGTATCGGTGGAGGTGTTGGTGAAACTCACGCTCAAACCGCTCACGCTATCCGTGAAGCTGGCGACCGGACTTCCGCCGCCGCCGGTTGAACCGCCACCCGCCAGGCTGCTGAGCTGGCTGACGATCGCGCTGCCCCAGCCAGTGGTGTAGTCCCAGCCGGTGGCGGCATTTTCGCCGCTGTTATTGCCCGAGGTGACATCGTGGAACGCAGCGGCATAGTTGCTGGCCGACGACTGCGCCACTTTGTAGATCACCGGCGCGGCAAAGCCCAGGCTCGTGCCATTGGCTTGCAGCACGCGTGCCCACATGCCCACTGCAAGCGGTGCCGCAAGACTGGTGCCGCCGATCTGCTGATCGGCCTGACCATCGACGTACACCAACGCGCCGCT
>DATJMR010000026.1:0-10157 GCA_035508595.1 Dyella sp.
CCGGCGATCCGGCAACCCTGCTGCTCAATACCGTACTCGGTGCGGACAATTCGCCTTCCGACAAGCTGGTGATCAACGACGGTACCGGAAGCGGCAGCACGATCATTCATGTCGCCAACGCAGGTGGCGCGGGTGGACCGACAAACGTCAACGGCATTCTGCTTGTCGAAGCGACAAACGGCGCAACGATTGCACCCACTGCGTTTTCATTGAACGGCGGTTCGATCGAAGCCGGTGCGTATACCTATTATCTGTTTGAGGGCGGCGTAACGCCGGGCACTTCGGATAACTGGTATTTGCGTTCGAGCTTGCCGCCGGCACCGACACCAACCCCGACGCCGACGCCAACGCCGACGCCGACACCAACGCCAACGCCAACGCCAACGCCAACTTCCGAAAGCGCCCCCATCGCCGCAGAAGGAACTCCACCTCTACCAACCGCCCTGCCTGCCGGATCACCGCCCACGCCGCTGTTCCGTCCGGAGGTCGCCATGGATTCGGCGATACCGTCCGTAGCCCTGCAAATGGGGCTGACCCAACTGGGGACTTTCGATCAACGCCAAGGGAGCCAGCTGTTGCTCAACGGCGATGGATGGATGCCGGCCGGATGGGTGCGCGTGCTAGGCACTCACAACAATCAGCAGCAAAGCGGCGGCGCGACGCCTCGGTTCGACGGCAACCTCGACGGTGCCCAGCTCGGGCACGATATCTTTGTCCACGAGAACGAAAACGGCCAAAGCGATCACACAGGCCTCTTCGTCGGCTACGCGCATGCCAATGGTTCGGTATACGGCAATGTCGACGGATTCGACGACGCACGCGCGGGTACTTTGCACAGCGATGGCGACAGCGTCGGTGCCTATTGGACGCATGTGACGCAAGCTCGCGCCTATATCGATCTCGTGTTGATGGGCACGTGGTTCCACACGCATGTCGACTCGATTCAGAATTTTGAAAATGCGACGCGCGGCAGTTCGGTCAGCGCGTCGCTGGAGAGCGGCATACCGATCGCACTGACCTCGCACCTCGCCCTGGAACCGCAAGCGCAAGCGATCTTTCAACACATCACGACGGATGGTTTTCAGGATCCGGTCTCGGCCGTGGCCTTTCACTCCACCCATGCCGTGACCGGCCGCCTGGGGGGCCGGCTGCTTGGCCGCTTCTCGAACGAAACGCAGGCTTGGGAGCCTTATCTCAAGCTCAACCTGTGGCGCGACTTCCACCGTGACTACGACACGGTATTCGGGAGTGAAAACCTCATCCCCGCCAATCTCGCCAGCACCGCCATCGAGCTGGGCGCAGGTGCCAGCGCCACCTTGACGCCTCGCCTGAGTGTTTACGCAGATGCCAGTTACCTGCACAACATCGACCATCTCCACCGACGCGGCGCCACCGCGGATTTGGGGCTGCGCCTGCTATGGGGCGGCCCCCACTAAGGAAGCCATAAGTAAGCGGCGGCAAGCTTGCCAAACCATTCCCACCACGAGCCCCCTATGTCTCGGCCACTAGTCACTGCAGTACTCGCATCCCTGGCCTGCCTTGCCGCGGCGCCAACCATGGCCGCCGATACCGCCGCATCGTCCATGGCGGTTACCCATCGTTTGAAGCTGGGCGGAACCGGCGGCTGGGACTATCTCAATTTCGACGCGCAACGCCGTCACTTGTTTGTGAGCCGCGGCGACCGCGTACTGGTCATCGACGTTGATCAGGACAAGCAGATCGGCACCATTCCCAATACCGATGGCGTGCACGGCATTGCCATCGCGCAAGATCTGCATCGCGGCTTCACCAGTAACGGCAAGGCCGATGCGGTAACCGTGTTCGACTTGGATACGCTCAAAACCGTCGCCACCGTCAAAGGTACCGGACAAAAGCCCGATGCCATTCTGTATGACGACGCCTCGCATCACGTCATGACCTTCAACGGCAAAAGCGGCACCGTAAGCGTGATCGATCCGGCCAAGAATGCCGTGGTCGCCACCATCGCCCTGCCCGGCCGACCCGAGTTCGCCGCCACCGACAGCGCCGGCCACGTCTACGTCAACCTCGAAGACAAATCCGAACTCGCACAAATCGACAGCCGCACCAACAAAGTGCTGAATGTGTGGTCGCTCGCGCCGTGCGAATCGCCCAGCGGCTTGGCGATGGATGTGGCGCATCAGCGCTTGTTCTCCGTGTGCGACAACCAGGTCATGGCCGTGATGGACGCAACCAACGGCCACCACGTCGCAACGGTCGCCATCGGCGACGGTCCCGATGCCGTAACGTTCGATCCCACCGAAAACGTGGTGTACAGCTCCAACGGCGAAAGCGGCACGCTGACCGTGGTGCACGAAGACGACGCCGATCACTACCGCGTTGTCGCGAACGTAAAGACCCAAATGAGCGCACGCACGCAAGCGCTGGATACGCAGAAGCACCGCGTGTACCTGTCATCCGCGCAGCTCAGCGACAAAAAGAACGCAAAGGGTCGCCGCGAGGCCGTTCCCGATAGCTTTGCGATTTTGACCGTCGGCAAGCCGTAATCCGGCTCACCGTATCCCCTCTCTGCTAGCAGGGAGGGGTGGCTTGCCGCTTAGGAGGATTTGCGCGGCTTGCTTCCCGCCGAACGTTTTCGGTCGCCCGGTGATGGCTCGGCGTCCTTCCTCGATGCCGAGCCCATGTATCCCACAAGCTTCTGACGCATCTCGTTGACCTGACCGATGCGTCCCATCACATCGCCGTTCTCCTGAACAACCGAAACGGTCAGGAGACTGAAAAGGCTGATAAACCCGCGGTAGCTGTGCCACGCCCCGTTGGCGCGCACCATCAATACGCGCGGAGTCAGTTCGCGCGCCCCGTAACCGTCCGTGTCGATGATCATGACCAGGGGGATGCCGCTTTCGACGACCTGCGTAGCGAGCGGAGGAAATTGTTTGAAGTAGCGGCACATATCGATAAGCACCACACGGTCAATGTTATTTTCGCCAACCGCATTCGAAGGCCGGCCATCCACCGTTATGGGTAGTCGCGACGTTGGCTAATTTGAACCGCGAGGGCGATCAGCGCACCTGCGATCGCCAGCATTGAAGCCAGCAGCTCCCAAGGCAGCGGTCCCATCAGTACTGCGCTGCGCGCGTCGAAATACGGCATCGCCAAGCCGCTCATGATGTGGTGGACATTCAACGGATATCGGTTCAACGGCGGAAAGAGTGTCATGATCGGATAGAAGATCATGAACACAAACGACGCAGCCAGCGCCGTAAATTCACCACTGAACAATGTCGACGCCAGAAACGCCACAGCGTAGAACACCGCACCGCCCGCAAGCCAGAACAGCGCGAAACGCACCATCTGCTCCAACGGATACGATACGTGCGCCCATGCCGAGCACACGGTCAGCAAAAGCATGGGCAGCGCCGACAACACCGCAACCTGCACCAACCCGAGCGTCGCCTGCACGGACATCAATCGTGCGCGGCTTGCGGGAAGCGCCAACGTAAATCCCACCGTTCGATGCAGACGCTCGCGTTGCAGGCCGCCCAGCGCAAGCACTATAACCAGGATGGTGAACAAACCGCGCGCGGTTCCCGCATAGATCAGCCGATAGATGTAACCCACGTAAGGATCACCCGCAAACGGCGCGTTCGGCGCGAATACCTTCATCAGGCTGGCGCGGCAAAACACGCCGAACACGCAGATAGCGGTCAGCAATGCAACACTGAGCACAAACCGTCCGCGACTCTCGCGCCAAGCCTTGAATAGTAAAGGCAAGATAGTGCTCATCAAAAATCCCTGCGTACCACGATAGTGCCGGCCACCCAAACCAGACCCAGCGCCACCAGCGCGTACAGGCCCAACGACAGCCAAGGCAGTGGGGCGGCAGAGAGGATTGGCGATGCCGCGCTTTGAGTGATCGAAAGTTGCGCGCCACGCATCGTCTCAATCACATCCAGCGCGGGATAGCGTTCCAACGGCGGCAGCTCGGCAATAGCCGAACACGCCAGCACGCCCGCCACCGAAGCAATCGCTGGCGAGTATGTTCCTGGCAAAATCACCGAGAACAAAAACGACATCGCAAAAACCACGATGCCGCAACCGGCCCACAACACGCTGAACAGCAAAGCGTGCGCGAACGGATAAGCTGCTCCGACAATTGGCGACAACAGCGGAATCAGCAGCGCGGGCAGCAATGCCAATATCGCAACCTGGACAAATCCCATGGCAGCCCTGGCGAAAGTCAGCCGCCATCGACTGACCGGCAGCGACAACGTAAATCCCGCCGTGCCCTGCGCGCGCTCCTGCAACGCGCCGCCGAGCCCCAGCACGATCACCAGCAGAACAAATAAATCCAGCGCATTGGCCTTATAAATCGCGTTCCAAATGTAAAGCGCGTACGTCAACGGCTCATCGGCATGTGCACGCACTTGCTTTTGCAGCAAGACCACCGCTCCACACATCCACAGCAACGCCACGGCACTGATGGCGAAGCGAATCCGACTCTCGCGCCACATCTTGTACCAAAGCATCAGGACGTTTCCTTCACCACGTCGAGAAAGACATCGCGCAGATTCACGGGTGTCACGTGCACAGCGGCGTTGTGGGCGCGCGCATAGGCGACAATGCCTTCGACGTTGGAACTGGCAAGCACTCTGGCCTGCCGCCCCGTGACCCGAGTCCGCTCCACTCCGGCGAGCGCGAATGCAGGCACCTGATCTTGCGTAGGAAATTCCATGTTGATGTTGCGATAGTTGTTCAACAGATCGCGGAGCAAGGCGCTCATCACCAGCTGCCCCCGATCGATCATCAGCACACGGTCGGCGATTCGCTCCACCTCGCTCAATTGATGCGATGAAAAGAAGATGCTGGTGCCGGCAGCGCGCACCTCTTGCAGGGTTTGTAGCAAATCTTCAATGGATACCGGATCGAGCCCTTCCGAAGGCTCGTCGAGAATGATGAGCTCTGGCCGCCGCGCCAGCGCGAGCAACAACGCCAATTTGGTGCGCATGCCCTTGGAAATGGCCTTGACCTTGCGCCCGAGCGGCAACTGATATTCGCTCAGCAAACGCGCCTCGATCTCAGGCTTCCAGTCCGGGTAGAACGAGCGGGTAAAGCGGATAAGTTCGCCGACAGTCATATAACCGTACAAACCCTTGTCCTCGCCGATATAGGCGATGCGCCGACGAATTTCCAGACTCTGTGCGGGATCGGCGATGTCGTGTCCCAATACTCGCCCGGTACCCGCCGTTGGGCGAATCATGCCGAGCAGCATCTTGATCGTGGTGCTTTTGCCAGCACCGTTGCGGCCGAGGAATCCGGTGATCTGCTGCCGCTCCACCGTCAGGCTCAGGTCGCGTACGGCTTCGACCTTGCCGTAGTGTTTGGTCAGCCCGTGAGTCTCAATTACCCGTTCGTGAGTCATTGCACTGAAGTCCGTCCCAGTCGATCGTCCGCCGAATCAATTAAATCACGTCCCTGGTGCCGCGGAGTTTTGAGCTGCCCCGCTACGCCGCATCGGGAATCGCCACCCGCACTCGCAATCCGCGCCCGGAAGGCGCATCGAGCAATTCGATTGTCGCGCCATGCAATTGCGCGGCGCGCTGCACGATCGACAAACCCAAACCGTAACCGTCGCCACTACTGGCGGCTTCGCGATGAAAACGCGCGAACACGGCGGCACGGCGTTCGACGGGGATGCCTGGACCGTTGTCGACGACTTCGATAATGGCCGCGTCTTGAGACCGATACATCGCCAGCTGCACCTGGCCGCCCAACGGGACGTGGTGCATGGCGTTCTCGATGAGATTGCGCACTAATGCAGCTATCGCCGCTTCGTAACCTCTGATTTTCAACGTGTCGTTGTGTTCGGCGAATGCGAAATCCACGCCGCTTTCGCCAAGCAGCGGCGCCAGTTCGTCGATCACGTTCATGGCCACGGCGATCAGATCCACGTCGGTGCGCTGGCCGGCCGCGGCACCGGCTTCCAATCGCGCCAGTGCAAGCAGTTGTTCGATACGTCGCGCCAGGCGTGCCAGGCCGGAATGCGCACTGGTCAAAGCGCTCCAGGCTTCGGGCGACACGTCGCTTGCTTTTACGCTGTCCAGGTGAATCATGGTCGATGCCAGCGGCGTGCGCAGTTCGTGCGCGACGTCCGCGCTGAAGCGGCGCTCGCGTTCCAACGCATCCTCCCAGCGTTCAAGCTGCGTATTCAGTGCATCGACCACGGGCTGCAGTTCGCGCGGCGCATTGTCCAATTGAATCGGTTCGCGGCTACCTGGCGCACGCGATGCCAAGGCTTGCCGCAGGCGGTTGAGCGGGCGCAATCCGCGTTTGACGGCCCACCCCACCAGCAAGGCCAGCAAAGGCAGCCCCACCACTTGCGGCAAGCCCAGATCAAGCCACAAGGCATGCGTGATATCGCGCCGGCTGTCGTCGCGTTCACCCATGCGAATCACCACATTGTTGGTGTCGTCCACCAGGGTGAAAAGGCGCCAGCCGTAGCCGTCGAAAAAAATATTTTCAAAGCCGGATATGGGCGTGGACGGCAGCGGCAGCTGCGCGAAATTGGCCGTGGTCAGCCGCATGCGATTGTGCATGTCGAGCACTTGATAACCCACTTCCGCCTCGTACGTGCGCCCATGCATCAGCTGCTCCTCGGCCTTGCGACTGAGGATGGGTACCACCAGCGAACCTATTTCAGGCCGGTGCAACACATCGAGGCTGGCGTGTTGAATCATCACATCCAGCGTGCGCGCCGATTGCGCCAGGCGCCCATCGAGCAACTCCCGCGTTTCCTTCAACGAGCGGAAATAGCTGTACAAGCCGAGCGGCAAGAGCACGGCAATCAGTACGGCGATGATCATCCAGCGCAGGCGGCCGCTGAGACTCAGTGTCCTCACGTTGGATCCCTTGGAATCATGTAGCCCACGCCACGAATGGTACGGATGGCATCGAAGCTCAGCTTGCGGCGCAAGGCGTGGATCTGCACTTCCAGCGCGCTGCTACCTACGGCGTTATCCAACCCGTACAGCGAATTTTCCAAATGCTCGCGGCGCACGATGCGACCGGCGCGCTCCATCAAGATTCTCAATAGCGAAAATTCGCGCCGCGTGAGTTCGATTCGCTTGCCGCGATACTCCGCTTCGCACGTACCGATATCCAGACTGATCACGCCCACGTCGATGCGATTGGCCGCCAGACCTTGCGCGCGGCGCGTCAGCGAACGAATGCGCGCGCTCAGTTCCTCGACGTGAAACGGCTTGACCAGATAATCGTCCGCGCCGGCATCAAGGCCGCGCACGCGCGCCTCCAATCCATCGCGCGCGGTCATCACGATCACCGGCGTGTTGACGTGCGAGCGGCGCGCTTCGGCCAGCACTTCCAGGCCATCCTTGTTGGGCAAACCCAGGTCCAGCAAAACCAGGTCCGCCGTCTGATCGCGCATGGCCAGCAGCGCTTCACGGCCATCGCGCAGCCAGGTCACCGCATAGGACAGCCGCTCCAGCGCCTGCTGAATGGCTCCGCCCAACTGCAAATCGTCTTCGACCAGAATGATGTGCATATACCTCGTTTACCTTCGGCCTACTCTGCGAGAGGTATTGTCCCAACGCGTTATTGTGTGGAGATTAGCTTAGGGCGGACTTACCGGATGGCCGAGGGTTGCCCGGAGTTCAGCCCTGTCTGCCACTGGGGAGATACCTGCATGAAGGCCCTGCAATTCAGCCGCTACGGCACGCCCGATGTGTTGGAGTACGTGGAGGTGCCCAAGCCCGGCATACGCGCGGATACGGCCTTGGTGCGGGTTTACGGCGCGTCCGTCAATCCCAGCGACGTAAAGAATGTATCCGGCCATTTTTCGCAGACCACGCTGCCGCGCATACCCGGCCGTGATTTCAGCGGCGTGGTGGAAGAAGGCCCCGCGGCATGGCAGGGCATGGAGGTCTGGGGCACTGGCGGCGATATCGGCTTTACGCGCGACGGCACGCATGCCCAGTACATCAGCGTGCCGGTTGGCGCCTTGGTGCGCAAACCCGCCGCGCTCGATCATGCGCAAGCATCGGCCATCGGCGTCAATTTTGTGGTCGCGTGGCTGGGCGTGGTGGACTACGCGCAATTGCGCGAAGGAGAAACCGTTGCGGTGATCGGCGCCGGCGGCGGCGTGGGTGGCGCGGTGACGCAGATCGCCCACTCCCTGGGTTGCCGCGTCATTGGCATCGATCGGCATCCCATCGATGCCGGCTCGCCCGCCGGCAAGCGCATCCACGATTTCGTTTCGTTCGATGAGCACACGGTGGCTCAATTGCACGGCATTTCAGGCCTTTCCGATGGCGTCGATGTGGTGTTCGACAGCGTGGGCGGTGTTGCCTTCGAAACCGCGCTTGGACTGGCCAAGCGTCGCGGCCGCGTGGTGGAAATCAGCGCCACGGGGAAACGCCGCGTGGAATTGGATCTCATCGATTTCTATCACAATGAAACCCAACTGCTCGGCGCGGACAGCGCGAAACTCGGCGTGATGGAATCCGCGCGGTTGATGCAAGCCGTTGCGCGCGGTTTCGACAACGGAAAATTCGATGCGCCGGTGATCGCGCATCGCTATTCGCTCGAACAGGGACGCGAGGCGTACGAGATGGTGGCCAAAGGCACGCTGGGGCGTGTCGTGATCGAGCCCTGATGCATTTATTTCCGTCACCTGGGTGAAAGCCGGGGCAACGGAAAATGTCGGCAGGCGGAGAAGGTTTTCGAGCCGGGGCTAAACCTGCCCTTACGCGTCAGCAGCACCGTTTTTAGGCTTTCGCCCGCGGCGTGGTTTGGCATCGGCCTGTGCGATCAGGCTTTGCAGGTAGGCAATACCCTCTTCTTCCGGAAAAAACGACACCACGTCCGCCAGGGTCAGATGATGGCGTTCGCGCAATGTCAGAAACTCCTGCTTAGCCCTCTCCATAGCTGACACGGCAGCTTGTTTGGCTGTCTGCTTTTTGGTCGGACGCGGCTCGGTCGAACGCTGCTCGATCTGCTTGTCGAGGGCGGCAAGTTCTTCCTGGAAGCGGCGAAAGGCGTCTTTCTGGAGGCTCATGGCGACAGGGGATGCTGCGGGACCGGTTATTATCTCATACCGCGCACGGCTTACCCATTCGCCAACCTGACTGCCGGGGATATGGGCTGAAAAACGTTTTCATAGGAGAATATGAAAGCGTGACGCAACTCCCGTTCTGATTCTGCATCTTCACGTTTCAAAGCACCTCGCTGCGTATGATCTCCATTAATGCCGGTCTTTTGAGACCTGCGTAAGCTGCGCCAGTGGCACGATCTAAGCATTGCATGGTCTAGCATCGTCGGAAGTCATACCGCTCAAGGACGGCTTGGGGTGCGGTAAGTCAAAGCCCAGGGACGCAAAAATGCTGAAGTCCATTGCCGATAACAGGTGGTTGCGCCAGGCGGCTGTGTTCGCCGCCTATGTCATTGCCTATTTGTTGCTGCGTCCGTATTCGAACGGTGTCTGGGCTATTACCGGCGGACTGCGCCTGAGTGTTTTGTTGCTGCTCCCCTATCGTTATTGGCCGGTGCTTGCGTTAGCCGATGTCGGGCCGCTTGTTTACGACAATTATCCGTGCCTGGCGCAATACGGCCTCACCTGGACCATTTGCAATTCGATTCCGCCCATTTTGTATGCGATGCCCGTGGTGTGGTGGTGCCGGCGCGAACTGGCGATGTTTCCGTCCAAACGGTTGGTACGGGTCAATGCCCTGCTCCTATGCGTCACGCTGGTTTCGCTGGTGTGGGCCATCACCACGCTGGCTGTGCTGGCTACGGTGTCGCCGCCGTCCGTCGCCGCGCCGCCGTATCACATCCACAAGCTGGACGTGGTGCAGATCTTTCTGGGCAAGTACGCCGGCATCCTTACCGTGCTTCCGATGGTATTGGTGCTGAAGCTGCAGAAATCCGCACCATGGCAACAACGGTTGCTTGGCTGGGCGCGCAGTCAATTGGCGCTGGAATCACTGGTGCTGCTGTTGCCGACGCTGGCCGTTCTCTATTGGGTGAATCACCGTGCCTCGCTCGATGCGAAACAAGTCATTCGCATGGCGATGTTCTTGCCCGTCGCGTGGCTCACCATCAAACACGGATGGCGCGCGGCGGCCATTGGTATTACCGCGGTGATGACCACCATTTTCATGGAT
>DATJMR010000027.1:0-15948 GCA_035508595.1 Dyella sp.
CCGGCCGCACGGCAGTGTTCGATCAGGCGATGCTTGGCGAATACGAAGTCGACACGATCGGCGGCGCAGAAGTCCGATGCGCCGTCGCCGATCAACAATGTTTTACCGCCGCCGTTGCGCGCTTGCCCCACGCACGCGCATTTGCACGTACCGCTGCGGCAACCTGCGCTTTGGAACGGTGAGGTGAGTTGCCACTCGCGCGGCGGCGTGGCCGGCGAAAGGTGGTTGGCCGCCAGCGGGAGGTGATCCAATCCGTAGCGTCCGAGAATGCGATGGATGGCGTAGTCCAGACCGTCGCTGACGACCCGGATCGGGGTCTGCATGTCCGCGGCACGCGCCACGAACGCCGGAAAGGCGTGGTCGATCCACAGGCCGTCCAGGTGTTCGTCGAGTTCTTCGCGGGACATATCGAGCAGGGCCACCTGCCCGCTCATGCAGTCGCGCGAGCCGATACGGCCGGCGCGCCAGTCCTGCTCCAGGGCTTCCCAACCGGGACGGCCAAAACGATCCAGCAGCGAGTCGATCACGTCTTCCACGGAGATGGTTCCGTCGAAGTCGCAGAGGATGTTCCAGGCGGTCACGCGCGCCACTCCAAAATACATAAAGGTGTCATGCATCTTGGCTAGTGCCCCCTTTCGGTTCCCTTTCTGGAAACGAAGGCTTTCCGCAAGCTAAGCCAATTCCGGGGGACGAACCGTTATGCTTACCCTTTGCACGCTTCACCTACGGTTTACAGCTCGTGCACGATTCCGCACCGCGCCATGTATCGCCCGCCCTTCGCCCGCTGATCGCCGGGCTGCGCCTGCTCCCTACGCTGGTGCTCACGGTACTGGCCGGCTGCTCGGCGGCGCCTTTGCCGGATTTGAAACCGCCCGTCCCGCAGTCGTGGCGCCATGCCCCCACGCTCGCCAGCGAAGCCCCCGCCAGACCGGACCTGCACAACTGGTGGCTGGCCTTCAACGACCCTGAGTTGAACGCGCTGGTCAAACGCGCGCTCGACAACAACCTGGATGTCGCGGCGGCGTCCGAGCGTTTGCTCGCCGTGCGGACGCTCTATCGGCACACGAACGACAAATACCTGCCCTCGGTGCGGGTGGACACCAATCAGGTGATCGAACCGGATGCCAGCGCTTCGTATTTCATTGTCGGGTTCGATGCGCTGTGGGAATTGCCCTTGTTCGGCGCACTCAAAAGCACGCATCGCCAGGCGGCCGGCGATGTCGATGCCGCCTGGGCGGCGCTGCAAGGCACCTACGTCACCCTGGTGGCCGAGGTCGCACGCTGCTGGATTTCGCTGCGCAGCGCACAAGAACAGGCCCGCCTGCTGACCTCCCAGCGCGACGCCGATAGCGAAAAATTGCGCTTGCTGCAGGTACGGCAGAGTTTGAAGCTGGCTGCGCCGACCGAGGTGGCCTTGGCCCAGGCGGAACTGTCCCGTGCCGACATGGCGCTCGCCGATCCGCAACGAGCCATCAACGCGAACGCTCAGCAACTTGCCGTGCTGCTAGGCCAAAGCGAACCGGACCCGGCCTGGCTGGAGGAAAGCGGCGCCCAACCCCAGCTCGGCGACTGGCAGATCCCCATCACGCCCGCCGACTTGTTACGTACGCGCCCGGAGATCGCCGCCGCCGAAGCGGATGTCTTGCGCGCGGCAGGCGAGGCAGGCATCAGTCACGCCGATGTCTACCCGCATATCGGGCTGGGCAGCTCGCTGGACTGGTCGGTGAACCTGCTGCATCACCATCGGCTGATCCGGTCCGGCGAGGGCATTTTTTCGGCCGGCCCGGTCGTGGATATGCCCCTGTTCGACTGGGGCATGCGTCTGGCTCAAGCGCATGCCAAGGACCACGAACTGCGCGCGGCGGTATTTGCCTACCGGCAAGCCGTGCTGCAGGGCGTGGCGGAAACGGAAACGGCCATGGGCGACCTGCATGAAGCGGATGTGCGCGAGACAGCCGCAGAACAGGCCGCGCAAGCCTTGAACACGAATGTCTCCGCGCTCGACAAGCGCCAACGCCTCGGCTTGAGCAGCTCGCTGGACGTGCAAGAGGCGACCATCGCCCAGCAAAACGCCCAGCTTGCGTTGATCTCCGCGCGTGCCGAACGTGATCTGGCTTATGTATCGCTCTACAAAGCATTGGGTGGCGCGCCGCTTCCGCCGGTCGACGTGGCCACCGACTACAAAGCGCTCGGAAACAAACAAGGGGCGCAGTGATGGTAGCCCTCGCGCGCAAGACCCTGGTGCACGAGTGGCGCCGTTTTTTGCCGGCCATTCTCGCCGTCGGGTTCGCCAGTTTGCTGCAGTTGCTGCAGGCTGCGTTGGTATTGGGCATCTTCGGTAGCGCAAGCGTCTACATCACCGGCTCGTCCGCCGATCTGTGGGCGGGTTACCCAGGCACGCAGAGCGTGAACCTGGGCCGCCCCATCAGCGAAGACATCGCCATGCGTCTTCGCATGGATCCGGATGTCACCGCTGTAGAGCCTTTCCGCTGGGTGGATGCCGATTGGCGCGGCCCGCGCGACACGGGCGGTGTATCGGTCTTCGTATCGGGCATCGATCCGCGCCCTGACGGGATGATGTTCTCGCGCGCGTTGCCGCCTGCGCTGCGCGCCCGATTGAAAGAGCCCGGCGCGGTGATCGTGGACAAAGCGGACTTGGATAGCCTCGGCGTGAACATCGGCGACACCGCCGCCATCAACGGTCAGCGCGTACGCGTGGTCGGCGTCAGCAGCGGCTTGCGTGCCCTTGGCGGCGTCAACATCGTCTCGTCGCTCGAAACCGCGCGCGTGCTCGATATCGCGCCGGACGACGCCGGCATGATGACCTATTTCGTCGCCAAACTTCGCCATGGCGTAAAGCCGAAAACGGTGGCGAATCGTTTGAACGGATCGAGCGCGTTCGGCCCGTACACCGTTTGGACGGCCAAAGAATTCGCCCGCGAATCGCAGTTGTATTGGATGTTCGACACCGGCGCCGGCGCGGGTGTCCTGTTCCTGGCGGGCATCGTGTTCCTGGTCGGCGCGGTGATTACCAGCCAGACCTTGATCGCCGCCGTCATCGGTTCGATTCGCGAGTACGCGACGTTGAATGCGCTGGGCGTGGGGCGCGGCTCATTGCGCAAAGTGGTGATGGAACAAGCGTTCTGGGTGGGCGCGCTGGGATTGATCTGCAGCATCGTGATCGGGGCGATTCTGCTGGTTATCGCGCGCGCGCGCAGCGTACCGATGGAAATGCGCCCGCTCACCGCATTGGCTTGCCTCGCGCTGAGCATGGCGCTTGCCATCGTGTCGGGCCTGGCCGCGGTGCGCAGCTTGCGACGCGCCGACCCGGCGAGTTTGCTGAGATAAGCATGTCCTTCATGACGCAGACATCCGCCGCCATCACGCCTGCACTGCAGGCGCGCGGCGTGCGCAAAACCTTCGTATCCGGCCGCGTTCACAGCACCGTGCTGCACGACCTCACGCTGGACGTGCACGCCGGCGAACTCACCTTGATTTCCGGCCCATCCGGGTGCGGCAAAAGTACCTTGCTTGCCATTTTGAGCGGCTTGCAGCCTGCCGATGCTGGGGAAGTGCGCGCACTGGGTCAGGTGCTCGACGGTTTGAGCATGCGCGAACTGGAACACTTCCGCCTGCAGCACACCGGCTTCGTCTTCCAGGGTTTCAATCTGTTTCCGGCGCTCACAGCCCTGGAACAAGTCGAATTGCCGCTGAGCTACATGGGACTGGCCTCGGGAACCGCCCGCCGGCGCGCGGTGGAATCGCTCGAAGAAGTCGGCCTGGGTCCGCGCATGCGTTTGCTGCCGGCCGAACTTTCCGGTGGCGAGAAACAACGCGTCGCCATCGCCCGCGCGCTCGCCAAACAGCCCGAATTGTTGTTTGCCGACGAACCCACCAGTGCGCTGGATGCGGCGAACGGACAAATCATCATCGATATCCTGCATCGTATTGCCCGTACGCACGGCACGACGGTGCTCTGCGTCAGTCACGACCCGCGCCTGGTCGGCCACGCCGATCGTGTGCTGGCGATGGAAGACGGCCGCATTCTGAGCGACCATGTACCACCTGCATCACTTGCTGCAGCGACCGAGGCTAAGGAGCCCTCTGCATGATTCTGCGTGATCTCCGCCTGCCGCTGGCCTTGTTTGCAGTCACTGCGATGTCGGCCTGCTCGCAAGGCGATGCGCCCGCGACCAACAACGCTCCGTCCGCCGCTTACACTGCCGTGGCGCGTGGCCGTATCGATATCGAAGGCGGGCTGCTCAAGCTCACCATGCCGAGCGAAGGCGTGGTCGCGCAGGTCGGCGCACACGAAGGCGATCATGTGCACAAAGGGCAATGGCTCGTCCAACTCGACCAGGAACCCGCAAAACTCGCCCTGGATTCCGCACTCGCCGAACAACAACAAGCCACCGCGCAAATAAGCTCGCTGGACGTTCGCGCCAAATCCGCCGCGCTGCGCGCCTCCAGGCTGGAACAGGCCGCCAAAGCAGGGGCCGGCGATATGCAGAGCGCGGACGATGCACGCGATGCGGCAGAACAAACGCAGTCGGCGTTGAACAACGCCCGCGCCACGGCGGCACTCGCCGAGCAAAAAGTGGCCGGCGCCCGTTATCAATTGAGCTTGCGCACGTTGCGCGCACCGGCCGATGGCGAAGTCGTGCAACGCGCGGTGCAGCTTGGCGCATCCGTGTCGCCCGCGGCCGGACCCGTCTTCGTGATCCTGCCGGACTCGCCGCGCATCGTGCGTGCCGAACTCAACGAGTCGTTCGTCGGTGTGGTTCACGATGGCATGCCGGCCGAAGTGGACGACGACAGCGGCAGCGGCATGGCGCCGCTGAAAGCACATGTGCTGCGCATCGGCAACGTCTTCGGCGCCAGCACGCTGGAAGACGACCCGCAAGTACGCGCCAACACCCGCTCGGTGGAGTGCGTGCTGACGTTGGATCAGCAACCGTCTACGCCGTTACGCATCGGCCAGCGCGTGTTGGTGAAATTCGCGCCGAAGTGATGCCGCGCGGATGACGGTCAGCGGTCGTCCCGCGTCCAGATCAAGCCATCGGCTTCGCGCACGGGAAAACGGTGGATGGGTTCATACGCCGGCGGGCATGTCGGCTCGCCCGTGCGCAGGTCGAAGCGCGCGCCGTGACGCGGGCATTCCACGTCGTGACCGATGATCTCGCCGCCGGCCAACTCGCCGCCATCATGCGTGCAGATGTCTTCCACAGCATAAAGGTCGCCGTCGATATTGAACACGGCGATGGCGGTGTCGCCGTCCCATACCACTTTAAATTCGCCTGGCAGCAGCTCCGAGCGCGTGCCGACTTCCACCCATGCTTCGCTCATGGCGTCAGGTCCTTTACCATCAATTCGAATCGCAAATCATCGCGGCGCGGAATGCCGAAACGTTCTTCGCCATACGGGAAAGGCGAATGCTCGCCGGTGCGTCGATAGCCGCGACGTTCGTACCAAGCCATCAAGTCCGCGCGCACGTCGATCACCTTCATATGCATGGCGCGGCACTGCCAGGCTTGATGCGCATACCGCTCCGCTTGCGCCAGCACCAACCGCCCCAATCCACCGCCCTGGCGCGGCGGATGAACGGCAAACATGCCGAAATAGGCGGCCTCGCCATGTTTCTCGATGTGGCAGCACGCGAGCAGTTCGTTGTCGATCGATGCCAATAAGATGGCGCTCTCCGGCGCGATCAACGCATCGGCCACGCAGGCCGCATCGACGCGCTGACCGTCGATAAGATCGGCCTCGGTCGTCCAGCCTTGACGACTGGACTGGCCGCGATAGGCCGATTGCACCAAGGCGACGATGGCGTCGATATCGGTTTCAACCGCCTTGCGGAAAACGGGAGCGATCACGGCATTCATCCCACCATGATAATCCGCGCGGCCGTCCGGCCAAAACGTACCGTTTGATTAGGGCATAAAGGGCGAGCCGGAATGGCCGTTGTAAAAGCGTCTGCCTGGCCAGTAAACGTGGAGATGGCACACGTCGAAATGTCGCGCCACGATCCGGCGGCCATCCGACAACACGGTGCGCAAGTCGCGCATGCAGCCGTCGTTGTCGTAAAACCTCAACGTGATGGCAAGCTGATGGTCGAACGAAAACGACTGCCCGGGGCCCGTAAAATCCTTCTCGACCCATCGATCGCTTCCGGCCGGAGCCATCGAAAACGAGTCGATACGGCTGTGCGTATCGTTGAACACCTCGATCGTATGCACCGAGTCCGCGAGTGTGACCGCCGGGAGACAGGCAAGGCATAGCATGGCCGAACGGAAACGCATGACAACCTCCTTTTGATAGGCGCAGCAGCCCCTTGGCCGGCATGCAAGGGCATGCGGCTGCATCAATCGCTGCGGGGGGCACGGTTACAGAGAGGGAGATGCGCCTAGCCGAAAAATGGTTGCAAGCCATCGGCATGCAACCGATTCCGCGCCGGCCGTATCTCTATACTCGTTGGCGCCTATTGGGTGCGCCCTTGCCTGGAGTAGACGATGGACGGCAACATTTTTATTCCGATTGTGCTCTTCCTTTGCATCGCAACTAGCATCTGTTACGTCGTCAAGCAAATGGTCTACTCACGCTTGCGCATCAAGATGCTGCAAACCTGCAATTCCAAAGAATTGGTGGAATCCCTGGTCATGAGCGATGCGCGCCGCGATCAGCTTGCTGCGCTGCGCTGGGGGCTTCTGTCGATCACGGAGGCGATCGGCCTGGGGCTGGTCCAGCTCATCGGCTGGACGGAGCCGTATTTTGGGGTTCCCGCCATCTTGCTGGGTGCCTTCGGATTGGGTTCTCTGCTGTATTTCTGGTTTGGGCGGCGTATCGGCTAATCCGCATCGCGACGGTCAACGCAAGCCGGGAATCGCCACCATGTTCTTCACCCTTTCCGATCGAACGCATTGAGCCACAAGGATCGCCAGCTCGTGGAATCCGTACTCTCGAACGCGCCTGGCGCGTTCGAGCGGCTCGTGCGCGAGTATCAGGGGCTGTGCTGGCACATCATCTACCGCATGGTCCGCCATCCGGAGGACGCGCGCGAGCTCTGCCAGGATACGTTTCTGCGCGTACACCAGAGCCTGCGCCAATACCGCTATGAAAGTGCGCTGAAGTCCTGGATCGGCCGCGTCGCTTATACGATTGCGCTGCGCTATCTGGAACGAAAGCGCATTCCGATGTTCGATCCTGGCGAAGACAGCGAAGGCCTCGATCTCACGGACAAGGTAAGCGACGGCTTCGATCTGGAAACCGCCTACGCCGACAGCGACATGGCGGCGCGCCTGCACGCAGCGATCGAAACGCTGCCGCCGCTTCAACGCACCGTGCTTACGCTCTATCATCTGGACGAGCTGCCCATCGACGACATCGCCGACATCACCGGCCTGGCGGCCGGCACGATCAAAAGCCATCTGTTTCGCACGCGCCTGCGCTTGCGCGGGCAACTGGAAACTGCGTACGGAGTTTCATCATGAATCGCGAACCCCCATCACCTGACGATGACCGCATGGAACGCGAATGGATGCTGCAGGAGCACGCTTTTCGAGCGGAACGGCTCGGGCTGGACGACAACCATGACGACGCGCTGCGGCGTTATCGCGTCGTCGCGCGTGCGTTGCGGCAATCTCCGAAGGAAAACTTGCCGCCCGATTTCGCCGGCCAGGTTGCCTTGGAGGCACGCCGCCGCGCCGTCGGCGACACGCGATTGGAGCAGTATCTAAGCTTGGCGCTGCTCGGCGTGCTGGTGGGCGTGCTGATTGGCGTGGTGGCTTGGTATGCGAACAGCTGGAAGCAGCTCATTCCTCTGCTTCTCTCTCAACCGTGGGTACCCGTCACCCTGGGAGTTGCCGCGTTGCTCGCCATAAGCAGAGTACTCAGCATGCCGCACCGCCATTCAGACGCGGATCGGCCGTAGGCAGCGAGCGGCGTTACAGCAGCAGCTTGCGCACCTTCAGCAGCGCGGCGATAAATGCGTCCACTTCTTCGCGCGTGTTGTAGAACGCCAACGACGCACGCAACGTGGCGGGCACGCCGTAAAACTGCATCAACGGATGCGCGCAGTGATGACCCGAGCGCACCGCCACGCCTTGCAGGTCGAGCAGCGTCGCCATGTCGGTGGCTTGGGCGCCGTCGACCAAAAAGGAGATCACCGGCTCCTTCTCCTTCGCTTCGCCAACGATGCGCACGCCCGGAATATCGCGCAAGCGATCGGTAGCGTACGTAAGCAACTCGTGTTCCCAGGCACGGATCGCGTCGAAACCGACCGTCTGGTAATAGTCGATGGCGGCGCCCACGCCCGCAAAGCCCGCGATATTGGGCGTGCCCGCTTCGAATTTGTGCGGCGGCTCGGCAAACGTGGTGCCGTCGAAACGCACCTCGCGGATCATCTCGCCACCGCCGAAGAACGGCGGCATGGCTTGCAGGTGTTCGCGCTTCGCCCACAGCGCGCCGGTGCCGGTTGGCGCGAGCATCTTATGACCGGTCAGCGCATAGAAATCGCAGCCGATGGCCTGCACGTCGACCGGGCGATGAGGCAACGCTTGCGAACCATCCACCACCAGGGGAATGCCGCGCCGGCGGCATTCACGTGCAATGTCGCGCACGGGATTCACGGTTCCCAGTACGTTGGAAACATGCGCCACACAAGCGAGTTTCACATCGGGCGTAAGCAGTTCGAAAAACTTCTCGACCATCAACTCGCCACGCTCGTCGATCGGCGCCGGCTTGACCGTGGCACCCGTGCGAGCCGCCACCAACTGCCAGGGAACGATGTTGGCGTGATGCTCCATCACCGTCGTGAGAATGGCGTCGCCCGGCTTCAGGCGCGGCAACGCGTAGCTGTACGCCACCAGGTTCATCGCTTGCGTGGTGCCCGAGGTAAGCACCACATCGTTGCTGGAGCCGGCGTTGATGAATGCCGCCAGCTTGTTGCGGGCGTTTTCGTACGCAGCCGTCGCTTCCTCGCCCAGCAGATGTACCGCGCGCGCGACGTTTGCGTTGTGCTCGCGGTAGTGACGATCCACCGCCTCGATCACCTGCCGCGGCTTTTGACTGGTATTGGCGTTGTCGAAATAGACCAACGGCTTGCCGTGCACGGTACGCGACAGCAACGGAAAATCCGCACGTATGCGCTGCACGTCAAAATCGACAGAAGGATGAGTTGGCTTAACGTTCATGAAAGCGATCAGGGCAGATGGGCAAGCAAGGCGTTGGAGAAATGATCGCGCAGCGTGTCGTTGGGAAGCGCCGCGAACACCGCGCGGCAGAACGCCGCCGTCAGCAGCGCGCGCGCCTCGGCGTGCGGCAAGCCACGCGAGCGCAGATAGAACAGCGAGCGCTCGTCAAGTTGACCCACCGTTGCGCCGTGCGCGGCCTTCACCTCGTCGGCGTAAATTTCCAACTCCGGCTTGGTGTCGATTTCTGCGTGCGGGGAAAGCAGCAGATTCTTGTTGCCGAGACTGGCATCACTGCCGTCGGCACCTTCGGCAACCACGATAGCGCCGCGAAACACCCCACGCGAACGCTCGTCGGCGACACCGCGCCAAACGGATTCGGAGGCGGTATTGAGCGCTTGATGCCGAATCGACAGTTGCGTGTCGACATGCTGGCGTCCGCGCAGCACAAACACGCCGCGTGTATCCAGGCGCGCCTGATCACCGCGCAATTGCGCGTGCAAATCGTGGCGAACCAAACCGCCGCCGAGTTCGAGCGTGTGCAGCATCACCTGCGACTTTGCACCCAGATGCACGCTGCCGCGGCGAATCAGCACGCTTTCCTCGGCAGCCTGTTGCAGAACCGCATGCTGCAGTTTCGCGCCGTCGCGCACCACGATATCGCTGACTAACGTACCAAGATGCTTGTGCGGCGCGGTCGCCAGATGATGTTCGACCAGATCGAGCTCGGCGCCCTCGCCCAGTTCGATCACGTTGCGCACGTGCCACGCAAGATCGGCTTGCGCAGGCGTCCCGACAAAACACACGTGAACCGGCTTGTTGACGCGTACGCCCGGTGCAACGCGCAACACCACGCCATCGCCCGACAGCGCCGCGTTGAGTTGCGCGAAGGCGTCGCTCACTTCGCGGTAATGGCGGCTGAGCGCGAAACGCAACGGCTCCGGATCTTTTTCAAGCACTTTGGAAAGCGGTAGCAGCGACACTCCGGGCGGCAACGCTTCAAGCCGCGACAAGTCGGCACGAAACACACCGTTGACGAACACGAGGCGCGAACCTTCGATACCCGGCAGCGCCAACGCATGAGGATCGACGGTATGCGATGTCGCCGCCGCATCGCCCAACGCGAAACGACGCTGGCCCAATGCACGCAGCGCCGTGTATTTCCACGCTTCGGCGCGCGTATCGGGCAATCCGCCCGCCACAAAGGCTTGCAGGTTTTCGCGCCGTGCCGCATCCAGCCACGCCAAACCGCTGCCGGGCAGGCGCAGGTTATCGGCGTCGCGCAGGGCGTCGATAAAGGGCACGGATGCCGAAGACTGGCTCATGCACGCGCCTCAGTCGTCAAAGCCGGGTCGCGATCGGCCACCCAGGCGTAACCGTGTTCTTCCAATTTCAGCGCCAACGTCTTGTCGCCGCTTTCCACGATGCGGCCGTCGGCCAGCACATGCACGAAATCTGGCTCGATGTAATCGAGCAAGCGCTGATAGTGTGTAATGACGAGGAAGGCACGATCCGGCGAACGCAGTGCGTTCACGCCCTGCGCCACCTGCTTCAGCGCGTCGATATCCAGGCCCGAATCGGTCTCGTCGAGAATCGCCAGCTTCGGTTCCAGCACGGCCATCTGGAAAATTTCATTGCGCTTTTTCTCGCCGCCGGAAAAGCCTTCGTTGACGGCGCGATGCAGCAACTCGTCGGAGATCTGCATGATCTTCAGCTTCTCGCGCACCAGCTTGAGAAACTTCATGGAATCCAGTTAGGACTCGCCGCGCTGCATGCGCTGCGCGTTGAGGGCGGCGCGCAGAAAATAGGTATTGTTCACACCGGGAATTTCCACCGGATACTGGAACGCCAGGAACACGCCGGCCGCCGCGCGCTCCTCCGGCTTCAGCGCGAGCAGATCGCGCCCTTCGAAAATTACGGAACCTTCGGTCACTTCGTAGCCGTCGCGACCGGACAGTACGTTACCCAGCGTGGATTTGCCGGCGCCGTTCGGCCCCATGATGGCGTGCACTTCACCGGAATTCACGGTGAGCGTGAGACCTTTGAGTATGTCCTTGCCCTCGACGCGGGCGTGCAGGTTTTCGATCTTCAGCATGTTCTGTTCCTGTTGTCGCACCCGAACGAAGGACGCGATTGAATTCTCATTAAGTCGATGGATACGAACCGGCGCACACGTCGCCTTCTTGCGCGCCCCTGAGCCATTGGCGCAATTGCTCGGTGCGTTGACGCGTCAGCGTCTCCACCTCACCGTCTGCGCACATCGGATAGGCGCTTGCGTACTGGCTTTTTCCCTCGGGGAAACGCGCCGCCAGTTCGGCGTCGCGAAACGCCAGCCATGCTTTTTGCGCTGCCTTCAACTTGGCGACAAAGGCCTTATTCGCAGCGTGCTTTTTCAGCACTTGCTGATAGACCTGATTCAGCTCCTTGTCCGCAGCGTTCAGGCTTTGCACGGCGCACGAAGCCATGTCCGCCTGCGATTGCGCATGATCCATGCATGTATCGCCGCTTGATGCCGCTACGGTCGTGGAGGCGGAAGCCGGAATCTGGCCTGCAAACGCCGCGCCGCTCATCGCCCACGCGCAGAACGCCACCCCTACCACCGTTGCCCGCTTCATCCGACCGCTCCTTCCAGGGAGATTTCGAGAAGTTTCTTCGCTTCGACCGCGAACTCCATCGGCAGCTCGCGGAACACCTGCTTGCAGAAACCGTCGACGATCATCGACACGGCGTCTTCCTCGCCGAGGCCGCGCGCGCGGCAGTAGAAGAGCTGATCGTCGGAGATCTTGGACGTGGTCGCTTCGTGTTCGACCACGGCGGTGGGATTTTTCACTTCCATGTAGGGAAAAGTGTGCGCACCGCACTTCTTGCCGATCAGCAGCGAATCGCATTGCGTGTAATTGCGCGCGCCGTCGGCGCCCTTCTCCACCTTCACCAGGCCACGATAACTGTTGGAGCTCTTGCCGGCGCTGATGCCCTTGGACACGATCTTCGATTTCGTGCCTTTGCCGATATGGATCATCTTGGTGCCGGTATCGGCTTGCTGACGATGATGTGTCAGCGCCACCGAGTAGAACTCGCCGACCGAGCGATCGCCGCGCAATACGCAGCTCGGGTACTTCCAGGTAATCGCGGAACCGGTTTCGACTTGCGTCCAGGAGATCTTGGAATCGTCGCCGCGGCAATCGCCGCGCTTGGTGACGAAGTTGTAGATGCCGCCACGACCTTCTTCGTCGCCCGGATACCAGTTCTGCACCGTCGAATATTTGATCTGCGCTTTTTCCAGCGCCACCAGTTCCACCACGGCGGCGTGCAGCTGATTTTCGTCGCGCATCGGCGCCGTGCAACCTTCGAGGTAAGACACGTAGGCGCCCTCTTCGGCGATGATCAGCGTGCGCTCGAACTGACCGGTGTGACCGGCGTTGATGCGGAAATACGTGGACAATTCCATCGGGCAGCGCACGCCCTTGGGAATAAACACGAACGAGCCGTCGGAGAACACCGCCGAATTCAGCGCGGCAAAATAATTGTCGCCGGTGGGCACGACGCTGCCCAGATACTTCTGCACCAGCTCTGGATGTTCGCGAATCGCTTCGCTCATCGAACAGAAGATCACGCCGGCTTCGGCCAGCTCTTTGCGGAACGTGGTGCCGACGGAGACCGAGTCGAACACCGCATCCACCGCCACGCCGGCGAGCTTGGCGCGTTCGTGCAACGGCACGCCGAGCTTGTCGTAGGTTTCCAGCAGTTTGGGATCGACTTCGTCGAGCGACTTCGGTTTGTTCTTCGGCGAGGCGTAGTAGCTGATCGCCTGGAAATCGATCGGCCCGATCTTGAGCTTGGCCCAGTGCGGCGTAGGCATGGTCAGCCAGTGGCGATAGGCCTTCAGGCGCCACTCGGTCATCCACTCCGGCTCGCCCTTCAGCGCCGACAGCTGGCGCACGATGTCTTCGGACAAACCAGGCGGCAGGCTGTGCGTTTCGATGTCGGTGATGAAACCGGCCTCGTAGCGACGACCGAGCGCGGCGGCGACTTCAGCGTTGTCGCGCAACACGGCGGGGCTATCGTTTTCGATGGTCATGATGCTGTCCTGCCTTTCAATTCGGTAAGCGCAACGGTGGACACGGCCGGCGGCGCGACGGGGCGCAGCATGTCGGCCAGACTCATCGTGCGCAGCGCGTTATCCAAAACGTGGTTGATGCGTTGCCAACTGCCGCGCACGCCGCATTGCGCTTCGCGTTCGCACTGGCCATCGCCCATGCTGCATTCGGTCATGCCAAGCGGCCCCTCCATCGCTTCCACGATCTCGGCCAGGCTGATCTGCTGCGCGGGACGCGCGAGACGATAGCCGCCATTCACGCCGCGGAACGAGTCCACCAGTCCGGCATGCCCCAACGATTTCAGCAATTTGCTGACGGTGGGCAGCTCCAGATGGGTTTCCTCGGCGATCTGGGCCGTACTGAGGACGTCGCTCGGGTGCGCGGCGATACAGGTCATCACCACAGTGGCGTAGTCCGTCAGTCGGCTGACACGAAACATGGGGGAAGGGAAACCGCGTCTTTAATCCAGACTAAAATGGTACAGATTAGGTGCTTTGTGGTCAAACCGCGACTCTTCAGACCGCCTCTTCTTTGCACCATCACAGTGCAATGCATGCACCAGGATGCGCTCGACAAGCTCCTGGGCTCGCAAGGCTATTGGATTCAAATGGCGCTGCCATGCGGCATCCCAAGGCTGCGTCGTGCTTGGCACGCAATCTGCTGTACCGCAACAAATACGCGCTTGGAGCCGCCGTGCATGAAATGGGTTACCGCGATCATCAAACCCTTCACGTTGGACGACGTAAGGGAGGCGCTCGGCGAAGCCGGCGTGCAAGGCATGACGGTTACCGAGGTCAAGGGCTTCGGCCGGCAGCGCGGGCATACAGAGCTCTATCGCGGCGCGGAGTATGTCGTCGATTTCCTTCCTAAGCTGAAAGTGGAAATCGCGGTGGCCGACGAACAGGTAGAGCTGGCCATCGAGGCTATCACCCGCGCCGCGCGCACCGGCAAAGTCGGCGACGGCAAGATTTTCGTGAGCGATCTGGAACAGGTCATTCGCATCCGCACACAGGAGGTGGACGCGGATGCGCTTTGACGTGCGGAACACCAAGGGAAAACCGAACATGCTTGTGCATCGACGCATGGCGAAAGGGCTCGTCGCGAGCCTGGGCGTTTGCACAGCACTGCCGGCTCTCGCGCAAACGACGGCGCCCACGCTCAACAGCGGCGACACCGCGTGGATGATCGTCGCCAGCGCCTTCGTGCTGATGATGACGATTCCCGGCGCGGCGCTGTTCTACGGCGGCATGGTGCGGGCCAAGAATCTGCTGTCCGTGATGATGCAATGCCTTGCGATCACCGCGCTGGTGACAGTGCTGTGGATGGTTTACGGCTACTCGCTCGCCTTCAGTACGGCAGGCATGCATGCGGGCGTCACGAACTGGCATTCCTTTATCGGCGGCTGGGACCGCGTGATGCTTGCGGGCCTCACGCCGTCATCGCTGTACCAGACGGTGCCCGAAAGCGTGTATGTGATGTTCCAGCTCACCTTCGCCATCATCACGCCGGTGTTGATCATCGGCGCATACGCCGAACGCATGAAGTTCAGCGCCATGCTTTGGTTCAGCGGTTTGTGGCTTACGTTCGTGTACCTGCCAATTGCGCACATGGTGTGGAGCGGCCCCGGCTCGCTGCTGGGCGATCTGGGCGTGCTCGATTTCGCGGGCGGCACCGTGGTGCACATCAACGCCGGCATTGCGGGTCTGGTGGCGTGTATCGTGATCGGCAAGCGGCGCGGCTATCCCCATGTTCATATGCCGCCGCACAACCTCGGCTATACGGTGATCGGCGCAAGCCTGCTTTGGCTGGGATGGTTTGGTTTCAACGCGGGCTCGGCCGTCGCGGCCAACGGGAGCGCAGGCATGGCGATGCTGGTGACACAGATTGCGACCGCCGCCGCGACGATCGGCTGGGTGGCGATGGAGTGGATCGTGCACAAGCGAGCCAGTGTGCTGGGCGCCGCATCCGGCGCCATTGCGGGATTGGTCGCCGTGACGCCCGCGGCCGGCACCGCAGGCCCTTGCGGCGCGTTGATCATTGGCTTCGCGGCGGGCGCGGTGTGCTTCTTCACTGCCACCAAACTCAAGCACAAGCTCGGCTACGACGACACGCTCGATGTGTTCGGCGTGCACGCCATCGCCGGCATCATCGGCGCCTTGCTCACCGGTCCCTTCGCCGCCGCCAAGCTGGGTGGATTCGGCACTGTCGCCTCGCCGCTTCTGCAATTGTGGATTCAGGCCAAAGGCGTGGGCTTCACCATCGTGTGGAGCGGCGTGCTGAGCTGGGTGATCTTGAAACTGGTGGATCTGGCGATTGGGCTGCGTGTGGGTCCCGAGCATGAACAAGTGGGTCTGGATATCGCCGAGCACGAAGAGCGGGCGTACAACCTTTCCTGATGCCGCGCTCAGGCAGATTGGGGTGAAGCGCAGCCAACCCCAACTTGCCCATCCGCCGTGCGTTCGGCGCAGGCAGGCTCTAAGCTCTCCCGGTGTCCGCAACGAATCCCTACATGGAAAGCACTACTGATCGTCCTGCCGCCCGCTTAGCCTGGACGCGCGCAACGCTTGGCGACCCCTCGCTCGTTTTGCAACCCGCGTCGTCCGATGCGAGTTTCCGCAGTTATTGGCGCACGCATCGCGATGGTCGCAGCTGGATCGTGATGGATT
>DATJMR010000028.1:0-9019 GCA_035508595.1 Dyella sp.
AAGCTGCTGGAGCGTTGAGCGCATTGTCGCAGCAACAAAAACGCCGCTCGGTGAGCGGCGTTTTTTTATGCAGATTTTCAGGCTGAACGCGTCGATCAGCCCTTGCCGCCCAGGCGCGATTTCAGGCTGTCGACCACCTTCGCAACCGCAGCCGCCTCGCCTTGCGCGCGCACTTCGCTCGAACCTTGACCGCTGGCGTTCACGGTGACGACCACCGGACGCGGCGCCACGTTCGGACCGCCGGAGCTGCTGCTACTGCCATGGCCAAACATGCGGCTCAAGAAGCCGGCCTTCTCCACGGGCTGGTCGGAAGCCATCACGTTGAGATTGTAGGTGTGAGCAGCGTCGTCATGCCCCTGCATCTGGCCGATTTCGCCGTTGCTCAGGGCTTCGCCCACGCGACGATAGGTGTTGTCCACGTTATCGGCCAGGATGAACCCGTCGGTGATCGTGCCCGGATTATTGCCCACGCGAGCGGTGGCGCCGTTCGGCGACGGCTGATTGCCGCCTTGCGGCGGAATCACCAGCGCGGCGCTGGCATTGGGGGTATCCATGCCCGGAGGAATTTCCAGCGGCGACTCTTGCTTGGCGTTCTGCCATGCGCGTTCGGAACGGAAAATGCCGCAGCCCGAAAGCAGCAGGCCAGTGAGAGCCAGGGCCGGCAGGGCAACGGCGAGGGAAAATTTCTTCATGTAATGGATTCCGTTTTGTTCCGAAGTTGTGAGTCGAGCAGCCGACCGGTCACGCGGCATCCGCCAAGGATGCCAGAGTCGACAAGGCCTTGCGTAGCTGCTCTCGCGCCGGCCCCTGTTCCAGTTCCACCAACGGCAACCTCGGTTGCGCCGTTCCCAGGCCCAGATCCGGCAGGCCCGCCTTCACCGCAATCGGGTTGGGCGCGCAATTGAGCGCCTGCACCAGCGGATCGAGCGCCGTATGGCACCGTGCCGCCGCCTCGCGGTCCCCGGCCGTGGCCGCATCGCAGAGCGCACGAAAGGCTTTGGGCACCAGATTGGCGACCACCGAGATGACGCCCGCCGCGCCGGCCAGCATCGCTTGCGCTCCGCTGGCATCGTCGCCGGACAAATAGACGAAATCCGGCCGCACAAGTTCCGCAGTGCGTTGAATGCGTTCTGCGTCGCCGCGCGCCTCCTTGATGGCGACGATAGCGGGGTGATCGCGCAGGGTCGCCGTGGTCTCCGGCGCCAGATCGCATCCAGTGCGGCCCGGCACGTTGTAGAGGATCACCGGCAAACCGCCTCGATCGGCCACTTCGAGGAAATGGCGGCGCAATCCTTCCTGCGTCGGCCGCACGTAGTACGGCGTCACGACCAGGGCCGCGTCCGCCCCCAGCTTGCGAGCATGCTGCGTGGCGGCCACCGTTTTGGCCGTGCCCGCCTCGCCGGTGCCGGCCATCACGGGAATACGACCGGCTACGTGCTTCACTGCAAAGGTGAGCAGGCGGTCGTATTCGTCTTGTTCGAGCATGTGAGCTTCGCCGGTGGAACCAGCGACGACCACCGCCTGGGTACCGCCCGCGATCTGGAAGTCGAGCAAACGGCCAAATGCCGCCATATCGAGTGCTCCATCCGAGGTGAATGGAGTGACCAGCGCGCAGACGCTTCCGTGAATCTTCATGGCGCCATCCGCACAAAAAAGCCAATAGGCCATATTACTTGCGGGCTCGCGGGAGGGGCAAGTAAGCTGGCGTATCGTTCGTCGTCATCCCGCACGACGCGGGGTCGCCATCATCCATGTCCACCAACCCTTTTTCCGCGCGATCCAGTAACGACCACCAATTGCTGATCCAGACGCTGACGCCGGCAACGCGCACGCCCCTGCTCGCATTGGCCCGGCGCATCGCCGATGCCGGCTGCAATCTTTCCGATGCGCGCGTGTCGACCATCGGCGCGGACACCTCGCTCACACTGCTGGCCAGCGGCGCCTGGGACGCGGTCGCCAAACTCGAAACGGCGTTGACCAAACTGGCTCGCGAAGAAGAACTGCGCCTCACGCACTACCGCACCAGCTCGCGCGAACCGAGCGGCCATTTGCTGCCTTATCTGGTGGAGGTGGTGTCCTCCGATCGCCCCGGCATCCTGGTGAAGATCGTCGACTTTTTCAGCCGCCACGACATCAGCGTGGAGCAGTTGAGCTCCATGCGCTATCAAGCCATGCAGACAGGCGCCGCGATGTTCCAGGCGCAATTCACGATCGGGGTGCCGGATAAGTTGCATATCGCCGCGTTGCGCGACGATTTTCTGGAATTCTGCGACGGCTTGAACCTGGATGCCATCATGGATCCGGTGAAGTTCTAGAATGCTCCGCCTTGTGTCATCTGACAAGGCTGTTTCCGTCACTTCACACGCGCTAGTCTCCGCCCCAGCAGTTGCAGAATGTAAGTCTGGCTACCGGAGAGCCCATGCCCGATCTAGGCAAGAAAGTCCCCAAGCTGCAAGGCGTCACCGGCGACGGCAGTACGCTTAAGCTCGAATCACTGAAAGGCCAATGGGTAGTGCTCTACTTCTACCCCAAGGACAGCACCCCCGGTTGTACGAACGAAGCGAAAGATTTTCGCGACCTCTATTCGAAGTTCAAGAAGCGCCATGCCGAAATCGTCGGCGTCTCGCGCGACTCGGCCAAATCCCACGCCAATTTCGCCAGCAAGCAGGAGCTGCCCTTCCCGCTGGTATCCGACGCCGAAGAAACCTGGTGCAACGCCTTCGATGTGATCCACGAAAAGGTGTTGTACGGGAAACGTCACATGGGCGTGGTACGCAGTACTTTTTTGATCGACCCCGACGGCAAGCTCGCCGCGGAGTGGCGGGGCGTGAAAGTGCCCGGCCATGCCCAGGCGGTGCTCGACTCGATACCTGCTCGGTGATTCTTACGTTCGTCCACATCGCCATCGTTCACTTGAAGCGATCCACTCACCTCCTGCCTCACGAGGTTTCTTCCGCATGACCGGAAGCAAGCGCATTTACGCTCTCGATACCAACGTGCTGCTGCATGACCCGACGTCGCTGTTCCGTTTCGAAGAGCACGACGTCTTCATTCCAATGACCGTTTTGGAGGAATTGGACGAAAAGAAAAAAGGTGCTTCGGAAGTATCGCGCAACGGACGCCAGGTCAGCCGCTTCCTCAACGAACTGATCGAGCGCGGCAATGGACACGGCATCAGCAACGGCCTGGAATTGGCCAATCCCGACGGTGTTTCGCTCAAACGCGGCCTTGCCGTGGGACGTCTGTACTTCCAGCAGCGCACCAGCAATGGGCACGGCAAGGCGGACAATCAAATCCTCTCCGCCGTGATCGAATTGAAGGAGCAGAATCCGGATCGTTCGGTCATTCTGGTCACGAAAGACATCAACCTGCGCATCAAAGCCAAGATTTACGGCATTGATGCGGAGGACTACGAAAACGATCGCGCGCTGGACGATTTCGCGCTGCTGTTCACCGGATCCTCCGAACTCCCGGAAGATTTCTGGAACCTCCACCCGGAAGTGCAGTCGTGGAACGAACGTGGCCGCACGTACTACAAACTCGATCGCCGCGACGATGAGGATTGGTACCCCAATCAGTGCCTGTTTCTTCCTGGCGACGACAACATCGAATTGCGCGTACTGCACATCGACGAAGTGCGCGCAACGCTGGTGCTGCTCGACGATCACAGTCACAGCAATCACGCTGTATGGGGCATCGCCGCGCGCAACCGCGAGCAAAACTTCGCGCTCAACGTGTTGATGGACCCGGACATCGATTTCGTTACGCTGCTGGGCACCGCCGGTACCGGCAAAACGCTGCTCGCGCTTGCGGCAGGTTTGGCGCAAGTGATGGATCAGCAACGCTATCGCGAAATCATCATGACCCGCGCCACCGTGTCGGTCGGCGAAGATATCGGCTTCTTGCCAGGCACCGAGGAAGAAAAGATGACGCCTTGGATGGGCGCACTCACCGATAACCTGGAAGTGCTTGCCAATCCGGAAGAAGGCGGCAGCTGGGGACGTCAAGCCACCAATGATCTGCTTGCCTCGCGCATCAAGATCCGCTCGCTCAACTTCATGCGTGGCCGCACGTTCCTGTCGCGTTATCTGATCATCGACGAAGCGCAAAACTTGACGCCCAAACAGATGAA
Organism: Dyella sp.; assembly: GCA_035508595.1. Lineage (GTDB taxonomy): Bacteria > Pseudomonadota > Gammaproteobacteria > Xanthomonadales > Rhodanobacteraceae > Dyella_B. Next base: position 4,133 of record DATJMR010000028.1, read on the forward strand.
AACGCTGATCACGCGCGCCGGCCCCGGCACCAAGATCGTGTGCCTGGGCAACGTGGAGCAGATCGATACGCCTTACCTCACCGAAACGACGTCGGGTCTCACCTACGCGGTCGATCGCTTCAAGCACTGGGCGCATTCGGCGCACATCACGCTACGGCGTGGCGAGCGTTCGCGACTGGCGGATTTCGCGTCGGAAGCGTTGTAGTTCGTCGGTGGCACGATCGATCGCCCCGCCCGTCGCCCTCACCATCGCCGGCTCCGATTCCGGTGGTGGTGCGGGCATTCAAGCCGATTTGAAGACCTTCCACGCACATGGCGTGCATGGACTCTCGGTGATCGCGGCCATCACCTCGCAAAACACGCGCGAGGTCACGGCAGTCCATCCGGTTCCGCTTGCCCATATTCGCAGCCAGATCGACGCGCTGTTCGACGATTTCCCGATCGCTGCCGTAAAAACCGGCATGTTGGGCAACGCTGCCACCGTGCGTTTGGTGGCCAAAGCGTTGCGCAAACGCAAACCGGCTTGGGTGGTGGTCGACCCGGTGATGATTTCCACCAGCGGTTCGCGTCTGCTCGACGAAGATGCCATCGAGGCTGTCGTGAACGAGCTCATTCCTTTGGCCGATGTACTGACGCCAAACCTGCCTGAAGCCGAAGCGTTGCTCGGCCACGCGTTGCGAACACCCAAGCAGCTTCACCATGCGGGTGAGACCTTGCTTGCACTTGGCGCCGATGGCGTGCTTCTGAAGGGCGGCCATGCCAACGGCCGGGAGGTGATCGATCGCTATGTCGATGCACGCGGGTCCTTGGACATTCGCCATGCCCGCCTTCCGTGCGAAGGCCATGGCACCGGCTGCACGCTGGCTTCGGCCATTGCCGCGGCATTAGCCCAAGGCGCCACGCCGCGCCAAGCGGTACGCCAGGCGGTCGCCTACGTCCAACGCACGCTGAAAAACGGGTATCGCCCAGGCGGCGGTGCGGCATTCGTGCTCCGTCACTGAACGGAATTTGCCGTAAAATTGATCATCGGCCATCCGGCCACCTGCCCCAGGCGCACCCCGAGCCGCTTTCACGATGGATCTCCTCAGCCCCCGTCTCATCCTCCTCTATGTGTTGCTGGCCTTCGTGCTGTGCGTGCTGCTGGTGCATCTGCGCGGACGCGCGCGACTGCGCTTCGATCGCCAGCTGGTGGATCACTCCGCCATCTTCGCGCCGTACAACCTGCTGATGTATGCCTTCTCGGCCGTGCCGGCCCGCCCGATCCTCGACCGCGGCGGCTTTCCCCAGCTGAATCTGCTTCAAGCCAACTGGCAAACCATTCGTGACGAGGCGTTGCAATTATTCGATGACGGCCATATCCGTGCCGCCGAAAAGCACAACGACGCCAGCTTCAACAGCTTCTTCAAACAAGGTTGGAAGCGCTTTTACTTGAAGTGGTACGGCGAACCTTTGGCATCGGCCGAAGCGCTGTGCCCCAAAACCGTGGCGTTGCTCAATGCCATTCCCAGCGTGAAAGCGGCGATGTTTGCGACGCTTGCCCCCAACAGCAAACTCAATCCGCACCGCGATCCTTTCGCCGGTTCGCTGCGCTACCACCTTGGGCTGATCACACCCAATTCGCGCGATTGCCGCATTTTCGTCGACGGCGAAGAACACGCCTGGGGCGACGGCAAAGATGTCGTCTTCGATGAAACCTACGTCCACTGGGTGGAAAACAAGACCGACCAGACCCGCGTAATTCTGTTCGCCGACGTCGAGCGGCCATTACGCACACGCATCATGAGCGCCATCAACCATCGTGTAGGTGCCTTCATGGGTAAAATCACCGCATCGCCGAACACCGAGTCGCCGGAAGAAAAAACCGGTTTCGTCAATCGCATGTTCGCGCTCAACCAGCGTGGCCGCGAGCGCAGCCGCGTCTTCAAGAAACGGTATCCGAAGCTGTTTCGCACGCTGAAATACATCGGCATGCTGATCTTTATCTGGCTGGTGTTTCTCGCGCCCTGGCCCTTCGTGCATTGAGAGCCTCGCCGGCTGTCACGTTTTCGCTAGCTCGCGCGTCCTGGCCATAGGCCCTCACCGGGAACGACCATGGACACGCACACCCAGCTATTCCAGCAGCATCGCCCCCGCCTGATGGGGCTCGCCTATCGCATGCTGGGCACCCAGGCCGATGCGGAAGACGTCCTGCACGACGCCTGGCTACGCTGGCATGCGCAAGACAAAGACGACCTGGACGATGCCGAAGCCTGGCTGGTGACCGTCACCACTCGCCTCGCGCTGGATCGGCTGCGCCGCGCCAAGGTGGAACGCGAGCACTACACCGGCCCGTGGTTGCCGGAGCCACTGATAGAGCCAGAGCAACATCCCGATACGCAAGCCGAGCACGCCGAAACGCTCACGCTGTCTTTTTTGCTCATGCTCGAACGCCTCAGCGCGGAAGAACGCGCCGCATTTCTGCTGCGCGAAGTCTTCGACTACAGCCACGCGGAAGCCGCCGCTATCCTGGGTATTACGGAAGAATCCTGCCGCCAGCGCGCGCATCGCGCAAAACAAAGGCTCCGCGAGGAACGCACGCGCTTCACGGCCAATGCGCAAACGCAACGGCGTTTGCTCGAGCGCTTTGCGCATGCGTTACAGCGCCCTACGGAGGAGAATCTGCGCGCATTGCTCGCCGAAGACGCGATGCACGTCGCCGATGGCGGCGGCTTGGTCACCGCTACGCTGCGGCCGCTACTTGGCAGCGACCGGATCGCTCGTCTGTACGTGCAGATCGGCAAGCTTGAGCAGGGTCACGATATCCGCCGCGATCTACGCTGGCTGAACGGCACGCCCGCTTTGCTCACGTGGGCGGACGGCAAGCTGGTGACGGTGATCTGGATCGAATGCGACGGCGAGCGCATCGTTGCCCTGCATGCCTTGCGCAATCCTGAAAAACTGGCTCGCCTGGCGGCTGTCACGGAATGGCCCGCTGGCACGTCCTTACATTGAAACGGCCACTTTCGGTCGCTTATGCGAGGACTTCCCCATGTCACGTTTCTCTTACTACACCTACCCCGAAGCCTTGAAACCGCTGTTTGCGATGAAGGCGCATATCGATAAATCCGGGCTGGAGAAGAGCCTGACCCATCTCGTCATGTTGCGCGCATCGCAGCTCAACGGCTGTGCGTATTGCATGGACATGCACAGCAAGGAAGCGCGTGCGGAAGGCGAAACCGAGCAGCGGCTGTATGTGCTGCAGGCATGGCGCGAAGCGCCGTTCTACAGCGATCGCGAACGCGCCGCGCTCGCGTGGTGCGAAGCCGTAACGCGACTCGATCCGGTGCATGGCGTGCCGGACGACGTATACGCGCAAGCAAGCGCGCAATTCAGCGAACGCGAACTCATGGATCTCAATGTGCTGGTGATCATGATCAACAGCTGGAACCGCATCGCCATACCGTCGAAAACGGAACCCGGCAGCTTTCAGCCAGCCGAACGCAAGGTAGCGTAACGCCCATAAAAAAAGCCCCCTCCTTGTTCAGGGGAGGGGCTTTTTCAGGTCAATCCTCAAGCCTTCACGCGCTTGGCGATGGCTTCGCCAAAACTCTGCGTGGAGCCTTTGCCGCCAAGGTCCGGCGTGACGTGGTCGCGATCGTTCGCCATGGTGTCGCGAATGGCTTGGCGCAGTTTGGTGCCCTTCTCGACCATTCCCAGGTGATCGAGCATATCGGCCGCCGCCAGCAACAGCGCGCACGGATTGGCGATGCCCTTACCTGCGATATCCGGCGCAGAACCGTGCACCGCTTCGAAAATCGCCGCATGCTCGCTGATATTGTCGCCCGGCGCCAAACCGAGACCGCCGACGAGACCGGCGCAAAGATCGGAAAGAATATCGCCGAACAAATTGGTGGTAACGATCACGTCGAATTGCTCCGGACGCATCACCAGCTGCATGCAGGCATTGTCCACGATCATTTCGTTGAACTCGATCTGCGGATATTCCTTGGCGACTTCGCGCGCCACGTTGAGGAACAGACCCGAGGCCGTCTTGATGATGTTGGCCTTGTGCACGGCGGTGACTTTCTTGCGCCCTTTCTTCACCGCCATCTCGAACGCATAACGCACGATGCGCGCACAGCCTTTGCGGGTGACGCGAATCACCGACGTGGCGATTTCGCCGTCTTCGGAGATCGTCTGCCCTTCAGACAGATACGCACCTTCGGTGTTTTCGCGAACCGTAATGATGTCGATGTTTTCGTAGCGCGCCTTGGTACCCGGAAAACTGATGGCCGGACGCACATTCGCGTAGAGATCGAAATGACGGCGCAGCGTCACGTTGATCGAGGTAAAGCCTCCGCCCACCGGCGTGGTCAACGGGCCCTTCAGCGCGATCCCATGCTTGGCGATGGTATCGAGCGTCGCCTTGGGCAACAGATCGCCCTGCTTCTCGAGCGCAACCATGCCCGCCTCGACCGTGTCGTAGGTCAGGCCGCAGTCCAGCGCATCGAGCACGCGTAGCGTGGCGGTCATGATCTCCGGGCCGATGCCATCGCCCGGGATCACCGCAATGGTCTTGCTCATGGGGGAACTCCTTGGAATAAAACGGGGTTGCCGGCGCAAGGGGAAGGGCGCCAGGCTGAAATCCGTTCAATTATCCCTGATGAACCTAGCGGGGAACAGCCCAAAGTGGCCGCAGACCGTTGCAAATGCTCGCACGGAGCGGTGCTTCGATTCGAACGAAAGGCTCGGCCCTCTCTTCACCGAAGAGAGGGCGCAAAGCGAGCTTACGCGTGCTCGCTGCAGTTTTCCGCCGAACTGGCGGCGCCGTCGGCTTCAAGCCGATCGAGAAAATCCACGGCGCGACGCAGGTGCGGAATCACAATCGATCCGCCCACCACCAGGCCG
>DATJMR010000029.1:0-5990 GCA_035508595.1 Dyella sp.
GTTCCCGGATTGGGTCGAATTGTCCTGGAAGGGAATTTTGCTTCCGGACAAATCTCTTTCTCCCGTATTGCTCGGCGCGTAGGTCGCGTTGAGCTCGACACCGGTCTTGGACAGGAAACCAGGCAAGAACGTGAACCCCTGACGGTAATCGAACTCCGCGCCCTGGATGCTATTGCCGGTGCCCTGCACCGGTTCGGTGATCGTGATGCAATGATCGCGGACGACACCATCTTCATCCGGCAACGTGCAATTGATGACGCTGCCCATCTTGATGAAGCTTTCCACATTGATGCGGAATCCCGCGATGCTGATCATGCTGGTCGGGTTGATGTAGTACTCCAAAGAAGCGCCGAAGTTCGTGGAGCGCCACGGATTGAGGTTGGGATTGCCGGTCGACGTACCCTCCGAAACGCGGAACAGCGGGCCTTGCGGCGTTTCCACCAGTGAATAATTCAGCTGCAGGCCGCCGCCCCAGGTGCTGAGATCGAGCGGCATCATGTTCTTCGAATACGCCAGGCGAAGCTTCAGCGCATCGGTGAGGTCCAGCGCAAAATTGAGTGCCGGCAGCACGTCGCGGTAATCGCGCTTGGTGACTTGAGTTCCGGCATCAGCAGGCTCCGTACCGTATGCACCCGGCGCACCGGTCAGGTGCTGAGTGACGTCCAGTCCGGTGCTGATCACGTGCACGCCGACATTGCCGCTGTACGGCATGCTTCCGAGCATGCCTTCGAAATCGGCCTGCAGATAGCCGGAAGTCTCTTTCAACCCCACCGCCCAAGTGGTTCCCGGTTCTCCCTGACGGGTGGTATCGGGATAGAGCGATTTCCAGTAGGACTCCGGGTCGTCCATGGCACTGGGATTGATCGCCCAGAACGTGATTCCCGATCCGAGCAGGTTGGCGTATTCCTTCCAGTTATTGGCCAGTGGCGCCGGTGTGTTCGGCAACTGCAGCGCCGACAAGGGCCCGGCGCGGAAGTACCCCAATGCATTGCCCGCGGTACACGTCCCGCTGTTGAGCACCACGTCGGCACCCACGTAGCGCACCAGACAACCGTTCGGATCGCTGGCGCCGATGCCGGCGTAGACCGGAGTAACCAGGGTGAACCCGACGTTGTTCGCGCTGCGGATGGCATTGCGCACGCCGAAGTCGAGCTTGATGCCGTCGCCGAAATCGTAGTGTCCGTCGAAACGCAGCGCATTGAGCCCGACCGAACGGTCATAGTCGCCGGAGGACTCCAACGTCTTCATCGTCCAACCTTCCGGATTGGCGAACTGGCTGGCAAGCGATGAAGGCATGCTGACGGTGAGATCGCGTCCCGTGAAGTTCGCGATGATCGGAACAGTGTTCTGCGCGACGCCGTTCGCGTTGAACACGCGGTTTCCGCCGAGCTGACTGGGGTAGATGAAGGTGCCGTACGGCACGGCGTTGTCCGGAACGCCGGGCATCAGCACATTAGGCCACAAGCCGCCATCGGAATCAGAAATGTTGATGTCGGTCTCGACGAGGGATTGGCGCGCCGTCTCGCGGATACCGCGCACGCTTCCCGTGAACGGCCCTCCGTTGTCGAAATCCACCTGCATATTGAAGTTTTGCGCATAGGATTCCTTCCTGGTGATCTGCGAGAACGACTCCACGTCGCCCGGCCACTTTTCGTAGACCTGCGTGGTGTACAGCTGCATGCCGTTCCAGCCCGGCTCCGGCGTGCCGTACGAACCGGCAATGGGGCTGCCGGTGTCGCGCGATTGCAGCGGCACGTAAGTGGCGCCTTGCCAGTTGGTGGAATTGAACTGGATGCCGAAGTTGCGATCGAACTCGGCCTGGTGCGAGTAGAAGACATCGCTGGTGAAGGTGAATCCGCTGCCGAGATCCGCCTGGAAGGAGGCGTTGCCAGACTTGCGCTTACGTTCGGTGGTAATGTCGTACAGGCTGATGTCCTGGCTGCCCATGAATACGCCGTTGGACTTCCCGTCGCCGTTCACATCGACGCTGCCATCGGGATTTTGCACGATGCGCGAAGGAATCGGCGCGCCGTTCCACGGCGTCAAAAAGCCGTTGTAGCCGCCCGCACTGGCCGCGTTCTCACCGTTGAGAACCACGCCATATTGATCGAGGCCTTCGTTCGAGTTCGTCCGCGTGGTGTCGGAATAGTCGGCCGAAACCAACAGGCCCCAACGGCCATTGGCGTTGTACGAAATAAGACCGTTTGCCTCCGGCCCCCATTGATTGCTGGTGCGACCACGTTCCCCATCGGCGGAGTAGCTGTAGGTGAATCCGCTCGGCAGATCCCACGGTCGGTAGGTATGCAGATCGAGCGAACCGCTAATACCCGCATCGGTTGTGCTGGCGGTGGGCGACTTGATGACGTCCACGCTGTGAAACAGCGTGGCTGGCAGCATGGTGAAGTCGGGTTGCTGCGAATCGATCTGGTCCGCCGTAATGAACGCCTCGCCGTTGAGCATGGTGCCCACTTCAGGCAAACCCCGCACGTCTACGGTGGTGCCCACGCCGGCATCGCGATCGACTTGCACACCGGTAACGCGCTGCAGCGCATCGGTAATGGTCACGTCGGGCAATTGGCCGATGCTCTCGGCCGTGATGCTGTCCTGGATGTTCGCCGCGTCGCGCTTCAATTCGATCGCGCGCATCTGCGACGCACGCACGCCGACGACATTGACGGTAGCCAGCGTAGCCGCCTTCTTTTTCGCCTCGGCATCCGACTGGGCCGTACCGTTTTCCGCCTGCGCTTGTTTTGCATCGGGTGACGGTGGGGCCGATGTGTTTTGAGATGCGGTGGCTTGTGTCTGCTGAGCACCCGCCGATGGCGACGTCATGGCTGATGTCGCCACGACGGCGAACAATGACATCGATATGGCAAATGACAAGGGGTGCTTGCGATGTAACGTGTACATGAGCCTTACCTCTTGGTTGATGCCTACAACGCGTACGCCCAGATGACGCCTGTTGCGTGGCGTGTCGTCGTAGTGCCGATCCCGGTTCATCCGGCCATGGCATTGACGCCACGACCGCTCCCTCTTTTGCTTTCTTTTGCGAAATGCGTTTTCCGCGTATTACCCATTTGCCGAGCGCGGTTAGCGTCGGCAGTTCGCCCTGCGTACGTTTCGCATGCGCCTGTGCGAACTCATGCAACCCTCCCCGGGCTGCCCAACGTTTTTGGTTGTCGATGTCATCAGACGGTTCATTGAGTTAACCCAGCCGTCGAAACAGGACTCGGCTTGGCATCCCCGTGCAGGCCGCGCCTGAGGTACCACTTGGCGGCGCCCACCACACCTTTGCGTCCGTGTTCCGTGACCCATACCGGAACTCTGGACAGCAGCGCGCGCGCGCTGCGCCCGTGCAGAAATCGTTCTTCGAAAGCGCTGCGCTCGAGCAAGGCGAACAAGGAAGACAAAAAGCCACCGGCCAGATACACACCGCCCAGCGTCATGAAGGTCATGGCAAGGCTGCCGGCAAAACTCCCCAGCGATGCGCAAAAGATGTCCACGGCTTCAGCGGCCGCCGCGTCATGCGATGTCGCGGCAGCCTCGGTGACAGCCTCGGGCGTTGAGAGTCTTGGCGTTTGGCCCCGCAATTGGCACAACGTCAGATACAAGGTCAGCAGGCCGGGGCCCGATACGATGCGTTCGTACGCCACGTAGCCGCCGTGCGGTGCCAGGTGCGCAAGCACCTCGCGTTCGCGTATCGAGTTCGGCGCGAAATCCATTTGACCGGCCTCCGTCGTCAACACGTAGCCACCGTCAGGACCCACTAAGCGTGCTGCCGCACCCAGTCCGGTTCCCGGTCCGATCAACAATGTGGAGCCTTCGACTTGCTGGTCTGGGCCGCAAAGAAGACGGGCACCGCTTTGGGCGTGATTGTCCAGTGCGTATCCCAGCGCTTCGAAATCGTTGAGAACGGCAATATCGTCCAGCGCCATCGCATGGCGAAGTTGCGACACGTGGACGGGCCATGCCGAGTTGTCGTTCAAGACTTCGTCGCCGACGACTTGACCCGCGCAAGCGAGGACGCAGTGCCGCACCGTTGTCCGTGCCTCGACGTCGACGAATGCCTGCAACAGTTCTGCCAGCCCACCGAAATCGGCACACACAAACTTGCGATAGGCAAGCACCTCGACCTCTCGCCCCTCGTCCAGCGAGCTCCGCATCAAGGCGACACGCGCATAGGTTCCGCCGACATCCGCCGCCAAAAACGGCACCGTCGGAACACTCGTTGGTCGATCCAGAGGGTCGAAGACTGCGTTCACTGTGCCTCCCCGCACCGGAACGGGGATCAGCTTGCGAGTCATTGTCACCGGTGTCAACTTGCGAAGCAATATAAATAATTAATATAAAATATAAACTATAAGATACTGATAAATAGTATTTTTATTTAACGTAACTACATCATATTCAATAAAACATGACGCATTGCATTATTTATGAAGATTGACCACAAATTGGCCGCGATGGCGGCCGGTTGAGGCACTCGCAAACCATCGAGGCCTTACGGTCGGCGCAGAGGGATGTAGGCCCGCAAGAGGATCTGAAAAATCCGGGCGTATTTTTTTGCTCCGAAAGTGTCGCCAGCTTCGAAATAAAGCGTCCCAAGATCGGGACTGAGCGACGCACCGGCTCGCCCCAGCTAGCGCCCTTGCGGTCCACCCGCCAGATGACGCCAGCGATAAAAAGACTGCGTAGCAGCCCGGATGCGATGCACGATTCGACACACGAGTAGCGCTTCGGATCGACTGAAAAGGAAGGCCTGCCATGAAGCCTGCGCGTTGACACCCAGCCTTCGCAGAGGACAATCAGTGCGCCAAGGATGCCGTGACGAACAACGCCTGGCGCGGGGCGAACGGTATCCCACACGACACGAGCGGATCGTCAGTCATTTCGCCGACTTTTCGATCGTGTACTGCGCCGCCTGTTCAAAAGAGCGCGCGACTCGATCGATATGCTGACCCAACTCGGGCGGATCCTGCGTTTCCAGGAGATTGGGGAGAAGGACGGCGACGATGGGGACATCCGCAAATCGCTCTCGCTTGCGCATCTGCGCCGCCAAGGCATCGCTGGACTCCCACGCCCCGACGCCGGAAGCGTTGACGACATGGACCATGGAGATGGCATTGAGCGTCGCTTCCGGATGGCTTTCTATCTCGAAGTCTTCAATATCTTTCAGGGTGACGTGCCGCGCATCGACGTGAAGGTCGCGAAGAACACGCACGAATATTTCCGTCGCCATGTCGTCGTAGCGGTTGCCGCTACCCATGCACAGCACGATTGATTCGGGCGCTACGGCCAGCGGACCTTGCCAGCGTCCTGCGACACGCTCGCGTTGTTGGCGAAGGTAGTGGCCAAGATTGTCCTCCTCGAGCACGGAAGTACGACGTCGCCAACGCGGCTGCGATGGCGCCTCCCGTCCAAGTGCTTCGATCACTCTCACAATGGCGGTTCTCGCTTTGACGAGTTGCTCCGGACCGATCGCCTTCTGCGCAAGATCCAACTGCGCAAGTTGCAAGGCGGGCAACAACACGACGTCGCAGTATCTGGCGAACGATCTTTGCCTTAAATAAGAGCGCGCGGCCGCGATAATTTCATCCGCGTCGCCGGAAAGCGCCCGTTGATAAAAGCGCTGCGGCAGTGTCAACGCCGGCGTGTCGCCAAGCAGAATCCCCAGCAAGGTGAACGCCCTGACATGCCGCCCTACCACCACCAGGCACAGCGTGAGCGGCGTGGACAACACCAACCCCATCGGCCCCCAAAGCCAACTCCAAAAGATAGCCGACACGACCACGGCAAGCGGCGACAACCCGGTCGCATGGCCGTACAACTGAGGCTCCAGCAACTGACTCACCAGCATTTCGACGACGACGAACAAACCCAACGTCAGCCACAGAAGCGACCATCCCGGCGTAACGGCCGCTGCGAGCAAGGCGGCAAGCAGTGCGGCGATCCACACGCCTACGTAAGGCACAAAGCGCAGCACGGCGGTC
>DATJMR010000030.1:0-9066 GCA_035508595.1 Dyella sp.
CGGCGTATTGGGCGAAGCCGGTACCGGTAACATTCAAGGCGAAGCGCAGAAGAAGCTGGATGTGATTTCCAACGAAATCCTGCTGGAAGCCAACGCGTGGGGCGGGCAGCTCGCCGCGTGCGCGTCGGAGGAAATGGAAGATCCGCAGCCGATTCCGGACATGTACCCGAAGGGCAATCACCTGTTGCTGTTCGATCCTCTGGACGGCAGCTCGAACATCGACGTGAACATTTCAGTGGGCACCATCTTCTCCGTGTTGCGCTGCCCGGATGGCGTCACCGAAGCGAAAACCGAACACTTCCTGCAGCCGGGTACCACGCAGCTCGCCGCGGGTTATGTGGTGTACGGCCCTGCCACCGTGCTGGTGCTGACTTTCGGCCACGGCACGCACGAGTTCACGCTCGACCGCGAGGTAGGCAGCTTCACCCTCAGCCGCCGTCACATCGACATTCCCGAAGAGACCGGCGAGTTCGCCATCAACATGTCCAACCAGCGTCATTGGGAACCGCCGATGCAGCGCTACATCGGCGAACTGCTCGCCGGCCAGGACGGCCCGCGCGGCCGGGATTTCAACATGCGTTGGGTGGCATCGATGGTGGCCGACGTGCACCGCATCATCACGCGCGGCGGCGTGTTCTTCTATCCGCTGGACGCCAAGATCAAAAGCAAAGGCGGCAAGCTGCGCCTGATGTACGAAGCCAATCCGATGGCGTTCATCATTGAACAGGCCGGCGGTGCGGCGACCACCGGCCGCGAACGCATTCTCGATGTGCAGCCGTCGGGCTTGCATCAACGCGTGCCGGTGTTCCTCGGCTCGAAGAAGGAAATCGAAATAGCCACGCACTATCACCTGCAAGCGGACGGTGCACGGAATTGATGCGTGATTCGACGGGAAGCGCGGTCGCGCTTCCCGCGATGTGCGTTACGGCGTTCCCACGCCGTATCGCCGCTGCCGCATCCATTTGGTGACGATCCATTTCTCACCGCGCGCAACGGGGGAGCCGCCATGCAAGGTGAGGCGGTCGAGCTGGTCCTGGCTGTTGGTGTATTCGAAATAGACGGCCGAACCTTTTTTCGGAATCACTTCCAGTCCGATCTCGGGGAAGATGGTGGTGCCGCCTTCTTCCACGTCGTTCAAGTACATCACCATCGTGGAAACGCGCTGGCCACCGACGGCCATTTGCACGTGGCTGCCGGGATCTTCCGGCGGGAAGTAATCGAAGTGCGGTTTGTATTCGCCACCGGTGCCGTAATGCAGTATCTGCAGACCTTCGCCGTGATCGACAGGCCAGTTCATCACTTCTGAAATGCGTCGGTCCAGACGTGTGATGAAGGGATCGGCGTTGAGCGCGAAGAAGGTGCCTTCGCTGCTGCGGTCGGCGATCACTTCGTGTTTGCCGGTCAGCGGATCGACCGTGGTGGAGCGATGCATTTTGTCGAGCGAGCGGCGAATCAGCTGATCGCACTCCTCCTCGCTTAGCACGCCGTCGAGCACGGCGACCATGGGACGATGAACGCGCGTAACAACGCGCACCTCGCGATCGAATGTGCGTATGAGATTGCCCTGATGCAGCCGCGGCGTTTCGTAGAGGTAGCCCGTCGCCGGTTTGGGTTGTGCTTGTGGTTGCGCGGACGCCACGAACGGGCCGCTCATCACGCCGTTGACGGCAGCGCGTGCGAAAACGGGGTCGAAATGGTTGCGCACCATGTCGTCGATCAGCTGCTGCGGTGCGCATCCGCGCGCCAGATTTTCTTGAATCCAGTTATGCCATTCGGGCGGCAGTTGCGTGATCGCGTTCATCGCAGACTCCTGACATCCACAGCGCTGTCGATTCGTTCGAGAAGGCCACGCTGCCGATACTGGCAGCGCGGCGCGTTAGCGATTGTGAACCTGTTTGTGGCTTGGCGGGAGGGCAAGCCCGGACCGGCCCTAAGACTCTGTCGAGTGGGTTGGGGTTTGGCTGCGCCTCGCCCCAACCTGCGTCACGCCAGACCGTGGCTGCGCAGCAACGCGTCCGGTTCCGGCTTGCGGCCGCGAAAGGCGATAAAGCTTTCGAGTGCCGGACGGCTTGCGCCTACGGCAAGGATTTCGCGGCGGAAACGATCGCCCGTCGCCGCATCGATCACGCTTTGGCCGCCACGCGCGTGCTCCTCGAACGCACCGAACGCGTCGGCGCTCAACAATTCCGCCCACAGGTAACTGTAATAACCCGCCGCGTATCCCCCGGCAAAGACATGCGAGAACGCGTGCGGAAAGCGCTGCCACGCCGGCGGATGCAAGACGGCCACTTCGCGGCGCGCTTCTTCCAATACTTCGAGCGTGCGTGCACCTTTGGCGGGATCGAATTGCAGATGCAGCAGAAAGTCGAACAACCCGAATTCGAGCTGGCGCACCAGGAACAAGCCCGCATGGAAATGCCTTGCCGCCAGCATGCGTTCGAACAACGCATCGGGGAGGCGCTCGCCGGTTTCCCAATGCTTGGCGAAAAGATCCAAGGCTTCGCGATTCCAGCCGAAGTTCTCCATGAACTGGCTGGGCAATTCCACCGCATCCCATTCCACGCCATCGATGCCGCCCACGGATGGCAGTGGCACTTCCGTCAGCAAGTGATGGAAGCCGTGGCCGAATTCGTGGAACAGCGTGAGCACGTCGTCGTGCGTGAGCAGCGCGGGACGTCCTTCGGTCGGCGGCGCGAAGTTGCAGGTGAGGAACGCCACCGGCAATTGCAGATGCATGCCGTCGTCGAAGCGTGCGCGGCAAACGTCCATCCACGCGCCGCCGCGCTTGCCGCTGCGCGCATACAAATCGATATACGCACCCGCAAAAATATGCCCGTCGGCATTTACGACGTCGTAATAACGCACATCCGCATGCCAAACATCCACGCCGTCGCGCGGCTTCAACGTGATGCCATAAAGGCGGTGCACCAAGCCGAACAGACCGTCGATCACCGCCGGTAGCGGGAAGTACGGCTTGAGTTGTTCTTCGTCCAGCGCGTACTGCTTTTGTCGCAGTTTTTCGGACGCATACGCGACATCCCACGCTTCGAGGTTGTCGAGCTTCAATTCGGAGGCCGCGAAATCGCGCAAAGCAGCGAGTTCTTTTTGCGCAACAGGTTTGGCCCGCGCAGCCAGATCGCGCAAAAAGGTGAGCACATCATCTGTCTTGCCGGCCATCTTGGTGGCTAGCGATTCTTCTGCCGCGTTGGCGAAACCGAGCAACTGCGCCGCTTCGTGACGCAACGCCATGATTTTTTCGATGCGCGCGGTGTTGTCGTATTTACCGGCGTCCGGCCCCTGATCGGACGCGCGCGTTTGATAGGCCCAGTACACGCGTTCGCGCAAACCGCGGTTGTCGGCATAGGTCATCACCGCTTGCACGCTGGGTTGCTTGAGCGTGACGAGATAGCCATCGAGCTTCTGATCCTTGGCATATTGGCGCAGCACGGCGCGGCCCGAGTCAGGGATGCCGGCCAGGTCGCGTTCGTCGGTGATGCGTTCGTGCCAGGCGTCGGTGGCATCCAGCACGGCGTTGGAAAATTCCGTAGAGAGTTTGCTCAGCTCCACGCCGATATCGCGAAAGCGCGACCGCGCGGGCTCTTCCAGCGCCACGCCGGAGAGTTTGAAATCGCGCAGCGCGTGTTCCACCAGCGCGCGCTGGGCACGGGACAGCTTGGCGAAATCCGGCGCATCGGCCACCGCCTGCACGGCGGCGTAAAGGTCGCGGTTTTGCCCCACTTCGATCGAGTAGTCGGTGAGCTTTTCTTCCGCGGGTCCATAGACCTTGCGCAGCGCTTCGCTATCGGCCACCGAATGCAGATGCGAAACGGGCGACCAGGCGTGCGAAATACGCTGCTCGAGACGCTCCTGCGGCAGCATCACCGCGTTGAAATCGCGTGGCGTGCCGGGGGCGGTCAAAGCGGCGATGCCCGCGCGGCCCTCGGCCAGCAGTTCATCGACGGCTGGCAGCACATGGTCCGGCTGGATCTGCGAAAAAGCAGGCAATGCGGCGTCGGTCAGCAGGGGATTGGGATGGTTCATAGCTCACTCCTTCAGACCCTGAAGCGTGCTGGCGGCATGCGGCGAAATCAAGCGGAAGCTGGTGATGGCCGCACGCATACATGGTGTCATCTCGCTCGTCGTACCATCGTAAGCATGCTACCTAACGACGTTCCCGCCCTCATCGGTCGCATTCCCCTTTTCTCGCATCTGAGCGCGGCGCAGCGCTCGGCGCTGGCCGATCAACTGCGCTGGGTGTGCCTGCCCGGCGGCCAGTACCTGTTTAGAGCCGGCGAGGTGGCCGAAGCGCTGTATTTGCTGCGTAGCGGCAGCCTGGGTGTGTTCGACGGCAAGACGGATTTGATCCGCCAGGTGTCGGCGGACGATTGCGTGGGCGAGATCAGCCTGTTGAGCGGCGAGGCGCTGCGTTACAGCGTGCGTGCGCTGCGCGATTGCGAGTTGTTGCGGCTGGACCGCCATCACTTCGAGTTGCTGATCGAACACTATCCACGCGCCATGCTGGAGTCGGCGCGGCAGGCGGTGGACCGATTGCTGCGCCGCGAACGCCATGTGGAACCCCCTGACAAGCCACGCACGTTCGCGATTCTCCCAGTGGATGAAAACGTGCCGGTACGCGGCTTGGCGATGCAGCTTGCGCAAGCGCTGGAAACCTATGGAAGCTGTGTGGTGATCGACGCCGAACACGGCGCCAATCGCGGCAGCGACTGGTTTGCCGAACGCGAGGCGCAAGCGCGTTTCGTGATTTATCTCGACAGCACGGGCGATGCGTCCTGGCGTTTGCGCTGCCTGCGCCAGGCCGATGTGCTGTTGTTGCCGGCCTTAGCTGCGCAAGCCGCCCGGCCATGGCCGGAAGCGGCGCCGGGCCATCCTGCGCGGGTGCGGCATCGTCCTCGCCACTTGTTGTTGATTCACCCCGGGCACCGTGTCATGCAGGGCGCAGCACGCCGTTGGCGCGCGCAGTTCAGCGGCGAACTGCAGCATCACCACATTTGCGGGGAAGGCGATATCCCGCGCGTGGCGCGATTGATCAGCGGCCATGCGCGCGGCCTGGTACTGGCCGGCGGCGGTGCGCGCGGCCTCGCGCATCTGGGTGCGCTGCGTGCCTTGGGCGAGGCCGGCTACGAGTTCGATGCCATCGGCGGCACCAGCATCGGCGCCATCATCGGCGCGGGCCTCGCGAACATGTGGACGATTGAAGACATGATGCGCGTGTATTACGAAGCCTTCGTGCGCGGCAAACCGCTGTCGGATTGGACGATCCCGCTGGTGGCGCTGACGCGCGGCCGGCGCGCGGCAATCATGCTGCGGCGCGCGTTCGGGGCGATCGATATCGAGGATCTCGAGCGCCCGTTTTTTTGCGTTTCCACCAATCTCTCAGGCCAGGGCAAGGTGGTTCACCGGCATGGTCCGCTGTGGTTGTGGCTGCGTGCCACCAGCTCGATTCCCGGCATTCTTCCACCCGTGCTGCATCACGGACAGGTGTATGTGGACGGCGCGCTGGTCGACAATTTGCCCACCGATGTGATGGCCGACGACGGTGTTGCCCACATTACCGCCGTGAGCATTCGCGCGGACATCGAGTTGCGCGCGCAGACCGAGGAATTCGCCACGCCGCCGTGGTGGCGGCTGTGGTTGCGCCAGCGGCGCGGCACCGGCTGGCCCGGGCTGGTATCCACCTTGACGCGCGCGGCCATGGTCAACAGCGAGGAAACCGCTGAGCATTGCCGCGATCGCGCCGATCTTTTGATCACCCCGCCGCTGGAGCACGTGAGCATGCTCGATTGGCGCGATTGGCAACTGGCGGTCAACGCCGGTTACGAGGAGGCCAAGCGCGTGCTGGAAGCCGAGCAGCGCAGCGCGCCCGCTTCGGAAAAGGAAGCGAAGCTTCCGCTGGAACGCTAAACTGCCAAGGATGAATTGCGTACGTCCCTTCAAAGGCATCATGCCTACGCTTGGCGCCCGCGCCTATGTCGATCCGGCGGCTACTGTCATCGGCGATGTGGTGCTGGGCGATGATGTGTCCATCTGGCCCGGTGCCGTGTTGCGCGGCGACGTGCATGTCATCCGCGTGGGCGCGCGCAGCAATGTGCAAGACGGCGCGATCGTGCACGTCACGCATGACGGTCCGTATTCGCCGGGCGGCTTTCCCACGCTGATCGGCGAGGGCGTGACGATCGGTCATGCGGCGGTGATCCACGCGTGCACGATCGAGGATTACTGCCTGATCGGCATGCACGCCACCGTGCTCGATGGCGCGGTGGTGAAAAAGTACGGCTTTGTCGGCGCGGGCAGCGTGGTGCCGCCAGGCAAGGTGGTCGGCGAACGCGAGCTGTGGCTGGGCAATCCCGCACAACGCATACGGCTGCTGACGGACAAGCAGATCGAGCAGCTGCATTATTCGGCCGATCACTATGTGCGGCTGAAAGATGTGTATCTAGCCGGGTAAAACCCGCGGTCGAACGAAGTTGCGCATATGTTGCGGTTTACACCGGCTCACGCCGTGAAGGCCGTTTACTGATTGCCCTGCTGTGCCTGAATACGTGCCGCTTCGGCTTCGTGCTTGCGTCGCTCAATCACACGCTGCGCGTCGAGCACGCTGCCAAGCAAGGCTAGCTTGTAGTTGTGTGCGTCGTATTGGCGCATAAGCGAAAGCTCGCGCTGTGCCTCGTCCAGGTCGCCGCTGTTGATGGTGTTTTCGACGACGTCGCAGGCCGGTTTGAACGCGTCGCGCAAGCGCTTCTGAGCGACGGCGTTGTTCGGATCCAGCTGCAATACGCTGAAGTAGAACTCGTAAACGTTGCTGCCCACCGGCGCCACCAGGCGTTTGTCCTGATACGCCTTGTCGGCCAGGTCCATCATCACGCCGACTTCGCTGCCGTCATTGGCGGTGTGGCCTTCTGCCGGTTTGCTGCTGATGGATGCATGCGCAAACCAGAATCCGCCGGCAACGATCACCAGCACCACGGCCACCACGGCAAAAAGCAAACCGCGCCGATTCGGTGCGGTGGGAGTGGATGATGACATGCTGGCTCGCATTCTGATCCTGGAACAAACACCGATCCGCGCAAGCGGATCGATGCCCCTGATCACACGAGCTTAACCATGCAACATGTCAGCAAAATGACTCGGGCTGTCGAATGTGACAGCTTCGGAGCAGAACGGGAGACGTTCTCAGTGGAAATCGCCGCCGATGATGCGGCCGCTGCTGTCCAGATTCGGGAAGAAGCGCGAGTTGTCGAAACGTATTTCCATCGTGCTGATCGTGCCCGGCAGCATCAGCTGCACACCGGGGTACATCTTCTTGAAATCTTCGGCGGTCGGATGCGTGGCGATGAAGTTCTCGAAACCCGCCATGTCCGTGACGCCTTTCTTGTCGATCCGCGTACCGTCCGGGCGTGTGCCGTGATGGCAACCGGATAAAGCCACGGCGACGCCAAGAACGGAAAGGGCAAGCAAACGGATACGCATCGGTAAGGACTCCATGGAGCATGGTGCTCGGTCATTTACCGACAAAATTAGCATGCCGGTACCCCCTCAGACCATCTGAGGGGGTACGCGGTTCCTAGTCGATCACCACGGCAACAAGCTGTCGCCCTGATACGGCGAGCCATCCGGATGGCTGAACCAGTACACCCGGTTGTGGCCGCCCGGGCAGCCTTTTCCGGTGCTGTAGGCGGTGACCAGGTTGTTCGCCGAGCTCACGCTGCCGCGGTAGCAGCCGCCCAGCGAATCGTTGAACGCAAAGTTTTGCGTGGTCTGCTGTCCGCTATGGCTGACGATCTGGAAGCTGCTGTTGATCAGCAGCGTGTCCGAACCGGCCACCTGGTTGTGCACATCGGCCGAATACAACGGGAAACCGCCGATGCCCAAGCCCGTGTGCTGGTCGTAACCCTGCTTGATCGACGTGAGGATGGAGATATCGCCATCGGACAGGAAAGCCTCGTTGGCATCCACATGCAGCGGATAGCGGAAGCGCGAGGTAAATTCGCCGGTTTCGAACTTGCCGATCATGCTGCGACTGACGCCTTCCACCTTGGTGAGCTGATCGCTGATCTGGTGATAGTCGCTCGCGGTGATGTCGAAGGTTTGCGTGTCGGCGAAGCTCACCGTCTGATCCACCGTGGTATCGACGCGGCCGTGCGAGGTATTCACATAGCCGGCGATCTTGAAGTGACGGCTCAGATCGGTGGTGATGTCGCCGGTCACGTTGCCCGACGAATCCTGGCTCAGCGTGCTGCCGATGGTTGGCGTCGGCGGCTGATTGGCCAGTGTGTTGCTGACCAGCGCGCCGCTCACTTTGCTGGCGCCGGCATCCTGATACACCAGCAGGCTGGCCGTCGCCGAGAAGTAACTGTTGGCGCCCTGCACGCTCACCGCCACGGTATGCGGCGAACCGTTGCTGAGCACGCCGGCGAACGGCGTGAGGTCGACACGATACGGCATGAAATTGAGCGTCTGCACACCTGGTGTCGGCTTCCAGATGAAAAGATCGACACCGCCCGTATAGATCCACGGATACACCGGCGCGACACCGGCCGGCTGGCCGTCGATGCTCACTTCCGCTTCGCGGAAATTGCCGCCGCCGCACTCTTCCGTTTCCGATGCGTATTGATCCGGCACGCAGGTGTACCAGAACTCATCGTTGCTCTGGCTTTGCGTAAACACATCCAGATACGCGCGTTCCACATTGGTCGGCAAGGTCAGCGTTGCCGCCAGCTGGTCGCTTGATGTGTTCAACGCGACGGTGCTGCCGACCGGATCGCTACCGAGCGGATACACCGCATCCGGTGCGTGCGCTGCAGGCGCCGCCGCCGATGCCGGATAGAACAACAGTTTCGCATCGCCGTGAAGCACCCCGGTATAGGTGCTGTTGACGATGTTGCCGATGAACACCTGACCTTGTCCCGTATTGCGGAACAGCGCGCTGTAGTCGGTCAGATCGCGTTCGATATGCCAGCTGCGTCCCTCGGTCGAGGTGGGCTCCTGCGTGGTGCCGAAATAGAGATTCACGCCATCCAGAAAAATGGTCGCAGTACGGTCGTACTG
>DATJMR010000031.1:0-5945 GCA_035508595.1 Dyella sp.
CTGTCTTTGCCACTCCCACCAAGCCCGATCATGAGCAACCCATCGGGTTGGATGGCCTGGCTCGCATCGTCGCCCTCAGCCCCGTTCCTGCCGTGGCGATCGGAGGGCTAAAAAAACAACATATCGCACAGGTGCTTGCAGCCGGCGCGCAGGGAGTGGCCGTGGTTTCCGCCATTTGCGGAACACCCGACCCCACGCAAGCATCGGCCGAACTTTGGGCGTGCGTGAAACGGATGCATACCTCTGGGTAAGGTTGTCATGAAGGGCCATTTCACCGCCGCGACACCTGACATCGACCTCTCAATGTGAGATAAAACGTCGGCCGGGAAGTCAGGCGCCGAGGAGGGGCCCCTCCTCAACATGGATGACCGATGCCCGACCGGGCCGCCGCTAAGGCGGCCCGTTTTATTTGGGGAAATGGGTGCATTGCGCCATGCGCGCACGCTTCTAAAACACCGGCGGCGGCAACGTATGCGTCGGTGGGGAGCGTACCAGCCCCAACAAATCCTCGCTAAGCGCACTGGCATGCGTGGCGAACAAGCCATGCGGTGCGCCTTCGTAGGACCGGAAAATGCTTCCTGGCAAAAGATCGGCGGTACGACGGCCGTTCGACGCCAACGGCGCAATGCGATCTTCGGTGCCGTGAATGATCAACGAAGGCAAGTTGATGGCGGGCGCCATATCACCCGTGAAATCCGTTTCCGCGAAGGCGCGCACACACGACAGCATGGCAATACGCGACGCGGGATCAGCCAGCGATGTCACCCAATCCACTACGGTCAGGGGAACGTGCGCTCCCTCGAACAGCTGCTCGACGAATTGATCGATATAGGCGAAGCGGTCCGCGCGAATACGGGTGCAAACATCTTCGAATCTGTTGTCGTCTGCGCCTTCGGGATGGTCTTTGTCCTTTGCAATGGTCGGCGTGAGGGTACTGACGAGCGCGAACCGCGTGACGCGTTGGCCGAGATGGCGGCTCATATAACGCACAACCTCACCCGCCCCCATCGAATAGCCGACCATGGTGACGTCGTGCAGATCCAGGGCATCGAGCACGGCTTTCAGATCGTCGACGAAGCGATTGAAATTGTAGCCGTCGACGGGCTTGGACGATTTGCCGAAACCGCGCCGGTCATATGTGATGACGCGACACCCGCTACTGGCCAACACGAACGCCTGCTCTTCCCACATCGCATGATCGAACGGCCACCCGTGCAGCAAAACAATCGGCGGACCGTAGCCGATATCTTCGTAAAACAGTTCGATCGGTCGACCCAGGCTATCCGTTTCTACCTGCAACATACTCATGGAATTCTCCTAAACCCCTGGAAAACTAACGCCGTCGTCATGAAGGCGACGTCACTGCAACGCGCGGCAACACGATTTGCGCGCGGAAATCTCATTTCGCTGACGTCCTCGCAGCGGGATCGGGATGGGTGTTGGACTGCGTAAACAAATAGCTGGTGCGCGGATTGGCCAATTCGATGCCGACGTCGCGAAAGCGTTGCTCGATGCGCCGGTTGAGCTCGCGTTGCACGCCCCAGCGCCCCTTGTCGGTGCACTGCATTTGCCCCGCGATGGTGATCTTCGATCCGTCGACGGCATCGACGCCCCAAATCTCCAAATCCTTAAGAATCAGTTTTTGAAAGAGAGCGTCATCGCGCATGCCTTTGCCGATCGCTTTCAACTCGTCAATGACCCGCTCCACGTCTTCGCCGTAAGCAATGCTCACGCTCATGGCGGCGTTGCCAACCCCGCGATTGACGTTGTTGACGGTGGTGACCGAGCTAAACGGTATCGTGTAAAGCGAACCATCGCCGCCACGCAATCGCACCGTGCGTACAGAAAGATACTCCACGGTGCCGGACACCCCGGCGACGGTTACCCAGTCACCCACTTGCATGGCGTTTTCCATCATTAAAAAAATGCCGGTAATGAAATCCTGCACCAATTTTTGCGAGCCGAAGCCCAGTGCGACACCGATAATGCTTGCCCCTGCGAGCAACGGCGTGGTGTTGATGCCGATCTCGTTCAACGCGGTAAGGCCGACCACCAACACCACGGCAATCAACAAACACGTACGCATCATTGGCAACAGCGTACGCAGCCGGGCGGCACGCATCAGGTCGCCGTGTTCGGTCCATTGCGCAATACGGCGTTCGATGCTGAAGCTTGCCGCTTCCCACATGGATATGGCGACGACGGTCGCCACCAAGATCGTCAACGTAGCGGAGGCAAGACTGCGCCCTACTGCACCGTGCACAAACCAGCCCACGGCTTCCAAACCCCAAGCCTGGAGTAAAGCGATAAGGGTCAGAACGGTTATGAAGAACGAAACAAGCCCATGGACAATGGGGTAATAACGCTGCACGAGGCGACCGCGCGCATCGCCGACCGCGTCGACTTGAGCGATGCCTTGCGGATGGAACATTCTGCCCAGCGCACCTTGCGCAAGGATGGAAACGACTCTTGCAGCGATCAAGACACCCGCCGAAACCCCGATGAAGTGGAGGAGTTTCGGAAATCCGTCTTCCACGCCAAGTGCCCAGATGATCCATGCGCCTACGACAAACGTAATCGCAAACACCGCCCAGGTTCTAGCCAGCCAATTGCGCGAAGCCGCGATAAAGCCGTGAGCGTCGGGAGCGGCGGCAATGACACGGGCAAGCGGGTATTGAAGTTTGACGATAAGAACCACGGCGGCGGCGTGCACAAACAACGAAACAAGCTTTACAAACGCCAGGCGACCAGCCGCGCCGCCGCCGAGCGCTTCGATCGTATCCCCTGTCGCGATCCCGAACGCCGCCAAAATCACCATGCAGCGCATCCAACTAAGCGTAGCCTTCGTCGTTCGCTCGGCTACGCGCAATACGCACAGGCCCTGCCCTTCAGGAGAAACGAACAACCGAAGTATCGCCATGACGATGCGAGTGCTTACATAGGCGTCGATAAAGCTCTCGGATATCGCGATCACGCGCTCGTCGTCGCCGCCCAAACCGCGCAGCACCAATCCCGAAACGATGAAAAAAACGCATAACGGCGCCAAATTCAGCAACAGCGCACCTACCGCAAACAGCAAATGGTGCAATGTGTTTGCGTGCCTGGCCGGCCGCGCATGAGCGTCGTTTTCCGTCGTATCCGTGGACGAAACCGCATCGTTGCTTGCGTTCTCCGTTTGCGGTCCACTCCCGGTGTTCTGCGGACCGACGCGTACGGATTCGACGCGATCCACACCCCGCTCATTGACGTGAACCAGCGCGACATCACCGCTTTCGGGGCGCACTCCCGCATCGGATTGCGTTTTCGCGATCGTGCTTTTCTTTGCCCTCTGCGACAGGTGAGCCTTGGCCTTTCGCAACGTGCGCGCCGTACCCTCCCGCGTGCGGTCGCGCAGCTCAACGGCGTTTGCCTTCGCTATCAACGCATGCAGTGGCCGCTTCAACACCAGGTGGCACAGCCATTCCAACACCAGCCCGGCGACAAACACGCCGAGCAACACCACGCCCGCCTGGAGTAGCAATTGACGATCGGCTGCGTTTGCCATGCGCCCACCGGATCTGGCGAGCAAATCGAATATGCCGATCAACGAGTGCCTGGCTTGGTCGAGTTGATGGCCTAATCCATCGACCCAATTTCCAATCTGGTGAAGGCTTCGCTCGATCAAGCCGTTTGCACGCAGAGTCGGCGACGCAGGCGGAGCGCTCGGCTTTGCTGGCAACGCAGCCCATGTTTCGGCATGGATCGGCGACATCGCTGCGATGTCCGCGCCCGGTAGAAGACGGTTAAAGAGAGTCTGTGGGGCTATCGTGCATTTCTTTTGAACGAGAACGCGCGCGCTGCTCACTTTAGTGTGTGATGTCGCCACCTTTTCGCAAGCGCTCGACGCGCTTGCCTGACTTAAGCCAGATCGGTGGAAACACTTACCTTGGAAACAATACCCGAAACCGTGCACTGTCTACCGTAAACACGGTGTGCACAGGGCGTTTCCGCGACATTTATTTCGTACATCATGGTGGAATTTGCGCGTGCATGCCCGCGCAGGTCCGTCTCGCTATTTTCACTTTGTTACACCGTTAGCTGTACGCGAGCTTGATGCTCGGAGCTCTAACCTCAAGCACAACAACTGCTATGAATTGGCGACTTCTCGCCATGCAGGGACTGTTGAGACCGCTCGGATGACTTCCGCAAATTTCGCACACAGAGCTTACACGTCGCATACCCTGCTGAAACACGGCCTTAAATCCGACGGGCATCAGCGCAAAGCCGAGCCGCCGTTATCGACCCCTCGTGTCGATCGCGTGGAAAAAGTGTTATTTGTCACGACCGAAATGACGGACTTCGTGAAAGCCGGAGGATTGGGCGACGTTTCGGCCGCGCTTCCCCGCGCACTCGCCAAATACGATGACATACGCGTGCTGATTCCAGGCTATCCGAACGTGATCAACTCCGGCCGGCCGATGCGCATGATCGGCAAGACACGCAGTTATCACAAACTGCCGGCATGCGACATCGCGGAAATGGAAACCGCCGACGGCTTGAAAGTGTTCGTACTCTGCAACGCCGAACTTTACGAACGCGAAGGCTCGCCTTATACCGATGCAAACGGTCAAGGCTGGCCCGATAACGACGTGCGATTCGCCACACTTTCCCGTGCCGCGGCAGACATTGCGCTCAAGCGCGCACAAGTCAGGTGGCATCCGGACCTGCTGCACTTGAACGACTGGCCGTGCGCATTGGCCGCCCTTTATCTGGAGGGCGAGAGCGAAGCCATACCAACCGTATTGACCATCCATAATTTGGCGTACCAGGGCGTGTTCCCGGCGCCGACCGCGCGATATGTCGGCGTTCCCGCCCAGCACGTCGAGAAAGATCGTCTGGGGCGTGTGTCGTTTCTGCACGAGGGCATCAGCGCCGCGACGTTCCTCACCACGGTCAGCGAGTGCTACGCCAGACAAATCACCGAGCCGGCTTACGGTTGCGGGCTGGAGGCGGTTTTGCGCAAACGCTCGCAAGAGGGACGTTTGATCGGCATTGTCAACGGCGTCGACCCGAGCTGGAATCCGCGTTGCGACCCGGCATTGGTCAAGCCATTCTCCATCGGCAGATGGGACGACCGCGACCAGAACACGTTGCATCTACGCGAAGAATTCGGCCTTCGTCAGCAGCACGGCCCGCTGTTTGCGGTCGTCTCACGCATGGTGCAACAGAAAGGCGTCGATCTGATCTGCGAGGCAGCGCCTCAAATCATTGCCGCAGGCGGTCAACTGGCACTGATCGGACGCGGCGATCCATCGATAGAACGCACCATCAAGCGACTGGCGCGCCGCTTCCACGGCCGCGTGGCCGCGCACATCGGCTTTGAAGAAGGGCTGGCGCGCCGCATGTTTGCGGGCGCCGACTTTCTGCTGATGCCGTCGCGTTACGAGCCGTGCGGCTTGAGCCAGATGTATGCCCAGGCATACGGCTGCCTGCCCATCGCCCACGCGACAGGTGGATTGCTGGACACCATCGAAGACGGCGTCACCGGCCTGCTGTTCCGCGAAGCGACGGTAGGCGATTTGCGTCGTTGCCTGCAGCGCGCCTTCCGTGTTTTCGCCGAACCCATGCTGCTCAATGCCATGCGCAGCGCGGCAATGCTCGAGAAACGCGGCTGGGATGGTCCAGGCCGAAAATACGCGGCGCTGTATCACCGGATGCTGCCGCAGAAGGTCGCCGCGTGAGAAGCCAAACAGGCACGATCATGGTGCCAAAGCGTCAGATGGAATGCATTCCCCCTGATATCGTTCGCGCGCTGAGTCATGGAACCTGTGGTGAGCCCTTCCGATGGCTCGGACCGCATCCGCATGGCGATGCGTGGTACGTGGCGACCACGGCGCATGGCGCTGAGGCTGTCGAGGTCATACTCGAACCCGAAGGCACCGTGTGGCCGGCACGGCCTTTGACCG
>DATJMR010000032.1:0-15545 GCA_035508595.1 Dyella sp.
CTCAATTCCGGCGCAAAGGTGTTCATGGCCGACTTCGAGGACTCCTCCGCGCCAAGTTTCGCCAATCAGCTGGACGGCCAGATCAATCTGCGCGATGCCGTCGCCGGCACGCTGGAATACCGCTCACCCAAGGGCAAGCACTACCGCATCGGCGCCAATCCGGCCGTGCTGGTCGTGCGCCCACGCGGCTGGCATTTGCCGGAACGCCATCTCAACGTGGACGGCGAAATCATGGCGGGTGCCCTGGTTGATTTCGGCCTCTTCGCCTTTCACAACGCCCACGCACTGCATGCGCGCGATCGCGGTCCGTACTTCTATCTGCCCAAACTCGAAGCGATGGAAGAAGCCACGTTGTGGAACGACGTGATGGCCTTGGCCGAAGAGGAACTTGGCCTGCCGTACGGCACGATGAAAGCCACCGTGCTGATCGAAACGCTGCCCGCCGTGTTCCAAATGCACGAGATCCTGCATGCGTTGCGCGATCGTGCGGTTGGCCTCAACTGCGGTCGCTGGGACTACATCTTTTCGTATTTCAAAACGCTGCGCGGACATCGCGACCGCCTGTTGCCCGAACGCAGCCAGGTTGTGATGACCGTGCCGTTCCTCAAAGCGTATTCGGAACTCTTGATTCAAACCTGCCACCGGCGCGGCGCGTTCGCGATGGGCGGCATGGCGGCACAGATTCCCATCAAAGGCGATGAGGATGCGAACGACAAGGTCATGGCCAAAGTCCGCGCCGACAAACTGCGCGAGGTGCAGGCCGGTCACGACGGTACGTGGGTTGCGCATCCGGCGCTCGTACCGGTGGCGATGGATATTTTCGATCGCCACATGCCGACACCCCATCAGCTGCACGTCAAGCGCGAGGATGTGCAGGCCGATCGTGACACGCTGATTGCGCCATGCGGCGGCACCATCAGCCGTGCCGGCTTCGACAACAACGTGGAAGTGTCGCTTCGTTATACCGCGGCATGGCTTGAAGGCCTTGGTTGCGTGCCGATCCACAACCTCATGGAAGATGCCGCGACCGCCGAGATCGCGCGCGCGCAACTGTGGCAATGGCTGCATCACGGCAGCCTGGAATTTCCCGATCACGCGCCGATCGATTTCGCACTGTTCGACCACGCGCTTGCCGCGCACACGCACCGCCTGCAGGAAAGCACCTTTCCCGGCGCGCGACGCGCAGCGGATGCGGCGAAATTGCTTTCCGCGCTGACGCACCAGGACGAACTCGCCGACTTCCTCACCCTTCCCGCCTACGAACAGCTCGCCTGATCACGCGCCATCGAAACGTTTACGGAGCACGGAACATGAAAACGAATCTGCCGACCGCCGAACACATCGCGCTGGACTGGAAAAACAATCCTCGCTGGACAGGTATCCGGCGCGCCTATACGGCCGAGGATGTGGCCCGATTGCGCGGCACCGTCGCGGTCGAACACTCGCTTGCGCGACGCGGCGCGGAACGGTTGTGGAAATCCCTGCACACCGAATCGTTCGTCAACGCGCTTGGCGCATTGACCGGCAATCAGGCCATGCAGCAAGTAAAAGCCGGTTTGCAGGCGATTTATCTGAGCGGCTGGCAGGTAGCGGCCGACGCCAATGTCGCCGGCGAAATGTATCCCGATCAATCGCTGTATCCCGCCAATTCCGTACCGCTGGTGGTCAAGCGCATCAACAACACGCTGCTGCGCGCCGATCAACTGCATCACGCCGAAGGCAAGGACGATACCGATTGGATGGTGCCCATCGTTGCCGATGCGGAAGCCGGCTTTGGCGGTGTGCTGAACGCGTTCGAGTTGATGAAGGCGATGATCGAGGCCGGTGCTGCCGGCGTGCATTTCGAGGATCAACTCGCGTCGGTGAAGAAGTGCGGCCACATGGGCGGCAAGGTATTGGTGCCGACACGCGAAGCGGTAGAAAAGTTGAATGCCGCACGCCTGGCCGCCGATGTGTTGGGCGTCCCCACCTTGCTGATCGCGCGCACGGATGCCGACGCGGCGGATCTGCTCACCTCCGACATCGACGACAACGACAAGCCCTTCGCCACCGGCGAACGCACCGTGGAAGGCTTCTATCGCGTGCGGCCCGGACTGGACCAGGCGATCAGTCGCGGCCTTGCCTATGCGCCGTACGCCGACTTGATCTGGTGCGAGACGAGCAAGCCCAACCTTGAGCAAGCGCGCCAGTTTGCCGAAGCGATTCACGCGAAATTCCCCGGTAAATTGCTGGCGTACAACTGCTCGCCGAGCTTCAACTGGAGGCGCAACCTGGACGACGCCACCATCGCAAAATTCCAGAGGGAACTTGGCGCGATGGGCTACAAGTTCCAGTTCATCACGCTGGCTGGCTTCCACAGCCTCAACTACGGCATGTTCGAATTGGCGCATGGCTACGCACAACATCAGATGAGCGCTTTCGTGGCCTTGCAGGAAAAGGAATTCGAGGCGGCAGAACGTGGCTTCACCGCGGTAAAGCACCAACGCGAAGTCGGCACCGGGTATTTCGACGCCGTCACGCAAGCGATCCAGCAAGGCCAGTCGTCAACGACGGCGTTGAAGGGATCGACGGAAGAGGCGCAGTTCCACCGCGCATCGGCGGCTTGAATCGGTCATGAGAAAAACACCATCGCTCCGGCATTCGCCGGGGTGATGGTGTTTAGTCCGACAGCAACGATAAGCGCCGATATTGCAGCGCTTCAGCCAGATGATGACGGTCCAGGGCGGCTGCACCATTGTCCAGGTCGGCAATGGTGCGCGCGACACGCAAGGTGCGGTGATAAGCGCGTGCGGAAAGCCCGAGGCGTTCCAGCGCGGCATCGAACCACTTGCGTTCGTTCGGCCCTAACGCGCAATCGCGCTCAAGCTCGCGAGTGCTGATTTCGGCATTGGGTCGACCCGCACGTGCCAAAGCGTGCTGACGTGCGCGCATGACACGTTTGCGCACCGTGGCGGAGTCTTCGTCGTGCGTGGTGCGCGGAGAGCTCAATTCGTTCAACGGTACGCTGGGTACTTCCACGCACAGATCGATGCGATCGAGCAGCGGGCCGGAAATACGCGCACGATAACGTTGCACCTGATCGGGCGTGCAGCGGCAGCGTTGGCGCGTATCGCCCGAATAGCCGCACGGACAAGGGTTCATCGCTGCCACTAGCTGGAACTGCGCGGGGAAATGGAGCTGTCGTGCCGCGCGTGAAATCAGGATCTGTCCCGACTCCATCGGTTCGCGCAACACCTCCAAGACATGCCGGCTGAACTCGGGAAGTTCATCAAGAAACAGGACGCCGTTGTGCGCAAGCGAAATCTCGCCCGGCTTGGGTTGCGAACCGCCGCCAACCAGCGCGACCGCCGAAGCGGTGTGATGCGGAGCGCGGAAGGGGCGCCGACGCCATTGCGCCGGATCGACGGTCTGACCGGCCACCGACATCACCGCGCAAGTTTCCAGCGCTTCGGATTCGCTCATCGGCGGCAGGATGCCGGGCAAACGTTCGGCCAGCATGGTTTTGCCAGTACCCGGCGGCCCCATCAGCAACAGGTGATGACCGCCGACGGCCGCGATTTCCAGGGCACGACGCGCCTGAAGCTGCCCGCGCACG
This sequence comes from Dyella sp., assembly GCA_035508595.1. Lineage (GTDB taxonomy): Bacteria > Pseudomonadota > Gammaproteobacteria > Xanthomonadales > Rhodanobacteraceae > Dyella_B. The sequence goes on from DATJMR010000032.1 coordinate 3,596, forward strand.
TCGATCAGATCCGGGCTTGCGTCCTCGCCCGTCAGGGTCAGCACCGCCGTAGGCGGCGTGAGTTCATGTGCGCCGCGCAGCCAGCCGCACACATCGGACAGCGTGTCGGCGACTCGGACGTCAACTTCGGAGATCAAGGCCGCCTCGTCCGCGTTCGCACGCGGCACCACCACGCGACGGCCACGCGCCCTGGCGCGCAGCAGCGCGGGCAACACGCCGGAGACCGGGCGCAGCTGCCCCGAAAGCGCCAGCTCGCCAAGAAACTCGCAGTCGTCGAGCTTTTCGCGCGGAACCTGGTTTCCTGCCGCCAGAATGCCCAGCGCGATGGCGAGGTCGAAACGGCCGCCATCTTTGGGCAACTCGGCCGGAGCGAGGTTTACGGTGACCTTGCGGTTGGGGTATTCGAACGCGGCACTCTGGATGGCTACACGCACGCGGTCGCGCGCTTCGCGAACGGCGGCTTCGGGCAGGCCAACGATATGTGTACTGGGCAAGCCGCCGGAGAGATGTACTTCCACCATCACCTGAGGGGCGGCAACCCCTTCCTGGGCCCGGCTTAGTGTGACAGCCAGGCTCATAGGGTGCGGAGACGGCGCATACACGTGGAGTCGCTGATTGATCGGTCCATCGAGCGACCCCGTGTCATGTTGAGGAAGAAAAACAGCCGCCCCCGACTCCTTGGGGTGATGGTGACGAATCGGGGACGGCTACCGGAACCGGCTATGCCCCGCGAGACGACACGCTGGCTTCGAGTTCCGCCACGCGCTTTTCGAGTTCTTCTACCCGGGCGCGAGTTCGCGCCAGTACTTGGGCCTGAACATCGAACTCCTCACGGGTAACCAGCTCGAGATGGCGCAGTCCCTGCGCCAGGATATCGCGAAAATTGGCGCGCAGATCCTTGTGCGCGTCTACCATCCCTGGAGGAACCAACGAGACAAGTCGTAGGGCAATTTGATCGATATCCTGCCTCCCCATCATGGTAGGCACCTCGAACTCGTCGGCTGACAGTCTATGAAGAAGTGAAAACGCGGCGCCATCGGTATCCTCCATCAAGTTTTGTAGGCGTTTTCCTACACGGCGGGACAGGCTGCCTTCGGCAAGGCAGAATGTATATGCTCCGCACCGCACCAGCGGGCCCGTTGGCCTGCCAAGGAAATTTCATGAAATTGGTTGTGGCTGTCATCAAGCCGTTCAAGCTGGACGATGTCCGTGAGGCCCTCGCCGAGGTCGGCGTGCAAGGCATTACCGTCACCGAGGTGAAGGGGTTCGGCCGTCAGAAAGGCCACACTGAACTTTACCGCGGCGCGGAGTACGTGGTCGATTTTCTGCCTAAGATCAAAGTGGAAGTGGCCGTGGACGACGACCAGCTCGAACGGGTGGTGGAAGCCATTTCCCAGTCGGCCCGCACCGGCAAGATCGGCGACGGCAAGATTTTCGTCAGCAATCTGGAGCAGGTGATCCGTATCCGCACGGGCGAGTTGGATCACGACGCCCTGTAACGGCGAGGCTTACTCCGGCAACCCAGGCCGGCTGCGCACGAGGCGCTGATGGTGAATCAGCAGCCCCGCGAAGTAGCAGATGTAATACCCCACGAGCAGGCCAAAGACCGCCAGCGTCAATGGACTCTGGCCGATGGCCGGACCGTGGATGGGCGGCGTGGCGCCGGTCGGATCCTGCATCTGCGGCGAGACCATGGCAAAGCGCCATACCAGCCTTGCCAGGAACACGGTAGTGATCACGGCACCGATGTAGGGGTTGGGAACGTAGCAATCCCCTTTCACCGGATCGACCTGGAAACGGCTGAGGCGAAGGCCGAGCAAGCCCAGTGCGGCGCCTGCCGCCACACCGCCCGCGAGTCCCGCCAGCAACTGCACGTTGTTCAACGCAAACAGCGTGATAAGGCAGGCAAGCACCGCAAAAATGACAATGCGCGCGATCATCCTTTTGCGCCGGATCGGCTGCAGCCCGAACTGACTGCGCACGCGTCGCCACACGGCGAACGCGATCAAGGGGATCAGCGCCAGCGGCATAGTGAAATGGGGTGCCATGTTATTTGCTCCTCCCTGACGAGCGCAGCCACATTAACAGCGCTTTTGATGACAGACGATTGACGCCTGTCACCTATTTTTTCGTTACCTGGCTTTGCCCTGATTGGCCACCGCAGCCATCTTGGCCGCAATCGCGTCGGCATCGCCCAGGTAGTAGTGACGCAACGGCTTGAGCTGATCGTCGAATTCGTACACCAACGGCACTCCGTTGGGGATGTTCAATTCCACGATGTCGTCGTCGGAAATGCCGTCCAGATATTTCACCAGCGCGCGAATCGAGTTGCCGTGCGCAACCAACAGCACGCGCTGACCGCCCCGAATGGCCGGCGCAAGCACTTCGTTCCAGTATGGCAGCACGCGTGCAACGGTGTCTTTCAGACACTCGGTGTCGGGAATCAGCTTAGGATCGAGATCCGCATAGCGCGGATCGCTCAGCGACGGATTCGCATCGCGTTCCAGCGCCGGCGGCGGAATGTCGTAGCTGCGGCGCCAGATCTTGACCTGGTCTTCGCCGTATTTGGCCGCGGTTTCCGCTTTGTTGAGGCCGGTCAGCGCGCCGTAATGGCGTTCGTTGAGGCGCCAATCGGTCAGCACCGGAATCCACATCAGGTCCATGGCGTCCTGCACGTGCCACAGCGTACGTACCGCGCGCTTGAGCACGGAGGTATGCGCAACGTCGAAGTGATAACCGGCTTGCACCAGCAACTCGCCCGACTCGCGCGCCTCGGCCGCGCCCTGTTCGGTGATATCGACGTCAGCCCAACCGCTGAAGCGGTTTTCGAGGTTCCATTGGGATTGGCCGTGGCGGATCAAGACGAGTTTGTGCATGAGTCGATTTAGAGTGAGGCGGAGTGAGTACGGCATGGTGAAGGCCATGCCTGACCGCGTCAATTCCCAACCCTGTCGGAAGTCACGCTAAACCTCCGGACCGCCGCGCGCATCCTATGCTCGACCCATCCTACGGAGCTTCCGACATGCGCCTCACCACTCTGACCCTGACCCTGGCCCTGCTGTTGCCACTGACCGCAACGGCCCAGGACATCAGCAAAATCAACGGCACCGTTTCCGTAAACGCGGGGGAGCAAGCCGGAAACGTGAGCGCCGTGAATGGCTCCGTCACGATTGGCGATCGCGCTACCGTCAAGGAAGCCAGCACCGTAAACGGCGCCGTCGAGCTTGGCTCCGGAGCGCAAGCCGGCAGCCTGCACACCGTGAATGGTTCAGTATCGCTCGACCAGGGTGCGCGCGTGCATGGCGCCGTGGAGAGCACAAACGGGGCCGTATCGCTGGACCAAGGCGCAGAGGTCGCCGGTAGCGTCACCAACGTCAACGGCGCCATCGAACTCAAACACGCTCACGTCGGCGGCAGCATCGAGACGGTCAGCGGGAGCATCTTCGTCGGCGAAGATTCGCAAGTGGACGGCGGCATCGTCGTTCACGAAACGCATGGCTGGAACAACGCCAATCACCCGCCGCACGTCGTGATCGGACCGCACGCCATCGTGCGCGGCACGCTGGATTTCCGCCGCGAAGTGGTGCTTCAGGTCAGCGATACGGCGCAGATCGGCCCCGTGAAGGGCGCCACGCCGGTGCGCTTCAGCGGATCGCAGCCACTGGAATAAACCTTAGACCCAATCGCGCGGCTTGAGATATTGCGCAAGCCGCGCTTCGGGAGAACCTTCCTGCGGCTGATAGGCGTATTCGAAACGCACGCGCGGCGGCAGGCTCATCAAAATGGATTCGGTACGTCCGCCCGATTGCAAACCGAATAGCGTGCCGCGGTCGTAGACCAGATTGAACTCCACGTAGCGACCACGCCGATAGAGCTGAAACTCGCGTTCGCGTTCGCCGTAGGGCATGTCTTTGCGACGCGCCACGATCGGCAGATACGCATCGAGAAATCCCTGCCCTACTGCCTGCGTAAACGCGAAGCACTGCTCGAAACCGCCCTCGTTGAGATCGTCGTAAAACAAACCGCCGACGCCGCGCGTTTCACCGCGATGCTTGAGATAAAAATACTCGTCGCACCACTTCTTGTAACGCGAATAGACGTCCGAACCATACGGCGCGCATGCATCGCGCGCAACGGCATGCCAATGCTTGACGTCTTCATCGAACGGATAAAACGGCGTGAGATCGAAACCGCCGCCGAACCACCAGACCGGCTCGACGCCCGGCTTGCTCGCCTCGAAATAACGCACGTTGGCGTGGGTGGTAGGAACATACGGATTGTGCGGATGCAAGACCAGCGACACGCCCGTAGCGACGAAACTTCCGCCTGCCAATTCGGGGCGATGCGCGGTGGCGCTGGGTGGCAGTTTGTCGCCATGGACCAATGAAAAGTTCACGCCGCCTTGCTCGAACACGGCACCGTCACGCATCACGCGCGTGCGACCACCGCCACCGGCAGGACGAGTCCATGCATCTTCGACGAACCGCGCCTTGCCATCGACTTGCTCGATGGTTTTGCAGATGCGGTCTTGCAGTTCTTGCAAGAAATGTTCGGCTCTTTCGACTTGCTCGCTTTTCATCTGCCCATCCAGCACTTCGTTCCACGCGCAAGCTTAGCAAGGCCGCGACCGCAGGAAGATGCGGTAGCCTACCGCGCCGCAGCGTGAACGCCGGTTAGCGGGTGCCGAAACGCCATCTAGGCAAGCCTTAAATCGCTCGTTAGGCTCGTGACATGCGTGTGACAACCCTTCCGCTGGCGGTGTCGGCCTCGACCACCACCTCTGCATTGGGCCTGGGCCTCGACGCCCATCTCGATGCGCTTCACCGGCAACGCAGTGGCCTGCGCACGAACGACTTCAGCAGCGCGCCGCTGGCTTGTTGGATCGGGCGCGTCGCCGGTTTGGAAACCTATCCATTGCCGGCCGCTTACGCTCAGTGGGATTGCCGCAACAATCGCTTGGCCTGGATGGGGCTCAACCAGGACGACTTTCTGGCCAAAGTGCGGGCAGCGAGGCAACGTTACGGCGCAACGCGCCTTGCGCTGTTGTTAGGCACATCCACTGCAAGCATCGGCGCAACCGAAGAAGGCTACCGGCGTCTGGACGGCGAACGTTTGCCCGACGATCTGCATTGCACCGCCATCCATACACCTCACTCGTTGACCGCGTTCGTTGCCAAGGCGCTGGACATTGGCGGCCCATGCCTGACCATTTCCACCGCATGCTCTTCCAGCGCCAAGGTTTTCGCCAGCGCGGAGCGGCTCATTCGACTGGGGCTCGTCGACGCGGCCGTCGTCGGCGGCGTCGACTCGCTGTGCGACAGCACGTTGTTTGGCTTCAATGCGCTTGAACTGGTATCGCCCGAGCCGTGTCGCCCTTTCGACGCGCATCGGCGCGGCATTTCCATCGGCGAAGCCGCCGGGTTCGCGCTGCTCGAACGTATCGATGCGCATACGGATACACCGTTACGGCTGCTCGGCTGCGGCGAATCGAGCGACGCACATCACATGTCGACACCCGATCCGGACGGCATCGGTGCAGAGCTTGCATTACGCGATGCGCTCGACCGCGCGCAGCTTGATATTTCGGATGTGGACTACGTCAACTTGCATGGCACGGCGAGTCACAAGAACGATGCCATGGAAGCTGCGTTGATCGCGCGGTTGTTTGCAGCCCACACGCGCGTGAGCTCTACCAAGGGGCTCACGGGCCATACGCTCGGCGCCGCCGGCATCCTTGAAGCGACAATGACTTTGCTGGCTTTGCGCGAGGGTTTCGTGCCCGGCAATGCGGGCGTTCATCATGCCGACCCCGCGTGCTCGGCGCATTTTGCGTGGCATAACGAAGCTCGCGCATTGAAGGTTGCGCTCAGTCACTCGTTTGGATTTGGCGGCAGCAACGCATGCCTCGTCTTTGCACGTGTCGTGGCGGACAACGCCCCATGAGCACGCTGCATATTCATGTGGAAGGCATTGGATTGTGGTCGCGGCAGATCGCGAATTTCGATGCGCTACAACGAGTGCTCGGTGGTGAAACACCGGCGGCGCCTGCCATGCGCCCGGATGCGGCGGCGCTGTCGCCCAATGAACGGCGACGCGCCCCCGAAAGCGTGCTCGTCGCGATCGAGGCCGCTTCGCAAGCCGTCGCCATGAGCGGACGCGCCGTGGAACATTTAGCGTGTGTCTTTGCTTCGGCCTACGGCGATCAAGCCACCACAGACTACATGTGCCGCGTTTTGGCCGGCCGACCCACCGAACTCTCGCCGACACGGTTTCACAATTCCGTGCATAACGCCTCGGCCGGCTATTGGACCATCGCTACCGGCTGCCACGCGCCCTCCAGCGCGGCATGCGCGGGGAGTGCAAGTTTCGGCTCCGCGCTGCTGGAGGCTGCCGCGCTGGCCTGTGCCGACCGTCGTCCCGTTATGCTGGTTTGCAGCGACACCGCCGGCACGGGCCCCCTTGGCGAGTTGATCGGATGCACGATCGCGTTCGGCTGTGCACTGGTCATCGCACCGGCTGCGCACACCGATATAACGTTGCATCTTACGACGAGGGCGGCATCCTGGCCCGATCACCCCGTACTGCCTGACGATTGCGCGACGTGGATGCGCAGCAATCCTTCCGCCGCATGCTTGCCGCTGCTCGCCCTGCTGGCGCGTGGTCACGGCGAATGTGTGTTGGCGATATCGGAACAATCAGGGTTGCACGTCCACAAGGAACCCGTGGCATGAGCGGCACACGGCGATGGTGCGTATTGATTCCTTGCCTCAACGAGGAGAAGGCGATCGTGTCGGTGGTGAAGTCCGTGTTGCGACTGGATGCGCCCGTGATCGTGATCGATGACGGCTCCGACGATCGCACGCCCGATATCGTCCGCTCGCTGCCTGTCACCTTGTTGCGTCATCCTTATCGGCAGGGCAAAGGGCAAGCCTTGCGCACGGGTTTTCGCGAAGCGCTGCGCCAAGGGTTCGATGCCGTCGTCACGATGGATGGCGATGGTCAGCATCTGGCCGAAGATATTCCACGCCTGGTCGACGTAGGCCAACGTTTTCCCGATCACATCGTCATCGGCGCGCGCCTACTGCACCAAGACCAACAACCCAAGAGTCGCCGACGCGCCAATGCACTGGCGGACTGGGGCATTTCGTGGGCCTGCGCGCAGCCCATTGCCGATACGCAGAGCGGGCAACGCTGGTATCCGCGAGGCGCGCTGGACCTGGTGGAGCTGGACGCGCAGAATTTCGTATTCGAAGCGGCGGTATTGATCGCGGCGTCTCGCGAAAAAAAGTTGGGCATCGTGTCGGTGCCGATTGCCTCCCGTTACGAACGCTCCTTCCGGCTCAGCCATTTCAGCCCGGTGCGCGATGTCGCGCGCATCACTCTCTATACCATCGGCCGCATTTTCCATTACGGCAAAATCCGGGCGAGCTACAGCCGCTCCAGAACCGCCCCTTTGGTGGTGGACGACACGTATTCCCGGCGCATTGCTTGACGGTGCTACGCGTCGGCATACATCACGGTCACGCGACCGGACGCATATAATTTTCCGTTTTGCCCAACGTTGAAGGTGTACTGCGCGCCGCGATCATCGGCATGGAAGCGATCGGCGTGGATATCCAGGCGACCCTCCGAGAGATCGATGTATTCGACCGCAAACCGCACATCCCGCACACTGACCAACCGGCCAGCGCGCAGCCTGGCTTCACCTTGTGCGCTGGCAAGCAGCGCGCCGTGCACGGCCGTCGCTTGCGCGCCATATTCGATCAAATGCACAACATGCAGACCCGACTCGCTGCGCAGAGGATGCTGTTCCGGCGCATATCGCTCGCCGATGGCGTGAATCGTCGTTTCGCTCCAATCCACCACGGCATCGATGAGCGCCATCGAGCCGGCATGCGGAATCCACGCCTCCCAAACGCTTCGTGTCAGCACGCTCATGCCTCGCGCGCAGCACCTGCACCGGTCACGGCGGGCGCTTGTACGTTGTCTTGTTGCCAGAAATCGTAGAAGTTGAACCAGTTATACGGTTCCGCGCGAGCATGGTGCTCCAGGCGTTGCGCATAACGGCGCAGAACCTCGTCGATGGCCTGATGGCGTGCTTCGCGTGGAATGTCCACGCGTTCCATAAAAGGTTCGAAGCGAAGCGCGTAACGATTGCGGCCGCGGTAGAGGCCAAAGCACAACATCACAGGCACCTGCAGCGTGCTTGCCAACAGCCATGGACCTATGGGAAACGGCGCCGACTCGCCCAGAAAATTTACGCGGCGCAGTGTCTCGTGCGAACGCCCACGGTCCGCGAGCAGCGCCACCATACCGCCTGAGCGGCAGGTTTCCGCAACCGCCAAGGTGATGGCCGCGCCGCCTTGCGATACGTCGATCACCGCTTCACCGACCTGAGGAGCTAGTGCTTCGAGCAATTCGGTGATCGCCGGTGTTTTCTGCTTGTCCAGCAGCACGCGCAGCGGTACGTCGGGGCACCGCGCGGCCAGCACGCGCATCACTTCGAAACTGCCTTGGTGCGACCCGACCAGCAACACGCCGCGTCCTAGCGCGATGCGTTGCTGGAGCGCCTCGATGCCGCTCACCTCGATGTCGAAACCGCGCTCGCCGTGCGCGAGCAGATAGATGCGATCGAGCATGGTTGTTGCGAAGACATAAAGGTGCTTGAACACCTGCGAGGTTCGGGCCGGGCGACCGAACACGCGCGTCAGATAATCACGCGAGGCGCGACGTTCGGCACCGCGCCGTAGCATGTAATAAAAACTGATCGGGTAGAGACACAGCAGCAAAAAGCGGCGACCAAGACGCAGCGCTGCGGCTACCAGCACGCCCAACCAGAACCGATTGCCGCCCTCTCGCTGATTTTGCCAATGCTCGCTCACGCCGCACCCTCGAGCACGCCGCGTGCAAGCACCTGACCGTCGCGGCGCATTTCGAAGCGGACATGCCCGGACTTGTCCAACAGCTCAAGCTCAGCCATGTCCCCCGGCTGCAGCGGCGCCAGAAACTTCACCTCGCCGATACGCGCGATACGTTGATTGCGCCAATCGCGCAACGCTTCGGCAACCCGCTCCAGCACGATCACGCCGGGCACCAGCGGCTGTTCCGGGAAATGCCCGGGGAGGCAAGGATGTTCCGACGGTATGCAGAACGTCGTTCGGAAACCGGTATGGGAGGTGCGTTCGTCCACGTGACTTGACCGCTGGGATACCGCACCGATGATGCCGGTCCGACCTGTCAGCCGGCTTAACCGCCCAATCAGGCTGTTCGTTCCCGTTCAATGTGTTGGGAAAGCGCGTGCAAGCTGCTGAAGATGTGTTGGTTGTCCGGATGGTCCGAACGCAATTGCATACCGTAGCGTTTGGAAACGGCCAACGCGATTTCCAGCGCATCGATCGAATCCAGCCCCAGGTCGCCACCAAACAACGGTGCTTGCGGATCGATCTGCGCCGGATCGACCGTCTCCAGATTGAGCGCATCCACGATCAAGATGGCCAGTTCATGTTCGGCGGCGGTCTGCGTGGGCATGCGTGGTTTCAGGGCTCCGGATGCATCGCCAGCCCCCGGGGCTGGGTGGCCGGCCAGTGTAACATAGGGGTTCTGTTGCTCTTGGCTGCACGCATGGTTCAGGTAAGCGAAAACCTGCAGGTTCAACCCGCGTTGCCGCGTACGCCCCGCGTCACCTACCGCTTGGCGCGGCTCGCCGACGCCCTGGCCGAACCCGGCACGCTTGCGGTTTTCGGCTTCGGCGCAGGCTCGCCCCAGGACGACGATCCGCGCTCGTTGCGGGTGCCGCTGGAATGCTTCGATGCGCCAGCCCCGCTGGAGCTATGGCAGGTCGATGGCGACATTGCTTGCGGTTGGCACGGTGCCGTGCGGTGGTCCAGCGGTGGCGGCTGGGTGTTTGCCGCCGTTGAAATGAACGAGCACGAGCACGGCGGCATGGAAGGCGCCGCCAGACAGGCTTATGCGGAGCTGCGCCGGTTCATGGGTACACGTCGTGAACGCAGCGTGTTGCGCATCTGGAACTATATCGGCGATATCAACGAAGGCGACGGCGACGCGGAACGCTACAAGCAATTTTGCGACGGCCGTGCGTCCGGCTTGGGAGATTTTTTCGCGGACGGTTTTCCGGCCGCCACAGCCATCGGCCACCACAACGACCAGCATGTGCTGCAGATCTATTTACTGGCCAGCGTCGATCCGGGTACGCCGATAGAAAACCCTCGTCAGGTGAGCGCATGGCGTTATCCGCGCCAATACGGCCGCACCTCTCCGGGTTTTGCGCGAGCCATGTTGATGCCCGCGCACGATGCACTGGCCATTTCGGGAACGGCTGCGGTGGTCGGGCATGCGTCGGCCCACGAGGGCGATCTGGAAGCGCAGCTCAACGAAACGTTGACCAATCTTGAAGCCTTGCTCAGCACCGCCGACATGTCGGCGGGATTCGACACGCATTCACCGTTAAAGGTCTACATTCGACACGCCACCGATGCGATACGGGTGCGAGAGGTTTTGCAGCGCCGGCTGCCCGGCGTGCCGGTACTCTTCATGCACGGCGATGTGTGCCGCCGCGAATTGTTGGTAGAGATCGACGGCTGGCGCTACGCCTGAATCGGCTCTTTTGTCATCAGCGCATCGCCCCATACTTGCTCGCGAGACTTCGTGCGATGGAGGACTTGCCGGTGCCCGGCAAGCCGCCCAAGGCGACCCATAGGCCGACCGCTTGCGACACTGCCGTTATGTCGGCTGCTTGGTCGGACGCTTCCAACCGATAAGCGTGGCTTGCCTGGAACGCGCAACGGTAAGCTCGCCGGCCGGTGCGTCTTTGGTGATCACGGAGCCTGCGCCGATGGTTGCGCCCTTACCTAACGTGACGGGTGCGACCAGCGCGGTATTGGAGCCGATAAAGGTATCGTCTTCGATGGTGGTGACGAATTTGTTAATGCCATCGTAGTTGCATGTGATGGTGCCGGCGCCGACATTGACGCCGCTGCCGATAACGGTATCGCCCAGGTAGCTGAGGTGATTGGCCTTGCTGTTCTCACCGATGCGCGCCTTCTTGGTTTCCACGAAGTTGCCCACGTGCACGCCGGAAGCCAACTCCGTGCCGGGACGCAGGCGCGCAAAGGGACCGATGATGCAGGGACCGTGCGTCACGACACCTTCCAGATCGCAATGCGCTTGCACTACCGTGCCGGCGGCAAGCTGTACGTCTTTCACCCGGGTGTAAGGCCCGATGCGCACATCGTCGCCCAGCTGCACGTTACCCTCGAGAATGACGTCGATATCGATCTCGACATCGCTCGCGGCTTTGACCTCGCCACGCACGTCGACGCGCCGCGGGTCGGCGAACCGCACGCCGTTGAGTGCCAGCACCTGCACCGCACGCTGGCGATACGCGTCTTCGAGTTCCGTCAATTGCCACGGCGTATTGGCGCCTGCGGCTTCCATCGCGTCTTCGCACTCGATGCATTCGGCCGAACGGCTTTCCGATGCGGCCATCTTGAAGATGTCGGTGAGGTAATACTCGCCTTGCGCGTTGTTGCGGTCGAGTTTGCCGATCCACTGTTTGAGTTGCGCGGCGTCGCCCGCCACGATGCCGGTATTGATCAGATTGATGGCGCGTTGCGTGTCGTCGGCATCTTTTTCTTCGATGACGGCGCGCACGTAGCCGTTCCCGTCGCGTTGGACGCGGCCGTAGCCGTACGGCGTAGCGACGCGGGTCGCAAGCATGGATAAGCTGCTTTCTGTTCTGACCAGACGCTGCAACGTTTCGGCGCGTGTCAGCGGAACGTCGCCATACAGCACAAGCACCTTTGCGTTATCGGGCACGTTGGCCAGGGCTTGTCCGACGGCATGACCGGTACCGAGTTGCTCGGCCTGCAAGGTCCACTGCAAATCCGGCTGATCGGTGAACGCCGCCAACACCTGATCGCCATGAAAGCCG
>DATJMR010000033.1:0-9240 GCA_035508595.1 Dyella sp.
GCTTACTTGCCTTTGCCGCCCGTCGCCATATTGAGAATATCTTTGGCCTGCTGCTGCAGGGTCGAGGCGTCGTTGTCATCGAGCGTCGACGTGTTGCCACCGGCGTCGTGCGTCTTGAGCACCAGCGAACCGTCGTCGCCCCAACCGGCGGTATCGACCGAGGTGGGTTTGGCGCCCTGGCTGGGCTTCTTCTGCTGCTGCACCACCCACGGCTTGCCGTCTTGGTAGGCGTAGTCGGTGCTGGTGAAACCCTTGTCGCCGTAGTCGACCAGTTCGCGAATGAACTTCACTTGGCCGCCATCACGGAACACCTGCCAGGCGCGGGAAGCGTTCGGCTCCAACTTGGTGCCGGTGGTGCGCTTCATGCCGCCGATCTGCTTTTGCACGCCCTGGAAGGCGGCAAGCATTTTTTCGCCTGGCGTCTGTTCGGGGGCCAGCTCGACGGCGACGTTCGTGGTCGGGTTGCCCTTGGTGAGCACCGGCGCCTGCAGCGGCATGTTGTAGTGGCGATCGCCATCGACCAACTGCGCCTCAACGATATAGAGGTCGTTGCTCGCGACATTGGCCGGATTGAAATCCAGTTCGAACGACAGCGGGAACGTCGTCGCCGGAGCGATTGTCTTGGTGGCCAGCGGAGCGGAGCCCTGCGCCGTCACGTCGATAATGCTGATGTCGAGCTTGTCTTGCGCCGATGGCGTAATGCCGCCGCGAAGCGTGACCGTGCCGGTTACGCTGTGCGCGGGGCCGGCCGGCGCTGCGGCAGATTGCGTACCGTCCTCGCCGTTTGTCGACGACGGATTGGAAGAATTATTGCAGCCGGCTAATGCAACCGCTGCCACTGTCATCAGCGACCAAACAACGCTGCGCATGGAATTGGAACCTCGGGTTGGATCTAAAACGGACGTGGTGTCGGCCAAACGCTACGCGTCGCAAACATCCGCGGGGGGAGTTCCAGAGAATAGCCCAAACTTCCTACATGGAAAAGTCAACGGGGCGTGAAATCCATTCGCGACCGTATGTTTTGATTTAACATGTGGGGGATGTTCGTTCGATGACGAAAGCCTTCCGAACACGGCCTGCAGCGGTTTTCTAGGTCTTTACGTAAGGTGCTGACTCAGGATCCCGACTGAAAGATTACATAACTAATCGCAAATAATGTCGAGATAAACGCAGGAGATTGCAGGGCCACACCCCGCCGAGAAGCCCCCGGAAGCTTTGAGGATCCTGCGTGCAGCCGATGAAAGTGCGCACCGATCATCCGTGAATGCCGCCTTGCAGATGGCTCATGGGGCGACTTTTGCAGCCATCCAAACTGACGTGTAGCTGTCGCCGAGCAGCCTGTCGAACACAGCGCAACGGCACCGCAGTTTCTTGCCATAAAGTATGTCAACCACGAACTAACTCACGCGTTTGAGCCCGCAAGGACTACGTGAACGCTGCCGTGTTTCGCATGCAAACGTCACGTTGGAAGTTAGAAATTACGGACGTTAATAGCGCTGCGACGCACGCTTGACCCATAAAAACAAACGGTCCGGTAGAAGTTTACCGGCGGATGCCAGAACTGCGGAACTTGCAATGAATCTGCAAACTTACACGACCCCCGACACCCCCGTAACCACCTTTGCCGATCGCATAAAAGTGCTGATCCAGCGCGTTGGCAGCGTGACGGAAATCGCGCGCATGTGCGGTTTTTCAGAAGGCGTGGTTCGCAGCTGGCGAGACGGGAATACCGATCCCTCGCGTGCTCGTTGTGTGACGCTTGCGCGCACGCTGGGCATTTCCCTGGTATGGCTGGTGGCCGGTGAAGGCTCGATGCTCGACACCAGCGCGGTGATTCCGGACGACTTCACGATCAGTCGAAGCTCCGAAACCGCCGCACCGCAGCGGCATCGCTCCAAATTGCGGGCGGCGGTGGACACCCTGGAGGCCAGCGGCATGGACGTGCAGCGGTTGAACACCGCGTTGCGCATCCTGCAATCGGAACTGGATCTGGCCGATAGCCGCCTGACGATGGCCGAGAATTCCGACATGCTCGCCGAGCTTTACGACATCCTCGGCCCCGGTGGCAACGATGTGGATGCAAGTGCGATGGTGGCATTCAATCATCGCCTCGCCGATCGGTTGAAAGGTCGTCCCGTCACGCGGTTGACCTCCTGAAATACCGGTTTGAATAACGCAAAAGGGCAGCTCGATGGCTGCCCTTTTTGCTTCCGAAGTTATCGCCCTTACAAACGCGCGATATCGGCGATGGCGGTAAATTGCGCTTTCAATTGCCCAAGCAGCGCGAGTCGATTGGCGCGCACGGCGGGGTTTTCGGCATTCACCAGAACGTTGTCGAAGAACGCATCGACCGGTGCCTGCAACTGCGCCAGACGCGCCAGGACCGCCGTGTAATCGCGCTGCTGCAGCGCCGCTGCAGTGTCGGATCGGGCGGCATCCAGCGCCTGTGCCAGCGCGCGTTCGGCATCTTCCTCGAAGTGCGCAGGATCGACGTGCACGCCAATACTTTGCACACCGTGCTCTTCTTGCTGTTTACGCAGAAGGTTGGCAACACGTTTGTTGGCCCCGGCAAGACTCACCGCCTCGGGCTGACGTCCGAATTCGACCACGGCACGCAGGCGATGGTCGAAATCGACCAGGCTCACCGGCGCAACCGCTAACACGGCCTCGTATTGCTCGGTGGTGAAGCCTTTTTCCGCGTAGTAGCCGCGCAGGCGATCGAGCACGAATTCGTTGAGTTCGGATGCGAGCACGGCGCGGCGTTGACCCGCATCAAGCGCAGGCACGTTGCCGTCCTTACCTGGTTTGAGGCCGGCGGCGAGCGCGGTTTCCGGCAGCAACTCCAACGCTTCGACAAACAAAGCCTTGTGATCGAGCTCTAGGCCGCCTTCGATCAGCGTACGCGCCAAACCCAATGCGGCACGACGCAACGCGAACGGATCTTTATTGCCGGTGGGTTTCAGACCCACGGAAAAAATGCCGGCAAGCGTATCCAGACGTTCGGCCACGGCGAGCACTTGTCCGACCTTACCGGCGGCAATCGTGTCACCCGCGAAACGCGGCTGATAAACGCTGTCGAGCGCTTCGGCGACATCGGCCGATTCATGGTCGTGCCGTGCGTAGTAGCGCCCCATGACGCCTTGAAGCTCGGGAAACTCGCCAACCATGCGAGTGAGCAGATCGCACTTGGCAAGACTCGCCGCACGCGTTGCCTGGCCTGCATCGACGCCGACGCGGTTGGCGATAACGCGAGCCAGTTCGGCCACACGAACACTTTTGTCCCACAGGCTGCCAAGTGCTTGCTGATAGGTGACGTTTTTCAGCGCTTCCTGATAGCTCGCAAGCGGCGTTTTCAAATCTTCGTCCCAGAAGAACTTGGCGTCGGCAAAGCGCGGACGTATCACGCGCTCGTAGCCTTTGCGAATTTCTTCGGGGTGTTTGCTGTCGACGTTAGCCACGCCAATGAAGTGCTCGGTCAGCTTGCCGTGCGCGTCGAATACCGGCACGAATTTCTGATTGGCCTCCATCGTGGTGACCAACGCCTCAGGCGGAACACTGAGAAACGCGCGCTCGAACGTGCACGCGATCGCGACCGGCCACTCGGTGAGATTGGCGATTTCGTCAAGCAGGGCATCGTCAAGCCGCGGCGTGCCACTCGTCGCCTTCGCGACGCGCGCAATTTCATCGCGACTGCGCTGACGACGTTCCATGGGATCGGCCAGCACCTTGGACATGCGCATGGCATCCAACCAGCTGTCCGCATCGGCAACATGCACGGGCTGCGGATGCATGAAGCGATGACCGCGCGATTTGCGGCCGCTGTGCAAACCCAGCACTTCGCCATCCACGATGTCCGAGCCGTGCAGCATCACCAGCCAATGGACGGGGCGCACGAAGGTGTAGTCGTGATCCGCCCAATGCATCGGCTTGGGGATCGGCAGCATCTTCAGCGCTTCGTCGACGATCTGCGGCAACAAGGTCGCCACCGGCTGACCCGGCTTCACGGTGCGATACACGAACCACGCACCTTTGTCGGTTTCCAGCTTTTCCAGTTGTTCCACGCCGACGCCGCACGATTGCGCAAAGCCAACCAAGGCTTTGCTCGGGTTGCCTTCGGCATCCATCGCGGCATTGACGGCAGGGCCGCGGCGCTCGATGGCTTGCTCCGGCTGCGCCGTGGCGACTTCCGGTATATAGACGGCCAAACGCCGTGGCGTCACATACAGCGACGCTTGATCGAGCAGCGCGGCGATGCCGCGCTTGCCCAGCCCTTCGCTAATGCCGCGCAGGAACGATGCGCCAAGCTCATCCAGCGCTTTGGGCGGCAGCTCTTCCGTGCCAAGCTCGATCAGCAACGACTTGGCGGCGCTCATGCGGCCTGCTCCTTTTTCTGATGCTTCAATCCGGGGAACCCGAGCTTTTCGCGTTGTGCGACGTACGCTTCGGCGACGCTGCGAGAAAGTGTGCGCACGCGCAGAATGTAGCGTTGGCGCTCCGTCACGCTGATCGCGCGGCGCGCATCGAGCAGGTTGAAGGTATGGCTCGCCTTCATGACTTGCTCGTAAGCCGGCAGCGGCAAGCCGGCGGCGATCAGCTTGTTGGCCTCGCCTTCGCACACGTCGAACCAACGCAACAATTCGGCGACGTTGGCATGCTCGAAGTTGTAGGTGCTCTGTTCCACTTCGTTCTGGTGGAAGACATCGCCATACGTCACCGTGCCGTGCGGGCTCTCCGTCCAGATCAGGTCATAGATGTTGTCCACGTTTTGCAGGTACATCGCCAGACGTTCCAGGCCGTAGGTGATCTCACCCGTGACCGGTTTGCACTCCAGGCCGCCGGCCTGCTGGAAATAGGTGAACTGGGTGACTTCCATGCCGTTGAGCCACACCTCCCAGCCCAAACCCCAGGCGCCGAGCGTGGGCGATTCCCAGTTGTCCTCTACAAAGCGCAGGTCGTGCACTTGCGGATCCAGCCCCAGTTCCTTGAGCGAGCCGATATACAGTTCAAGGATGTTGTCGGGATTGGGCTTCATCACTACCTGGTACTGGTAGTAGTGCTGCAGGCGATTGGGATTTTGGCCGTAGCGCCCGTCGGTCGGACGCCGCGAGGGCTGGACATAGGCCGCGGCCCAGGGCTCGGGGCCAAGCGCACGCAGGAACGTGGCGGGGTGGAACGTGCCGGCGCCGACCTCGGTGTCGAGGGGCTGCAGCAGCACGCAACCCTGCTTCGCCCAATAGCGGTTGAGGGTCTGGATCACATCCTGGAAGGTAGGCGCGGACATCTCTTTCCTAACCTGAGTGTAAAGCGGGTTAGTATAGCCGCAGCGCCTCTTTCCGCCGTTTTTTCCAGGCGATCGGCGCTCGTTTTGGGGGATTGTGCCAATGCCTGCAACACAACAAATCGCCTCTATGCTCGGCCGTCGCGGCCGGTTGGCTCTTGACGACGTCCTGGCGGCGCTGGTGGTCGATGGTTTTGTGCTAGCCGACGACGCCAAGCAGCTTCGCGTTGGACACCACGCCGGACGCAGCACGGTGGAGCTCAATCCGTTGGTGATCATCGCCAACGCCAAGCTTTCCAATCAGCGCGAGCCTGGCCGACCGCTGAGCCTGGAGGGCCTGACCGAATGGCTCGCGGGGCAAGCGGGCCTGTCGTATCTGAAAATCGATCCGATGAAGATCAATGTGGCGGCCGTCACGCAGGTCGTAAGCCATGCTTACGCGCAACGCCATCGCATACTTCCGGTTGCCGCCACCGCGAGCGAAGTGACGTTCGCCACGGCGGAGCCATTCGACAACTCCTGGGCGAAAGATCTCTCCCAGATGCTGCGTCGCGATGTGCATCGCGTCGTGGCCAGTCCCATCGATATCAATCGGTATCTGCAAGAGTTCTACGGCGTGCAGCGTTCGATCCAGCTCGCCAGGGATGCGAAGAATCAGAGCGGCTACGATTCGTCGGCGCTGTTGAACTTCGAGCAGTTGCTGGAGTTGGGCAAAGCCGGCGAAGTCGGTGCGGACGACCGGCACGTCGTGCACATCGTGGATTGGTTGCTGCAGTACGCGTTCGAGCAACGCGCCTCGGATATTCACCTTGAACCGCGTCGCGAAGCAGGTTTGATGCGTTTTCGCATCGATGGCGTGATGCACAAAGTGTTTGAGCTGCCACCGCCCGTCATGACGGCGGTGACCTCGCGTATCAAAATCCTCTCGCGCATGGACGTGGCCGAAAAGCGTCGCCCGCAGGATGGCCGCATCAAAACCCGTGCCACGTCGGGGCGTGAAGTGGAATTGCGTATTTCCAGCATGCCTACGGCGTTCGGCGAAAAACTGGTGATGCGTATTTTCGACCCGGATATCGTGGCGAAAAATTTCTCGCAGCTCGGCTTTTCGGGGTCGGAGGATGCGTTGTGGCGCAGCATGGTGGAGCGTCCGCACGGCATCGTGCTGGTGACCGGGCCTACCGGTTCGGGCAAAACCACCACGCTTTATTCGACGCTCAAACATCTGGCCACACCGGATATCAATGTGTGCACGGTCGAAGACCCGATCGAAATGGTCTCGCCGGAATTCAATCAGATGCAGGTGCAATCTTCGATCGACCTGGATTTTGCCGCTGGCGTACGCACGCTGCTGCGACAAGACCCCGACATCATCATGGTGGGCGAGATTCGCGATCTGGAAACGGCGCAGATGGCGGTGCAAGCGTCGCTGACCGGGCACCTGGTGCTATCCACGCTGCATACCAACGATGCACCCAGCGCCGTGACGCGGTTGCTCGATCTTGGCGTGCCGCACTACCTCATTCAATCGACGCTGACTGGTGTGGTGGCGCAACGGCTCGTGCGCACGCTGTGCCCGCACTGCAAGCGCGAAACGCAACAAGATCCACATGAATGGACGGCATTGACGCACGGCTGGTCGATTCCGGTACCTGAGCGCGTATTCAACCCCGTCGGTTGTCTGGAATGTCGCCACACCGGATTCCTCGGGCGAACGGGCGTGTATGAAATGATGCCGTTGAGCCCACGCCTTCGCGGCATGATCGGTGCTCAGCTCGACCTCATTCGGTTTAGTCAGTTCGCGCTGACGGAAGGCATGCGTCCTTTGCGTATTTCAGCATCGGATCAGGTGGCGCGTGGTCTAACTACCGTGCAGGAAGTGCTTACCGTGCTGCCACCCGTGGAGCACGTGGAAGACTCTCCACCTTGATGTTTTTTGACTGTGGTTGACGCTTTGCATGAAGCCCGTTCTTATCATTCGCACCGGCCAGGCCCCCGACAACATTCGCGCGCGTCACGGCGACTTTCCGCATTGGTTTCGCCTCGGCGCGCAGTTGGCACCGCAATGGATCCGCGTCGTCCACGTTGCCGCGGGAGAAAAACTCCCGACGCCACAAGAAATTTCCGGGGCGTTGATCACCGGATCCGCCGCGATGGTGACGGATCGTGCGCCGTGGAGCGAAGCGACCGCCGGTTGGATCCGCAACGCCATGGATGTCGACCTCCCTTTGCTGGGCGTTTGCTACGGCCATCAGCTGATGGCCCACGCCTTGGGCGGGCGTGTCGACTATCTGCCTGGGGGACGTGAAATCGGCACGCTGCCGATCGAACTGCTGCCCGAGGCGGCACACGATTCGCTGGCGGCTTTCTTACCCGCGCAGTTTCGTGCGCACACCACGCACGAACAAAGCGTTATGGATGTGCCGCAGGGCGCCAAGGTGCTCGCTCGGTCGGCGCGCGATCCGAATCATCTGATTCGCTATGGACAGAACGCTATCAGCGTGCAATTCCATCCGGAATTCAATGCCGACGTCATGCGCGCGTACATTCGGCGCAAACATCACGACATGCGCCGCGAGGGGTTCGATCCGCATCATACTTTTCGGCAAGTCGCAGCCACGCCCATTGCGCGACGCTTGCTGAAGATGTTTTCAAGGCATCACGGACTGAGCCACGGCTAACGCTAGCGATTGCGCGGTGGCATCGGAAACGGCATGACCTTCTGACCATCCGCGGCATCGCGGATCGCCAACGCACCTTTGCGCTCCACTTCTTCGACCCGCACGACAGCTTGCATGGGCAGGTGCAGCACTCGGGTGTCTTTGAATTCCTCACGCAGGCGTTCTTCGGTCGGGTCGACGACGATGCCCTCGCCTGCGGGCTCGAATACCAGGTCGCTTACCTCGGTGAAACCCCAGAGGCTGCTCGATGCGACGTGGTGGGCATAAAGCTCATAGCATTTGCCCAGATGCAGAAAGGTGACTTTGTAGAGTTTCTTGTTACGCATGGCACCAGTTTACCGGCGCATGCGACGCATGATCGCGCCGCGAGACATCAGGGCGAACAGCGCGCCGAATAAAAAGCCGGCCACATGGGTCCACCAGGCATATCCGCCGTAACTGGGACCGACATAACTGAAGAGCAGTTGCAGTAGCGCCCAGATGCCGATCAGCAGAAACGCCGGCACACGAACGAATTCGAGATAGAACCCCAGCGGCAGCACCAAACCCAGGCGCGCGCGCGGAAATAACGATACATATGCGCCAAGTATCGCCGAGACGGCGCCACTGCAGCCGATGATAGGCCTGATCACCCCGGCCAGCGAGATGGCGCCGGCCAAATTGGCGACGACACCGCCCAGTAGAAACAGCACCAGGAAACGAACCGAGCCCAACGTTCGCTCCGCAGGAACGCCGAAAATCATAAGGAACAGGAGATTGCTGAGCAGATGGAGCCAGGCAACATGTATAAACAGCGCGGTGACCAAGCGCAGTAGTGCGGGATCGCGCAGTTGCTGCCAGATCGGTTGATGCGCATCAAAGATATTGGCGGGAATCGTTCCCCATTCCAACAGAAAGGTGACACGACGTGGCTGCGGCATGAATGCCAGCAGCATAAACATGACCACGCAGATGAAAACCAACAGCATCGCCGCCCAGTACAGGCGCGGTTGTCGTCGGGTTTCCACATTCACAAACAAGGCTCTCTCCTCGCCGAGCGCATGGGTTGAGCGGTCCTCGGATCGCATGATAGGCGATAAAGAAGCGTCGATTTGTTGAACGCGTTTGCGGCAATGTCGCGCGCTGCTCTGCGCCCGTTCGCCCAAGCAAAACGCCTTCCGGTGAGGGAAGGCGTTTTTAGGATAAAGCCCCTGGCGGTGACCTACTCTTGCATGGAAGTCCACACTACCATCGGCGCAGCTGCGTTTCACTTCCGAGTTCGGGATGGGATCGGGTGGGGCCACA
>DATJMR010000034.1:0-18542 GCA_035508595.1 Dyella sp.
TGGCCGAGCAGAATCCACAACGGCTGCCCGCCCTCGTGCGAGCTTTCAACCTTCTCGCCGTCCACGGTAAGCGTGTAGTGGAACGCGATGACCTTGTCCTTGCCAGCCTTCATTGCCTGTCTCTCGATAGAAGCCAAAGAAGCGATTCTATCAGCTACCGAAGCGCACCCCGCGCGCCTCGGGCCCCAGCCAGACGAGCAACGCCAGCAAAATGGCCACGCCGGCGATCCACAGCGACATCACCAGCGGCAAGCCGGCGCCTTGCGCGGCCAGCCAGGACTGCGCGGTGGCGGTACCGGCGGCAAGCAGATTGCCCATTTGATATGCAAAGCCGGGCAAGGTGCAGCGCACCGCGTCGGGCGACAGTTCGTTCAAATGCGTCGGCACAACGCCCCAGGCCCCCTGCACCATCACTTGGATCAAGAACGCGCCCATGCCAAGCAGCAGCAAGGAGCCGCCGTACGTCCATAGCGGAATGACCGGAATGGCTAGCAACGCGGCGATGATCATCGCGCGACGACGGCCGATCCGCTCCGACCACGCACCGAAATAGATACCACCCACCAAAGCACCCAGATTAAGCATGGCTACCAGGACAAAGGCCGCCCCGGAACCGGTAGGCAGATGCAGATTCACCTCTTCGAAGGTGTGATACATATCCTGCGAGCCGTGGCTGAACATGTTGAATGCCGCCATCAGGCACATCAAATAAATCGCCAGCTTCCAATGACCGCGCATCGCTTCGCTCAGGCTGCGTTTGCCATGCGCCGCTTGCGTAGCTTTCCATGCTGGCGATTCGGGCACCTTGCGGCGGATATACAGCACCATCAGCGCCGGCAACGCGCCCACGATGAACAAACCGCGCCAGCCGATGTGATCGATCAGCAGCCAGTTCACCAGCGCGCCCAGAAAAAATCCGCAGGGATAACCGCTCTGCAGGAGACCGGACACCAGCCCACGCGATTTCGGTGGAATCGACTCCATCGCCAACGATGCGCCGATGCCCCATTCGCCGCCCATGGCAACGCCGAACAAAAAACGCGATGCCAGCAGCAGCGTTATCGACGGCGCGAATGCGGTAGCCAATTCAAAGAGCGAAAACAAAATTACATCGACCATCAATATGGGCCGACGGCCAAAGCGATCCGCCAGGCGCCCAAACAGCAAGGCACCCACCGGGCGCGCGGCCAAGGTCAGAAACACGCCCAGCGTGACTTCGGTACGGCCGACATGAAATTCGTTCGCGATACCGACGATCACGAACGTAAAGAGAAAATAATCGAACGCATCGAGCGTCCACCCCAGAAAGCTTGCCAGCACGGTATGCCGTTGCTCGTGGTTCAACTCACGCAGGGCAGACAGAACGGACATGCGGCACTCCCGAAAGGCGACTGCGGGAGGCTAACACGGGGCTGGAGCCTGCTAGGGGGCGAAACTCTGTGTGAACGCCCCCGGCCAAGGCCCAGGCGGCGCGCCATTCTTCATGTATACTTAGCGGGTTGATCGCGCCCGCATGGCGCACTTCCCTCTATTCAACAGCAACGCGGTTCTACATGAAGGCTCCGGGTTGCACAGGAGCATTTTCATGTCTTTCGAATCGCTGGGCTTAGCCCCTGCGTTGTTGCGCGCGCTTGCCGAACAAGGCTACGTCGAACCCACCGCCATCCAGGCCGGTGCGATTCCGGTTGTTCTGCAAGGCCACGATCTCATGGCCGCCGCGCAAACCGGTACCGGCAAAACAGCTGCGTTTTCGCTGCCGTTGTTGCAGCGGCTGTCCGCTGCCTCGTCCAAAGGTCCGCGCAAGCCACGCGCGCTGGTTCTCACGCCTACACGCGAACTGGCCGCTCAAATCAACGACAACGTGCGGGATTACGGAAAACACCTGCACGTCAACAGCACCACAGTGTTCGGCGGCGTCGGCATGGGTCCGCAAATCCAGGCGCTGCGGCGAGGCACCGATATGGTCATCGCCACGCCCGGTCGGTTGGTGGATCACATGCAACAGCGCACGATCGATTTGTCCGGCATCGAAGTGCTGGTGCTCGACGAAGCCGATCGCATGCTCGACATGGGTTTTCTCCCACCGCTCAAGCGCATCGTCGGCGCGCTGCCGAAAACACGTCAGACGCTGCTTTTTTCGGCCACGTTCGCACCGGAAATCAAATCGCTGGCCATGCAATTCATGCAATCGCCGCATGAAGTATCCGTGACGCCGGCCAACAGCGTGGCCACTACGGTGAGTCATCAAGTGCATCCCGTCGATGCGGCGCGCAAGCGCGATCTGCTGCTGCATGTGCTCAGCCAGGACAGCCGCCGCCAGACGCTGGTGTTCAGCCGCACCAAGCACGGCGCCGACAAACTCGTGCGTCACTTGGAACAATTCGGCCTGCGCGCGGCGGCGATCCACGGCAACAAGAGCCAGAACGCGCGCACACGCGCACTGGCCGATTTCAAGAACGGCCGCGTTACCGTGCTGGTGGCGACGGACATCGCCGCGCGCGGCATCGACATCGATCAGCTGCCCATCGTGATCAACTTCGACCTGCCGATGGTGGCGGAAGACTACGTGCACCGCATCGGCCGCACCGGCCGCGCCGGCGCCAATGGCGTGGCGCTTTCGTTGGTGAGCCACGAAGAATCCGGTTTGCTGCGCGACATCCGCAAGCTCTTGAACCAGGAGATCGCGATCAGCGAAGTTTCCGGCTTCGAGCTGTCCACGCCGCTACGCCTTGATGCGCATGCACCGCGCCCGAAACCCGGTCAGCGTCAGCCGCCATCGCGCCCACCGCGGCAAGGCAACAGCGGACATCGTCCGCATGGCCATGCCCAGCAGAACAAAGGCAACGGCGCCGGCGAGCATGCGATGGGCAATCGCAAGCGTCGTCGCCCGCGCGGTGGCCGACCTGCGACCGGCGCGCAACGCTAAGCGATGGCGTTCATGCGCACCTGGTTCGCGCAACGCGCGAACCAGGTGCGTCACGCATCCGGCCCGATACGTGCGGTGAGAATATGGTCCTCCCACACGCCGGCGATCTGCAGATAACGCTTGGCGTAGCCTTCGCGCTCAAATCCCAGTGAAGCAAGCAGGTTCGCGCTGCGCTCGTTGCGCGGAAGGTAATTGGCCATCACGCGGTGCAAATTCAATTCGCCGAACGCCCAGGCGATAGCCGCCTCCAGAATTTCACGCATCAAGCCTTGCCCTTGCATGCGCGCGGCAACGCCGTATCCGACGTGACAGGCCTGAAAGGCGCCGCGCACGATGTTGGCGAAATGGCAGGTTGCGAAGATCGCCTGTTCGGTGCGATCGAACCCCATCAGCAAGTAGCCTCGATCCTGTTTTGCGAGCTCGCGACTATCGGCGATCGTTCTGGCGCAATGCTCCAACGTGTAGTACTCGTTTTCCCGCAGCGGCTCCCAAGGCGCCAGATGAGCGCGATTGTCCACGCGGTAATGCAAAAGCTTCGGCGCGTCGATTTCTTCCGCCATACGAATATGCGTGCGCGGCGTTTTCAGATACGGCGGCTCGATCATGACTTCTCCTGCTTTGCGCAAACTCAGCGTTCCTGATCCGTCGGACGCATCAGCACCTCGTTGATGCACACATAGTCCGGACGCGTTACGCAGAACAAAATGACATCGGCGACATCTTCGGACTGCAATTGCCGCATGCTGCTTGCCGCGCTGTTGAGTGCCTGCTTCACGGATGCATCGCCGATGTGATCGCGCAGTTCCGTATCCACCAAACCCGGTTTGATCACGCTGACACGGACATTGTCTTTATAAACCTCCCGTCGCAGCGATTCGGAAAAACCCACCACACCGAACTTGGTCGCCGCATAAGCGGCCGAATTGGGGTTGGCGACACGTCCGGCCACCGATGAGATATTGACGATGTGCCCCTCGCGCCGTGCGCGCATGCCGGCCAACGCAGCCTGTGTGGAGGCGATGAGGCTCAGCACGTTCAACTCCAACATCCTGCGCCAGCGCCCCAGATCCGCTTCGGCAACCGGTTCGAGATACATCACGCCGGCATTGTTGATCAGGATATCGAGCCGGCCGTAATGCGCCTGCGTTTCTTTCACGATGCGCTGCGCCTCGGCCTCCGAGGCAAGGTCGGCCACCAGCACCAAAGGGTCCGCGCCCAGTCCAGCCAATTTGGTCGCAAGCTGGTCGAGGCGGTCCTTGCGGCGTGCCGCGATGGCCACCTTGGCGCCTTGTTCGGCCAGGGCCAGCGCAGTGGCTTCGCCGATGCCCGAAGACGCTCCCGTAACCAATGCAATGCGATCTTTCAGGCGGTTTTTCATGCTGGCTCCCTGCGATGACCCAGATCATAAAGAGTATGGCGGTCTTGGGCTGTTACAATAGGCACCTTCTTACGCATGCCCGCGCGCGTGCCACCTTGAGGTTCCCCCATGTCGTCCCCGTCTCCTGACTCCGCTCCGGCCGCTGCTGGCTTCTCTTCGCTTGCGCTCGCGCCGGAGGTGCTGCGTGCATTGGCCGATGTGGGCTACGAATCGCCCTCGCCCATCCAGGCGGCAACCATTCCGCCGCTGCTGGAAGGTCGCGATGTGCTTGGGCAGGCACAAACCGGCACCGGCAAGACGGCCGCCTTTGCGCTACCGATCCTTTCGCGCATGGAAATGCGCGCCGGCAAGCCGCAAGCCTTGGTGTTGGCGCCGACGCGCGAGTTGGCCATCCAGGTGGCGGAAGCGTTTCAGCGCTACGCCGCGCACATGCCGGGCTTTCAGGTGCTGCCTATCTACGGCGGCCAGGGCTACGGTCCGCAGCTGCATGCATTGCGTCGCGGCGTGCATCTGGTGGTCGGCACGCCTGGCCGCGTGATCGATCATCTGGATCGCGGCACGCTGGATCTTTCGGAGCTTCGCTTCATCGTGCTCGACGAAGCGGACGAAATGCTGCGCATGGGCTTTATCGACGATGTCGAGAAAGTGCTGCAGGCCACGCCGCCACAGCGTCAGGTGGCGTTGTTCTCCGCCACGATGCCGCCACCGATCCGCAAGATCGCTCAACAACATCTGAAAGAACCGGTTGAAGTCACCATCAAAGCGGCCACGACGACCGCTGCGAACATCCGCCAGCGCTATTGGTGGGTGAGCGGCATGCACAAACTGGATGCGATGACGCGCATCCTGGAAGCCGAGCCGTTCGACGCGATGATCATCTTCGCGCGCACCAAACAGGCCACCGAAGAGCTGGCCGAAAAACTTCAGGCACGCGGCCTCGCTGCCGCCGCGATCAACGGCGATATCGCGCAACCGCAGCGCGAACGCGTGATTCAGCAACTCAAAGACGGCAAGCTCGACATTCTCGTCGCCACCGATGTCGCCGCACGCGGACTGGACGTGGAACGCATCAGCCACGTGTTGAACTACGACATTCCCTACGACACCGAAAGCTACGTGCACCGTATCGGCCGCACGGGACGCGCAGGCCGCAGCGGCGAGGCGATTCTGTTCGTGACGCCGCGCGAAAAAGGTATGCTGCGCGCCATCGAACGCGCCACGCGCCAGCCGATCGAAGAAATGAAGCTGCCCACGGTGGAAGCGGTCAACGATCGGCGTATCGCGCGCTTCAAGCAAAGCATCAGCGATACGCTCGCCATCGGCGGCCTGGAGCAATTCCAGCAACTGATCGAGCAATTCGAACAGGAACACAATATTCCGGCCGTCGAGATCGCCGCCGCCTTGGCGCGCATTGCGCAAGGCGACCGGCCGCTGCTGCTCGAACCGCAGCCCAAACGCGAACACAGCAAAGAGCGCGAAACGCGCGCCCCTCGCACGCACGAGGGCGATTCACGCCGCCCGCAGCGCGAGCCACGCCGTCACGAGGACGATCAGCGCCCCGCCGCATCGCGCCAGATTCGCGCGCACGCCACCGAATCGGGCAAGCGCACGTATCGCATCGAAGTCGGCCACGATCATGGCGTGAAGCCCGGCAACATCATCGGCGCCATTGCCAACGAAGCCGGTCTGGACGCCCAGCACATCGGCCGCTTGAGCATCCGCGGCGATTACAGCCTGATCGACCTGCCCGACGGGATGCCGGGCGAGGTGTTTCAGCATCTGAAAAAAGTCTGGGTGAACCAGCAAATGCTGCGCATCAGCGAATGGGATGGCAACGAGGACGCCGCCGGCTCGCATCCTCCGCGCAAACCGTCGTTCAAACCGGCGCATGCGCGAGGCCACGCCGGCAAGCCCCGGCCGCATGGTCATGGCGGCGGCAAGCCTCCGCGCCGCAAGTAATGGGCTTACAGGCAGGTTGACCTTGTCCACGCGTCATTCCAGCGAAGGCCGGAATGACGCGTGGCAAACACATGTTTTGTTGAAGAGCCTCAGCTAACGGGCTTCGGACGGCGAATCGTTTCATCAAACGCAACAGTGCGTTTCCCATTGCCGCGGCTGCAAATCGATCCGTCGGGCCATACTTGCCTGATCATGACCACCTTGCCCAGCCTCTATATTTCCCACGGCTCGCCGATGACCGCCTTGCATCCGGGCCGCGTGGGAGAACGGTTAGCCGATATCGCGGCCAGCCTGCCGCGCCCTAAAGCCATCGTGATCGCCAGTGCGCATTGGATGGCGCGCCACCCCAGCGTCGGGGGTGCGGCGCATCCGGAAACCATCCACGATTTCTACGGCTTTCCCCGCGAATTGTTCGACATACAGTACCCGGCGCCCGGTGCGCCGGATATCGCCGCGCAGGTCATGCGTTTGCTCGATCAGGCAGGCCTTTCGCCTCAGCTCGATGTAAATCAGGGTCTCGATCACGGCGCATGGGTACCGTTGCGTTTGCTTTATCCGCACGCGGACATTCCTGTCGTGCCGCTATCGATCCAACCGCATCTCGGACCGACGCATCAGTATGCGCTGGGCCGCGCGCTCGCGCCTTTGCGCGAACAAGGCGTTCTTGTGATCGGTTCCGGCAGCATCACGCACAACCTGCACGATTTTCGTGCGGGCTACAGCGATGCGAACGAGGCGCCGTATGTCCGCCCGTTCATCGGCTGGATCGAACAACAGATCAAGACCGGCGATATCGACGCCTTGCTCGACTATCGCAACCAGGCGCCATTTGCCGAACGCGCCCATCCCACCGACGAACATCTTCTGCCGCTTTACGTCGCGCTTGGCGCCGCCGGCGAGCATGTCCAAGGGCATCGCATCGACGCAGGCATCGACCTTGGTTTCCTGGCCATGGATATCTATCGCTTCGATACCGCATCGAGCGCCGTCACTGCACAATGATGGTGCCTACCATCATCGGGTGAATCGAGCAGTAGTAGGCGTACGTGCCGGGCTTTGAAAAAGTCACGGTGTAGGTGTCGCCGGAATCCAGCGCCTTGGACGATACGAACTGCGCGCCAGCGCTGGTGATCACGTGCGGCTCCTCGTCGCGATTGGTCCACATCACGCGCGTGCCCGTCGGCACGGTGAGCGTCTTGGGTGCAAACGCGAAATTTTGAATCGCAATCTCGTACGCCTTGGCTTTCGGCGGCACCGCGTTTGCGGCCAAACCCGAGCGGGCGACACCGCTGAGCACCATCGCGATTGACAAAACATACCCGATTCGGGATATCGCACTCATGACAGTTCCTCGTCGGTCACGGCAAGCGCACCGCCGGCTTGTACATGGCGCACATCGCGAATACCTAAATAGCGATGAAGCGCATCCGGCTTCACGCTTTGCAGGGGCCCGGGTCCAGGTCCGTCGCCCGGCGCGGGTTGCGGATAAGCCGTTGAACGCGCCGTATAGAACGTGATCGTGCCTTCCACCTTCTGCTGGATCTGGTGGATATGCCCGTTCAACACCGTGACGGAACCGAAACGGCGCAGATACGACATCGCTTGCGCACTGTCGTCGGTACCCCATCCCCACTGCGGATAAAGCGACCACAGCGGCATATGTGCAAACACCACCACAGGCGTTTCCGAAGACAGCCCCGCCAGATCCCTCTTCAACCACGCCAACTGATCGGTGCCCAGCGAACCCAAACCGCCCGCCTTGAGATGGAGTACGTTGATCAATCCGACAAAATGCACGCCATCCTGGTCGAAGCTGTACCAGCCTCCATCGTGCTGCTTTTCGCCGAAACGGCGGAAGAACTCCGCGCCGTTGTCGCCGATCACATCGTGTTCGCCAGGCACATAAAAGCGGCGACTCACCCGCGCCTCCTGCATGAGGCCGGCCAGCGTGTCGAACTCCTCCGGCTTGGAAAGATGGGTAAGGTCGCCGGTGTGCAATAGAAAGGTCGGCCGTGTTTTCTGCGCATTGATCAACGCCAGCGAGCGGCGAAGCGTACCGGCAACATCCGGATTGGGCGCCCTGTGAAAACCGATATGCGAATCGCTGATCTGCACGAAACTGAAAGCGGCGTCCTTGATGGCGGGCGTGGCGTCGCCCAGCGGATGCGCATGCAGCACCCCGCTCTTCATCAGCCACAAGGTGCCGGCGCCGGCCCAGGCCATGCATTTGAGAAACTGCCGCCGGCCGTCGGTACGGCTGTCATGGGTGTCCTGCGTCATCGATCGCTCCGCGTCGCTTGGGCCGCCCAGTGCCGCCCTCCCCTGACATTACCGGCCCGGCGGCCGGCCTATTCCGTGTTTTTGGCGTTGGGAATAAAGTCGCCGCCAACGCGGTACTACTTCTTATGCCGTCCGACATCCACGCCATATCAAGCTCTCAAAACGCACGCTTCGAAGCGTGCGTGCTGCCGCATCTGGATGCCGCCTACAATCTGGCGCGCTGGCTCGCGCACGATGACGCGGATGCGCAAGACGTGGCGCAGGAGGCGATGCTGCGCGCGTTCCGCTACTTCCATAGCTTTCATGGCGGCGACGCGCGCGTGTGGTTGCTCGCTATCGTTCGCAACACCTTCTACTCGCTGCGCACGAAAACCGGACCGGAGAATGCGCACGAGACCTTCGACGACGATGTCCACGCACCGACCGACGAAGCACCCTCGCCCGAAGCACGCGCGTTGCTTGCCATCGATGTCAGCGCATTGCAGACAGCGCTGCAGAATCTGCCGCATCCGCTGCGCGAAGCGCTCGTGTTGCGCGAGTTGGAAGAGTGCTCATACAAGGAAATCGCATCGATCACCGGACAGAAAATCGGCACGGTCATGTCCCGGCTGGCCCGCGCCCGCGAACGACTGAAGGCCGAACTGACTGGCCATTCCACGGAGGCGCGCCGTCATGATGTGCAATGACGCCAGGCTGCTTCTGCATGCCTATCTCGACGACGAACTGGATGCCGCGCAAAGCGTGGCCATCACCCGGCACATGCAGAATTGCCCTGCGTGCACGGCGCGTTATGCCGAGTACACGCAACTGCGCAAAGGGCTCGCCCAGGCGTCGCTTTATCGGCGCGCACCCGATGCGTTGCGAAAGCAGTGGTCCAGCGAAATGCTCTCGCCACGAGCTGCGATGCCAGCCGTCCAAGTACGTCGTCTATCCGTACCGCTCGCCATGGCCGCGGGGTTTGTCGCGGCGCTCCTGCTCGCTGCGCCGCTATGGTTCTATGGCTTGCCCTATCGATCCGACGACGCGACTCGGCTGGTGGATGACGCCATCTCCAGCCACATTCGTTCGATGCAACCGCAGCATCTGATGGATGTGGTGTCGACCGATCAGCATACGGTCAAACCCTGGTTTGCCGGCAAACTCGATTTCTCTCCACACGTGAAAGACCTGGCTGGTGAAGGCTTTCCGTTAGTGGGTGGGCGACTCGATGCGTTGGGCGGCCACAACGTTGCCGCGCTGATCTACAAACGCCGCCTGCATGTCATCAATCTTTACCAGTGGCCGGCATCTTCGACAGCCTCCGACCAGGAGACGACGCAATGGCACGGTTACACGGTTATCCGTTGGACGAGCGATCGCATGCGTTTTGTCGCGGTATCGGATGCGAACGAAGACGAGCTGAAGCAATTCGTGCTCGCCTTTCAAAACGATACGGCCGCGCCACCGACGCGTTAAGTACCGCCGCCCGCACTTATGGTCTCGACGCCTATCCAATCGTCCGGCGACAGCGGCGGCAGTCCATGGATGGCGCGCGCTTTGTCACACTGCGGGCGCGATTGTCCTGACTCCCAGGAAGGCAGCACCTCCCTGCATACAGAGGGGCGTTGCGGGTAGATCGTGCATTGGGTGGCGATGCCAACCATGCCTTTCAGCGCGACGCAATGCGGACGATAAGCCTGCGTACCGCGCATGGCCAGACGATGCGGGTCGAGTTTCTCGGTGAGCTCCATCGGCACTTGGCCGCCCATGGATGCATCGCCCTCCATCCAATGGAAGGCCACTCGAAATGCGGCGCAGCAAGCGCCACAACGCAAACAAGGATGAGTCATGATCGATGGATGGAATGCATCGCTACGGCGCGCAACACGCATTTGTGCCGACCGTTGTCTTTCCGCTGTCAGAAAGAGAACGGTCGGGCTTCGTCGCGTTTCAAAGCGAACCGCTGAAGGTATCGCATTGGTTGATGTCGCCGCTCTGCAAGCCGGTCTTGAACCACTTCACACGTTGTGCGGACGTGCCGTGCGTGAACGAGTCGGGCACCACCGTACCGCGGGCTTCACGCTGCAACGTGTCGTCGCCGATCTGACTGGCCGCATTGAGCGCGGATTCCACATCACCCGGCTGCAACCATTGCAAACGCTGCTGCGTGCGATTGGCCCATACGCCTGCGAAGCAATCGGCCTGCAGCTCCTGCCGCACCGACAAACCGTCCGCACCTTCCATCGCGGCGCCCTGCCGTTGCAATTGGCTCACTTTGGCAAATATCCCGAGCTGGTTTTGCACGTGATGCCCCACTTCGTGCGCAATTACATAGGCGCGTGCAAAATCGCCGCTGGAATGGAAACGCGTGCCTAGCTCGCGGAAGAAATCCAGGTCCAGATACACCTTCTGATCGCCGGGGCAATAGAACGGCCCCACCGCCGTGGATGCCGCGCCGCAAGCGGTATTTACGCCGCCACTGAAAAGATCGAGCTTGGGATCCACATAGGTTCGCCCCATGCCGGCAAAGATATCGCCCCAGGTTTTTTCCGTGGAACCCAGCACGCGGCTGACGAACTCTTTCTGTTGCGGGTCCACCTGCACCGGTTGGCTCGTGGGTGCATAAGCGCCCGGCTGACCACCCGATTGATCGAGCAATGCCAGCGGATTCTTGAAGAAGATCCAGCCCAGCAGCGCCAGGATCAACAAGCCCCCGAGGCCCATGCGCCCGCCGCCGAAACCACGGCCACCACCGCCGCCGCTGTCGACTTCGACATTTTGACTTTCTTCACCCTTCTGCCAGTCCATACATCCCCCGACTCATGGCGTCGCCGTGTCGGCCGACCAACCCCCACAGCATCGCACCAAACCGCTACAGTGGCACCACTTTTTCCGCCCGAGAGAAACATGATTCAGAACCTGCCCGCCCTGGTCATCCTGCTGACCGTCCTGCTGCAGTTTGGAACGATGTACGCAGTCGGCCACGCGCGCGGCAAATACGGTATCCATGCGCCCGCCACGAGCGGACACCCGGCTTTTGAGCGCGCCTATCGCGTGCAGATGAACACACTGGAAAGCACCGTGATGTTTTTGCCCACGCTATGGTTGGCGACGCATTACGGCTATGTGCAGTGGGCGGGCATCGCCGGATTGGTATGGGTGATAGGGCGCGTGTGGTATGCGCTCGCTTATCTTGGCGATGCGAGCAAGCGCGGCGCAGGTTACATGGTGGGCATGGTGGGCTGGGCTGCTTTGCTGGTCATGGGCGTGCTCGGGTTTGGCCGCGCACTGATCGCCGGCTGATGCAAAGGTTTCGATGACTGCACCACCACTCGCGCCGGATCAATCCACCGCACCGCCGCCGCTACCCAAAGCACCCGGCGTGCTGCAAGCGCTCGGCTTGATCCTGCTTTATTTCCTACTGCAAGTCGTGGCCGGCGTGCTGGTGGGTTTTGTCGCGGGCCTATTGGAGAAACTCAATAACCCCAACCTTTCGCACACCGACATACGCAAGCATGTGATGGATGTGCTGCAGCAACCCGATAACAGCGCCATGTTGGTCGTGGTCGGATTGCCGCTCATCGCATTGGCCTTATTCTGGCTGGTGCATCACATGTGGCCGTTGCTGTGGCCTGGCGCGACACCGCCCGGCTTCGGGCTCACCGCACCCACCTCGCCACGCTGGTACATCACCGCACTAGCGGTGGGTCTCGTCACGCCGCCGCTGGGCGCATTGATGACACAGCTGCTGGCGCACGGGCACGAAGTCTCGCAGAACGTCGAAGAACTCAGCCGTCACGCGTCGAATCACTTGCGCTTGCCGCTTGCGATGGTCGCGGTGACGATCGGCCCGATGATCGAGGAGCTGATGTTTCGCGGCGTGCTGCTTTCCGCATTGATGCGCCGCTTGTCGACCGCGATGTCGATCGCCATCTGCGCCGTGTCGTTCAGTATCGTGCATTTGGGCGGGCTGGATTTTCAGTGGTACGCCTTGCCCAATCTGACGTTACTTGCCGCGCTGTTGTGTTGGCTGCGCTTGAAGTCCTCATCGTTGTGGCCGGCGATTCTCGCGCATGGCATGTACAACCTGTTTGCGCTGGTGGCGCTGTTTTCCACCACGACGTAAGGTCAGACGGAAACCCCGACGGCCTTCAACAGTCGTGCAGTCTCGAACAGCGGCAGCCCCATGACGCCGGAGTAGCTGCCTTCCAGATGTTCGATCAAGGTGGCGCCTTTGCCCTGAATCGCATAAGCGCCCGCCTTGCCGAAAGGTTCGCCGGTGGCGACATACGTTGCGATCAGCGTCTCGCTCAATGGCGCAAAGCGCACGCGCGAGACGCTGATGTCGCCCTGCTCTTGCTTGGCGGAAACGATCCAGACCGAGGAGATCACTTCGTGCGTGCGGCCGGAAAGGGTTTGCAGCATTTGGGCGGCATCGTCGGCATCTTTCGGTTTGCCGAAGATGCGATTATCGAGCACCACCTCCGTATCCGAGGCGATGACTAACGCGTCGGCCGTCGCGTTGGATGCAAGCGATTGCCATCCTGCCTTTGCCTTGTCGCGTGCGACGCGTCGCACGTAGTCAGAAGGCGCCTCTTCCGGAAGCGGGACTTCGGCGACATCCACGTCGAGCACGGAAAACGTGACGCCGAGCTGCCCGAGCAGTTCGCGCCGCCGCGGCGATTGAGAAGCCAGATAAAGCATTGCGCTTGCCCTTTGCTGCATGCGACACGACGTGTTCGCTTCTACAGCGTCAGGCCATAGTCGCAGAACTCCCGATCGCGTTTCCACCCTAACGATTCGTACAGCGCTTGCGCAGGCGCATTGTCCTGCGCCGTCTGCAACCACAGGCTTTTGGCACCCAGCGTGCGGGCATATTCGCCCGCCGCGGTCAGCAATGCTTTCGCCACGCCGTCACGGCGCGCTTGCGCCGTCACAAACAGATCATTGAGCAGATAGATGCGCTCGGCGCGCACCGAGGAAAACAACGGATAAAGCTGGGTAAATCCCAGGCCCCTGCCCCTTTCGTCGCAGGCCAGAAGAACGACCGAATCGTTGTTCGCGAACCGCTCCGCAAGAAACGCGCGCGCGCGTCCTAAATCCGAAGATTGCTTGTAGAACTGCCGATATCCGTCGAACAGCGGCACCAATGCGTCCAGGTCGCTAACGCTCGCCTGGCGAACCTCAAAGCGCATAAAAACTCCCGTGGCAAAACCATGACGCGGGCGCCGCGTCGATCGCTATGCCATCGCCACTCACGCGCGATGGTACGGATGACCGGCCAGCAGCGTGGTAGCGCGATAAAGCTGTTCGACAAGCACCAGCCGCACCAGCATATGAGGCAGTGTGAGCGGGCCCAATGACCACTTTTGATCGGCACGGGATAACACTTCCGGCGCATGACCATCGGGACCACCGATCAAAAATGCGAGATCGCGTCCGGCCATGCGCCATTTCGCCAGTTGTTCGGCGAGTTCTTCGCTGGACCATGTTTTGCCGCGACCGTCCAGTGCAATCACCTGGATATCGCGCGGCAACGCGCTGAGGATGGCGGTACCTTCGTCGTGGATCGCACGCGCATCGTCGCGGCCTTTGCCGCGTATGCCGGGCTTCAATTCGACCAACTCGAGGGGCAAATCGTGGGAAAGCCGTTTGCGGTATTCGGCAAACCCTTCTGCAACCCATGCAGGCATGCGTTCGCCGATGGCGATCAGGCGGGCGCGCATGCCGGATGTTTTTAACCTGTCGCCAGGGCGGCCTCGCCCTCAGCGTCGCGATCGCCGACGGTCCACAGGCGTTCCAACCCGTAGAACTCGCGAATGCGCGGCAACATGACGTGCACGATCACGTCGCCCAGATCCACCAGCACCCACTCGGCTTCCTGTTCGCCTTCGACACCCAGCGGCATCACGCCCGCCTGTTTGGCGAACCTGACGACTTCGTCGGCGATGGATTTCACGTGGCGTGCCGAGGTGCCGGAAGCAATCACGAGCAGGTCGGCGATAGAGGTTTTGCCGCGTACATCGATTTCTCGGATGTCCTTGGCCTTCAGGTCTTCAAGGGCGGCGATGACGGTCTTGCGCAGGGCGGCCGTGTTGACGGCCTTGGCATGGCGAACGGTGGTCAAGAGTTAGGGCCTCTGGGCATATCAGCAGCGCAGGAGTGCGCAGGTGCAGTATATCCGCCCTGATGTGATGACAAGTCAAGCTTCCCGATGCACTTTTCTCAAAAAAAGAGGGAAAAATGGCACTCAAGCTCTGGATAGCAGCCGCCCGCCCATGACCATGTTCGCGCCGATCACGATAACCACGGCGAGTGCGTGCATCACCAGATCCGACGCGGCGGCGTCGAAGTTGTGACAAATCTCCAGCAAGCTCGCCGACGCGGACGCGCTGGCAAGGCCGATCATGACGGCCGTGAGCACCGGGCGCAGCGGACATGCCCGCCGGATCAGCCAGATCATCAGCCCGGAAAGCGGAATCGCGAAGCTGATGATGAAGATCAGGCAATGATTGGCCTCGTGCAGATCCAGCACAGCCATGCCCGGTATGTGCGCCCGCAGGCAGCCCAAGCCGCTGGCGCCGATCCATAGCACCGCGCTCGGCACGGGCAGCCACGCCCATTGGACGGAACGCCCGGGAACGGCGAGCATGAAAGAGGCCAGCGCACCGGTAATAGCCGTGATCAGGGCACCGCAGGCCGCCACACCCAGATCAGGGGCGGCGTGCCAGCGATGCAACATCGTGGTGGCGCCGTAGCGCGCGAACAGCACCACGGCCAGAGCCGCCACCACCAGCAACCAGCCCAACGCGCGCCGCCACGGCGGCAGCAGACGCCGCACGGGCGTCAGCTCCGCGCCGAGCGCGTCGATCAGGGATTCGTGGCGTGCGGCATCGGACATGACGGTTCAGGATTCTCCGTGCAAGCGATCGCGCAGCGTTTTCAAAGCGCGATGCAGGTTTACTTTCAGCGCCCCGGTGTTGCGCCCTGTTTTTTCGGCGGCCTCGGCCAGCGTGTGCTCTTTCAGGCCAAGCTGTTCGACCGCCTCGCGCTGCCCCGGCGGCAGGGTTTGGATCGCCTTGCGCAAGCGCTGCGCCTCCTGCGCGCGTTCGGCGCTGGCGCTGGCATCGTCGCGATCGGCATGCGTATCGAATGCGAATTCGTCGTGCACTTCGCGCCGTTCGCGGCGGCCATGGCCGCGCAACGTATCGATCGCGCGGCGCGCCGCAATGGCCGACAACCACGCATCGTACGAACGCGACGGATCAAAGGTATGCCGCACGCGA
Organism: Dyella sp.; assembly: GCA_035508595.1. GTDB lineage: Bacteria > Pseudomonadota > Gammaproteobacteria > Xanthomonadales > Rhodanobacteraceae > Dyella_B. Next base: position 15,809 of record DATJMR010000034.1, read on the forward strand.
TGCACGGTAAGCAGCGTTTCCTGCACCACGTCGTCCAGCGTATCCACCGCCACGCCTTGCCGGCGCGCCACGGCGCGGATCAGCGCCACCGAATCGTTCAGCACGCGCGTATAGGCGCGCTGGTCGCCAGCTTGCGCGGCGGCCATCCATGCTGCCCGCTGACGGTCAGCTTGTTCGCTGGCACTCATGGATTCGGTCGACACGGTCCTACGGTTACCCACGCTCCTCGGCGGAAGCTGGCGTAGTAGTACCCATGGGCCGTCAAAGGTCAAGACTGGGTGCATGATGGCCGGCATTTGTTGTCTAAAGGGCGATTCGCCCGAACAAAGCCGCCGGTTACTTGTAACCGCCCCGAGCTCTTGAGCGAATATCTCACCAACACGGAACTCAAGACCTCACATGATCCTGTTGATTCTCGCTTTCTTAGGTGGCGTACTCACCATCCTGAGTCCTTGCATCCTGCCGGTGCTGCCATTCGTTTTCGCGCGGGCCGACCGGCCTTTTGCGCGCAACGGGCTGCCGATGTTGATCGGGATGGCGCTCACGTTCGCGCTCGTCGCGACCCTGGCGGCAGTGGGTGGCGGCTGGGCGGTGCGTGCGAATCAATTCGGTCGCTACATCGCACTGCTCGTACTGGCGGTACTGGGCTTGACCCTGCTCTCTGCGCATGTCGCAGAGTGGATCAGCCGTCCGTTCGTAAAACTGGGAAACCGGCTTAGCGAGCGAGCTGAAGCTCAGCAGGATTCGCCGTGGTCCGCCGCGGGATTGGGAGTGGCGACCGGGCTGCTGTGGGCGCCCTGCGCGGGTCCGATCCTCGGACTGTTGCTCACCGGTGCGGCGCTGCAAGGCGCCAGCGTGCAGACGACGTTATTGCTGCTCACCTATGCCTGTGGTGCAGCCGTGTCGCTTGCGCTTGCATTGTTCGTCGGCGGTCGCGTCTTCGCGGCGATGAAGCGCTCGCTGGGCGCGGGCGAATGGGTGCGCCGCGTTCTGGGCGTGCTGGTGCTGGCTGGCGTCGCGGCCATTGCATTGGGCGTGGATACGGGTTTGCTGACCCGCGTCTCCCTTGCCAGCACCAGCGGTATCGAACAAAAGCTGATCGAAGCCGTGCGTCCGGCGCCCGTGCAGGCCGCTCCGGCGCCGAAGGCGGGTACGCCGTTGCCGGTGGAAGGCGAACTTCCGTCGCTCGCCGGCGCCACGCAGTGGTTCAACAGCGCACCGCTGTCGCCCCAATCGCTGCGAGGCAAGGTGGTGGTGGTCGATTTTTGGACCTATTCCTGCATCAACTGCATCCGCTCGCTGCCGTATGTCAATGCATGGGCGCAGAAGTATCGCGATCACGGTCTGGTTGTGATCGGCGTCCATGCGCCGGAATTCGCGTTCGAGAAAGATCCCGCCAACGTGGCCAAGGCGATCAAGGATTTCAAAATCACCTATCCGGTGGCCATGGATAACGACTACGCAATCTGGAAGGGTTTCAACAACGAATACTGGCCGGCGCATTACTTTATCGATGCCCATGGTCAAATCCGTGCACACCATTTCGGCGAAGGCAACTACGCCGAAAGCGAAGATGTCATCCGCCGTTTGCTCAGCGATGCCGGTTACAAGAATCTTCCGACCGGCTATGTGCAACCCGGTGCATCCGGTGCGGAAGCAGCCGGTTCCGGCGACATGAGCCGCTCGCCGGAAACGTATGTCGGTTACGAGCGCAGCGACGGCTTTACGGGCGGTCAGATCGCGCACGACGACAGCTGGGACTACCACGCACCCGGCACGCTTGCGGTGAATCAGTGGTCGCTCGATGGCCACTGGACCGTCACGCCGCATTACGCAACGCTCGACACATCGAACGGCAGCGTCGTGTATCGCTTCCGTGGGCGTGATCTGCACCTGGTGCTTGGTCCAGGCGACGATGGCAAACCTGTGCGATTTCGCGTTACGCTCGATGGCAAAGCGCCCGCCGACGATCACGGCACCGACATCGACGCCCATGGCAACGGTACGGTCGACGGGCAACGCCTGTATCAACTCGTGCGGCAGGCGCACGGCACCGGCGAGCGCACCTTCGAAATCACCTTCCTCGATCCGAACGTTCGCGTCTACGCATTTACGTTCGGTTGAGCGCAACAGGGCTTAAGCAGGAGATGGACATGACATCCGCAGTCGACAACAAAGGCATGGATCGTCGCCGATTTTTGATCACCGCCTTGGGTGGCGGCGCGGCAATCGCGTTGGGCAGCCTATCGGCGGTGCGATGGATGGGCGACAAAGAGGGCGGTTTGGCGAAGGCCGCGACACCCGCTGCCAGCAGCCCTCAGATGGTGCTGCTGGAATGTTTTGCAGACGATGACGGCCACCATCTTGGCCCTTGCGATGTGCGCAAGCTCGTACTGACCGACGAGCAGTGGCACCAGCGCCTTTCCGATGCCGCCTTCAACGTCATGCGTCGTGCGGGTACGGAAATGGCGTTCAGCGGGCCGCACGAAAGGCCGCAAAGCAAGGGTTTATATCGCTGCGCCGGTTGCGACACGGCCTTGTTCGACGCGTCCACGCAATTCGATTCCGGTACCGGCTGGCCGAGCTTCTGGCAGCCGATCGCCAAGCAAAACGTCATCGAGAGCCGCGATACCAGCTACGGGATGGTGCGTACGGCCATCACCTGCGCCGGTTGCGACAGTCATCTGGGACACATTTTTGACGACGGTCCGCCGCCGACCGGTTTGCGCTACTG